>JALWUQ010000001.1 GCA_026993075.1 Campylobacteraceae bacterium
TTAAAATATACCGCTTATTCCCATATTTGCTGAATGGATTATAGTTGTGTTGAATTTTCTTGCATAAAATCTTATAAGTATATTTTGTAATGTTGGCTCGATTGAGGGGGTAAACCATGCATTATTGCTTATTGCGATTATATACTTTGGATGGTTTTTATACATTATGTTTTCTGTGGTTTCATAGCAAATAGCATTTGTAAATTTAATACCTTTTATAATTATCGTAGTTGGTTTTTTTGCAGTTTTAAAATCAGATGCTCCACCAAAAAACTCTTTGTTGATATATTTAGCTAAAAATGCAGGCAAAGGAATCTTCTCCCCAAATGGAACCAATACTACTTTGTTTGCAATTTTGATTTTTCCATCAATAAAATAATAAGTAGAATTATAAAAATTTTTACCTTCTTTTCTTAATGCTCCTGCTACAATCATGATATGTCGTGATAAATCTTTTAGCTGATTTAAAAGTCTTTTATCCAAATTAAGATATATCGGAAAAGCACTTTCATTTAGAATAATCATATCTTTTTTATTTTTTATCTCTTTTTTGATTGCTTTTATATTGTCTTTAATTATTTTATTTGTATAAAGAGGATTCCATTTTATATTTTCAGGTATTTTTTGGTTATATAAATATACACTAAAAGGAATTTTTCTTATATGTACTTTTAAAGGTTCAAAGGATAAAGCAATAAACAGTATAAGAAAAAATGACAATAGTTTTTTATGATATTTTCTATAAACAGATACACTAGCACAAATAGTAAGGAGAACTATCATAAATTGCCATTTTTGTACTCCTATATAGCTTTGTGTAAACATTAATTCCGGCTTAAACCATGTAAATTCAAATGGGTGTGCATAGGATGCAAATAATAATAAAACTATTCTGTAAAATATATTTTTAGGGTATGACAAAATCCAAAAAAACAGAGCATAAGTTATAGATATCGCAAATATAACAAAAGGGATAAGATAGCTTAAATTATAATATTTAAAACTTAGTCCTATCCAGTAAAACCAAAAAATTCCTACAAAAAAACCACTCCAGGTTAAAGTTTCCTGTCTGCTTACTATCATAAAATATATAGCTATAATACCTGTAATTGTATTGACAACAGGAAAATTGAAGCCAAAATATGCACTATATATAAAAAAAGATAAAAAAATTGTTACACTCAAGCCTTTTATTATGTAAAAAGTGCTAAAATAATCCTTCAAAAATTTAAATTTAAAGGATTCGTATGCAAGGCGGAGGTAGTATTGTGACTTCATTGTTACCACTTATAGTTTTATTTGGTATTTTTTACTTTTTGGTAATTCGTCCTCAACAAAAGCAGGCAAAGGCCCACAAAGAGATGTTGGCCGCAATTAAAAAAGGTGATAAAATTATCACAAATGGCGGACTAATCTGTGAGGTTGTAAAACCTGAAGAAGATTTTATCAAAGTTAAGCTTAATGATGATACAGTTGTTAAGATTTCAAGAGATTATATAGCAAAGAAAGTTGATGCATAAGAGTAGATGGAATTATAGGGTCATAATATTTATATTTACCATGATAGTGGGGATTGTTCTTTCAATCCCTAGTTTTGTGCCGTCTATAAATGGTCCTAAAATAAAACTTGGTTTGGATTTGCAAGGTGGGCTTCATATGCTTTTGGGAGTAGAAGTGAAACAAGCTGTTAAGTCAAAATATAAATCTATTGCTTCAAGCATAAAGTATTTCACTGATGATAATGATATTGTAATTGATAATCTAAGAGTAGATAAAAAAGATGTAAGTTTTACATTGCTTGATAACTCTGAAGAGAAAAATTTGGACAATATGCTAAGTAAAATCAAAGGTCTTGTTGTTAATAAAGATAAAAAGCTAAACTACAAAATTACTTTAACAAAAAGTGAGATAAAAAAGACTGAACAATATGCAGTAAATCAAGCAGTAGATACTATAAGAAACAGGTTGGATCAATTTGGTCTGTCTGATCCTACAGTAGCTAAACAAGGAAGCACTGATGTATTAGTGGAACTTCCAGGTATAAAAACACAAGCCCAGGAGCAAAGGGCTAGAAAACTTATAGCAAAAGCAGCACATTTGCAACTAATGGCAGTTGATGAAAAAAGAGCTGACCAGGTATATAATATGAGTAATCAAGAAGCAGCAAGTTATGGAGATGTGATTCTTCATGGTGCAAAAAACAGTAAAGAAGAATATCTTGTTAAAGCTGTACCAATACTTGACGGAAGTATGCTGACAGACGCACGAGTCGGTTTTGATAATATGAATCAGCCTGTCATCAACTTTACACTAAATAGTGAAGGAGCTAAAATATTTGGTGCTTTCACTGCTAAATCAATAGGAAAGCATTTGGCTATTGTGTTAGATAATAAGGTTTACTCAGCTCCTGTTATAAGGGAAAGAATAGGTGGCGGAAGCGGACAGATAAGCGGAGGTTTCTCTGTACAGGAAGCTCATGATGTTGCCATAGCACTTAGAAGTGGGGCACTTTTAGCTCCTGTTAAACTTCTTGAAAAAAGAAGTATAGGACCTTCTTTAGGTGCTGAGAGTATAAGACAAAGTATGATAGCACTTATTAGTGGATTTGTTTTAGTTGTTTTATTTATGATTAGTTATTATGGATATGCAGGATTTATTGCAGACATTGCACTTGTTGTAAACTTATTTATAATCATAGCATTAATGGCACTTTTTGGTGCTACCTTGACACTTCCTGGAATGGCAGGTATTGTTTTAACAGTTGGTATGTCGGTGGATTCGAATGTTATTATCAATGAGAGGATAAGAGAGTTGCTGCGAGAGGGCAAAAGTGTAGCTGTTGCTATAGAAAAAGGTTATGCAAATGCCATGAGTGCAATACTTGATGCAAATATAACAACACTTATAGCGGCAGTTATTTTATATGCTTATGGAACAGGGCCTATAAAAGGATTTGCTGTAACTATGAGTATAGGTATATTGGCTTCAATGCTAACAGCAATATTAGGCACTCACGGTATATATCAATCTCTAATGCCTATAATTGAAAGAGCGAAAAATTTAAAAATTTGGTTTGGAATAAAGGTGAAATAATGGAAATATTTAAAGGCGATAAAATTTTTGATTTTATGGGTAAGAGTAAGTTTTTTATATCTATTTCTATTATACTGATGCTGACATCTTATGTTTTGCTGGCAACAAAAGGTTTAAATTATGGGCTTGATTTCAAAGGCGGTACCTTAGTGCAGGTAAAGTATGAAAAAAATGCCCCCATAAGTAAAATAAGAGATAGCATAAGCAAAGATTCCGAATTTAAAAATGCAACTATAACAAAGTTTGGTTCTCCTAAAGAAGTTATCATAAAGTTTGCTACTAGTTCAAGTTCTGTAAAAGAAGACACTGGAGATAAAATAAGAACTTTACTAAAAGGTACAGGTGATTTTAAAATTAGAAGAGTTGATATAGTCGGTCCTAAAGTCGGAGGAGAATTGAGAGAAAAGGGTCTATTGGCAATGGTTCTTTCTATATTAGCCATTTTAGTGTATGTTGCATTTAGATTTGAATGGAGATTTGCTGTCGCTTCGGTGGCAGCTTTGGTGCATGATGTTTCTATAGCATTGGGCGCTGTTGCTCTTTTTCATATAGATGTCAATTTAGATACATTAGCGGCAATTCTGACTCTTATGGGTTATTCTTTAAATGATACAATTATAGTATTTGATAGGATTAGAGAAGGTATCCATGAAACTAAGCGGTATGATCTTTTTCATGTTATAAATGATGCTGTATCTAAAACACTTTCAAGAACAACCTTGACATCATTAACGACATTTTTTGTGGTCTTGACACTATATCTTTTTGGTGGAGAAATAATAGTAGCATTTAGCTTTACACTTCTTGTCGGTATTGTTGTAGGTACATATAGCTCAATATTCGTTGCTTCTCCGCTTTTAAAATGGTTTGGATTTAATATTGAAGACTTTAAAAGAAAAGTAGTTCAAAAAGATAAAGCCAAAGCTGAAAAGAAAAAAATGAGAGAAATGTATGAAAGAGGAATGGTTTAATCTTTTTACTGCCAACTATGAAGTAGTTAAGTAAGTCTATTGACAAACTTAACTACTTCATTGACTGCTACTCAAATAATTTTGATATATTAATCCTTATATTACAGCCGATAATACTGCATACTGCTTCTTAAATATAATGAGACCACTACACATTATGATATTTTTTAAGTGGAGCAACTTTGCTATATAATTTACTATCATTTAATATATCAACATATCTTGATATATTATATATATTATGCTATACTTCTTGTAATTTTTAAAAATAAAAGTTCTAAAAGGAGAATTATGTGGAATCAAAGTGTAAACTATTTGGTGTATAGCTTGTTTGGTATGAGTGGAAAGATTGCTGATGCAATTCATTTTTTTATATATGACTCTATTAAAATTTTAGCTTTGGTTTTGGCAATCGTATATATTATATCATTTATGCAGACATATATTAAAACTGAAACAGTAAGAGATTTTATACAGGGTAAATCGCAGTTTGTGGGTAACTTGTTGGCGGCAATTTTTGGAATTTTAACTCCATTTTGTTCTTGCTCTTCAATACCTCTTTTTTTAGGATTTACACAAGCAAGAATACCAAGAAGTGCTACCTTTTCATTTCTTATAAGTAGTCCTATGAACAATGAAATTGCAATAGCCATTTTATTTGCAACTTTTGGTTGGAAAATAGCAGCGCTATATACTTTGTTTGGATTATTAACAGCAATAGCAGGAGGTTATATAGTGGGAAAAGTGAGTAGAGATGAAGATATACTTATTAAAATACCATATACGAAACAAGTAGAAGATGCACATTTTGTGAAACTTGCATTTAAGAAGCGTTTAAATGAGGCATGGAAAAATGCTGTAACAATTATGAAAGATATATATTTATATGTTTTTTTAGGCATTGCAGTAGGAGCCGTGATACATGGTTTCGTGCCGAGTGATTTTATTGTAAAATATGCAGGTAAAGACAATCCTTTTGCTGTATTGATTGCTGTTATTGCCGGTATTCCAATGTATGCTGGTGCTTCTACAATAGCACCTTTAATACAACCTCTTGCCGCAAAAGGAATGATGATGGGAACTGCACTATCTTTTATGATGGCTATTGTTGCACTGTCTCTTCCTGAGGCTATGATTTTGAAAAAGATTTTAAGTTGGAGATTGATTATACTGTTTTTCAGTATAGTCGGAGTTGGGATAATCTTGGTAGGTTATCTATTTAATATAATATTACAATAAGGAGTTAAAGATGGATATAAAGGTTTTAGGCAGTGATTGTTGTGCAAACTGTGATACACAAATGAAGATCGTAAAAAGTGCATTAGAAAGTACAGGCAAAAGTGCAACTTTAGAAAAAATAGAGGATTTGGTTGAAGTTATGAGCTATGGTGTCATAAGTACGCCAGCTATTGTTATAAACGGTGAAGTAAAATCAAGGGGAAAGATTTTAAATGAGCAAGAAGTTATAGAACTTTTTGGATAAATAACAAGTGCCTGTTTTGATAACAACTTCTAATGAATTACTGACTATGAGTAGAGCTCTCTAAGTGGCAGGGATTAAAATCCCCACAACCCCTTGAAGCTTACGAAAAATAGGGTTTTTCAAGAAAAAAGTGCGTAAGGTCAGCGAATTAAACCTCTTTTTATGGCAATTTTGATAAAATTAGACTTAAACAGTGTAAAATGAGGAGCTTTTTTAAATGCAGTATAATCCGAAAGAGATTGAGAAAAAGTGGCAAAAATTTTGGAGCGAACATAACTCCTTTGAGCCTGAAGATAATCGAAAAAAGAAAAAAAAATATATTCTTAGTATGTTTCCATACCCTAGTGGCAGGATACATATGGGACATGTTAGAAACTATTCAATAGGTGATGCGATAGCAAGAAACGCCAGAAAAAAAGGGTTCAATGTACTTCATCCTATCGGGTGGGATAGTTTTGGCATGCCGGCTGAAAATGCTGCGATTAAACATAAACTTCATCCTAAAAAGTGGACTTATGAAAATATAGATTACATGAAAAAAGAGTTAGATGCCCTGGGGCTCTCATTTAGCAAAAAAAGAGAATTTGCGACAAGTGATAAAATATATACCAAATTTGAACAAGAATATATCATCAACATGTATAAAAATGGGCTTCTTTACAGAAAATCAAACAGTGTAAATTGGTGCGAGAGTTGTCAAACAGTGCTTGCAAATGAACAAGTTGAAGATGGTTGTTGCTGGAGGTGTGGCAATGAAGTTTTGTTAAAACAGATGCCCGGATACTATATATCTATAACAAAATATGCACAAGAATTACTTGATGATCTTAAGATGCTTGAAGATAAATGGCCTCCCCAGGTTCTTAAAATGCAAGAGAATTGGATAGGAAGAAGCGAGGGGCTTAGTTTTACATTTGAATTGAGTAAAGAATCAAAAGGTAAACTTGGCAACTGTTTTGACGGATATAAGGTTTTTACAACCAGATCCGATACAGTTTATGGTGTCAGTTACTCAGCGCTTGCACCGGAACATCCTATTATCAAATACTTGATAGAACATAAATTATTAAGTGAAGAAAAGATAACAGCCATCAAAAAAATGCAAAATATGAGTGAAAAAGAGAGATCTATGCAAGATAAAGAAGGGCTGAGCCTTGGCATTGATGTTATTCATCCTTTAACAAAAAAAAGAGTACCTGTTTGGGTTGCCAATTTTGTTCTTATAGGATATGGAGGTGGTGCTGTTATGGCAGTTCCAGCTCATGATGAAAGAGACTATGAGTTTGCTCTTAAATATGATTTGCCTGTAAAACAAGTTGTCAAGCCTTTAAAAGATATGGATACAGACGGTGCTTTTACTGATGATGGTGAGTTGATAGACAGTGGCAAATTTAGCGGACTTAAAAGTGCGGAAGCCAGAAAAGAGATTATGAAGTATTTTGAAGAAAATAGTCTTGGTAAAAAAGAGATAAATTATAAACTAAGAGACTGGGGCATTAGTCGCCAAAGGTATTGGGGTGCACCCATACCGTTTGTTCACTGCCCAAAATGCGGACTTGTACCGGAAAAAAAAGAAAACTTACCCATAACTCTTCCTGAGGATATTAAGATAACCGGTGAGGGCAATCCTTTAGAGTCTCATCCGACTTGGAAATATTGCAAATGTCCTAAATGTGAAGAAGATGCTTTAAGAGAAACTGATACTCTTGATACTTTTGTACAATCTTCTTGGTATTTTTTAAGATATGCTACAAATCCTTTAAAGTGGCTTGAGGAAGGAATCGACAAGGATGATGTTGCTTACTGGATGAATGTAGATCAATATATTGGAGGTATTGAACATGCGATACTTCATCTTTTATATGCCAGATTTTTTACCAAGGCTTTACGAGATTTGGATTATATAAAAGTTGATGAACCGTTTGATAAACTTTTAACTCAAGGAATGGTGCTAAAAGATGGTGCTAAAATGAGCAAATCTAAAGGCAATACAGTTGATCCTGATGAGATAATAAAAAAATATGGAGCCGATACGGCAAGACTTTTTATACTTTTTGCAGCACCTCCCGCTAAAGAATTGGAATGGAATGACAGTGCGGTTGAGGGAGCTTTTAGATTTATAAAAAGATTATATGAAAGAAGCAATAGAGTTAAAAAGATGAACTCATTAGTCAAAATAAATCATGACAGCTTGTCCAAAGAAGAAAAATTTGCTAGAAAAAAAGTGTATGAAGCTTTGAGAAAATCAAATCAAACATACGAAAAAGAGTATAGTTTCAATACTCTCATTGCATCTTGTATGGAAGCTCTAAACGCACTAAATACTCAAAATAATAGTGATGTTTGGAGCGAGGGATACTATATCATTTTAAATATTTTAGAACCTATTGTGCCTCATGTTTGCTGGGAACTTAGTGAAAAACTTTTTGAAAGAGAAAATTTTAGAAAAACAGAAGTGTTGCCGGAAGTTTTTGAAGAAGATGTCATAAAACTTGTTATTACTATAAATGGTAAAAAAAGAGAAGAGATAGAAGTTAGTAAAAATACAAAAAAAGATGATATACTGTCTCTTGCAAAAGAAAAAGTTGTAAAATGGCTTGAAGGCAAGAATATTTTAAAAGAGATATATATTCCTGGCAAACTTATAAATATAGTTGTAAAATAGGCTTAAGGATAAAAGATGAATGTGATAAAAGTCGGCAAGATTTTAACAGTTTTAATTCTATTTATATTTTTTGTCGGCTGTGGTTATAGACCATCATCACAGTATTCAAAAAGAATTTTGGGCAATAAAATATATGCAGAAGTTTTTATAGATGTACATAACCCAGAAAACTCAGTTCTTATCAAAGATGCTGTTAATGAGGCAATAGTTGCAGAATTTAAATCAAAAATTGTAGATAAAAAAGATGAAGCAAACAGTGAATTTTTTGTAAAATTTAACAGTATAAGCTTTACTCCAACTGCTTATGATCCAAATGGATATGTTATTGCTTACAGAGCAACTGTGTCCTTAAATATAATTTATGTCGATAAGTTTGGTAAAAAAGGCACTTTTAATGTCAGTGGTATTTATGATTTTTCAATAGAAGCTAACAGTGTTATTTCTGATACAAAAAGATTTGATGCTATCAAATTTGCATCATACAAGGCTATTGGAGAATTTGTATCAAAAGTAGCTATTAAGGGTATGTTAAATGGCAACAAAAATAAATGATATTATAAAAGATTCAATTAAGAGGATAAATCAAGAGAAAAAAATATTTACCCCTAGTAACTATCAGGAGGTTTTTTGTCAAGTTGCAAAAGAGAAAGGTTTTATTTTAGAAGATTGCAGACAGCTTGAAAAATATATAGAAAAACTTGATAAAAAAATAAAAAATGAAATAAAAAATTTTAATGTAAAAAATTTAGATGAGCTTTTTATGTTTTTATCTTCGAGGTTACGCAGAAGTTTAAAAAATGATGACAGTGAAGTGATCGAGGCTTTATATTTTTTGGTGAAAAGATTGCTACAAAGTATTACTATATTGCACAATAAAAGTGCAAGAGAATTAGCAGAGAATACTCTAAAAAATATTAGTAATAAAACAGATGCAAAAAGTATTAACTTATTAAAGGATAAATGGTTTGATTTTTTAACAAGCTATGATGATTCTTTCTTAAATAAAATAGATGGATATTGTGCTACTGATAAAAATGATTTGAGAGAATTTGTTAATTCTATACTTAGGTGTTTAAATACCGGTAATGAAAAAGAGTTATATAAAAAGTTAGCACCTCTTATTATCGCAACCTTGGCACCTTCGATAGCTTCAGGAATTGATGATGATTTGGCTGAAATTAGTTATGAGCTTAGGAATGCTCCTGAAATTTTAGCAACTGATTCCATACAAGATGATATTAAGAGAATGATTAAAAAAAGAGTTCAACTGGATAAAAATGAGCTTAAAAAGAAATTCAGTGAAGTTGATAAAATATTATTTGAAATAGAAAAAAGATTATTAAGTCTTATCAACAGTAGTAGTTCAAGTAATAAAAATGTTATCAAAGTAAGAAATGAATTAAAAGAAATTGATATTAAAGCCGATACTTTTGAAATTGTGCAAAAAAAGCTTATAAACATTGCTGATTCATTAGAATATGAAACTAGAACGCTAAATAACAAGATGCAGGAAAATCAAAAAATGATCAAACAGTTAAAGCTGAGAAATGAAAAGTTGGAAAATGCTTTGATTATTGCCAAAAAAGAGAGTAAAGAGGATTTCTTGACTAAATTATCCTCAAGAAGAGCATTAGATGATGAACTTAAAAAGATTGAAGATGCTTACAAAAGATACAAGATTGATTATTCTCTTTGTTTTATAGATATAGATCATTTTAAAAATATTAACGATACCTATGGACATGATGCGGGCGATATAGTACTTTCCGCCCTTGGAAAAATACTTAAAAGATTTACAAGGGAGGTTGATTTTATAGGAAGGTATGGTGGTGAAGAATTTTTGGTTATACTTCCTAGTACAGAGTTAAAAAGTGCTGCTGAATTTGCCGAAAAAATAAGATCAATTATAGCAAATTTTAAATTTATATATAAAAATGAACGAATAGATGTCAAAGTAAGTATAGGAGTTAGTGAGAGAAAATACTGTAAAAATTCTCAAGATACTCTCAAGCAAGCTGATAAAATGCTCTATCATGCAAAACAAAGCGGCAGGAATAGGATTTGCTCTATAAAGAATTCTTAGAAAACAAACCGCTGTTTTATGATGAAATTGATTATCAAAGAATGCCGCGAATTTGGCAAAAAATCAAATCAAATTTTAAAATTGGAAAAATTATTCATATTGTAGGAACAAATGCAAAAGGGAGTACCGGTAGATTTATAGCTTGGTATTTATATAAATCAGGGTTGAAAGTAGGGCATTACAGCTCACCTCATATTTTAAATTTTAATGAACGCATTTGGTATAATGGAAAAGATATTGATGATTTAAGTTTGCAAAAAGCTCACAAATATTTATCTGATATTTTAGAAATAGATGATTTGAAATCATTGTCATATTTCGAATATACTACTTTAATGGCTGTGTATATACTGCAAGATTGTGATTATATAGTCCTAGAGGCAGGACTAGGAGGTGAGTTTGATGCAACACAGGTATTTGAAAAGTACTTAAGCGTGATTACTCCTATCGGGTATGACCATCAAGAGTTTTTGGGAAATAATATTGAAGATATTGCATTAACAAAATTAAGAAGCATTCAAAAAAAGGCTATTATTTCAAAGCAACCTTATGATGAGGTATCTCAAATCATTGAAAGATTATCAAAGAGTAAAGATTTAGAGATACAGTTTTATAAAAATTTAATAAATAATGAAGATATAAATAGTGTAGAGTCTTTCGCTCTAAGAAAAAATATACCCGATTTCTTAAAAGATAATCTTTTATTGTCTGTTTCTGTTTTGAAGTATTTGGATTTTAAAATAAATATAAATTATTTTGATGATTTAATACTTTTTGGCAGGTGTCAAAAGGTATCTAAGAATATTACAATAGATGTAGGGCACAATGTTTTAGCTGCAAAAGCACTGAGAAAATCATTTGAGGGAAGTAAGATAATATTGGTATATAATAGTTATAAAGATAAAGATTATAAAGAAATCTTAAATATACTAAAACCTGTGATAGAAAGAGTGGAAATATTGCCTGTAAATTCAAAAAGAATTGAAAATATATCAATTATAAAGCAAAGTATAGAAAATATAAAATTAAAAGTAAAAATATTTGAAAAAATTGACAGTAAAAAACAATATTTGGTTTTTGGATCATTTTTAGTGGTTGAAAAATTTTTGAGGAAGTTTGCTTGAGAAATAAATTAACGATTATAATCTCTGATGTAAACGGATCAAAACATTATACTGTTAATCAGATAATTAAAAAAATTTTATTTTATTTTATTTTATTTGTTCTTGTGTTTGTGTTGGTTGGTATAATTTGGATAAAGATACTTTTAGGCGAGCTAAATAGTATAAACTCAAAAAAACTATTGTATGAAAAACAAACAAAAATATTGTTGCAAAAAAATATAAATTTATCCAATAAGTACAAAATAGTAAAAGATAAAATAAAACAAAAAAGTGAAAGATTAGATAAAATCAATGATAAAATATCTGATTTAGAAAATATTATGGGTATCTCAAGTGATATAAATGAAAGTATTAGCAATAGAATAAATAATTTGAAGATTACTTCTATTGACAGGAAAGAATTTTTCAAGAATATACCAAATGGTTATCCTGTTCCAAATAATGGAATATCATCAAAATTTGGATGGAGAATAAATCCTATATTAAAAAAGAAAGAATTTCATCCGGGATTGGATTTAAGAGCTAAAATGGGAGAGAGGATTATCGCTCCGGCTGATGCGATAGTTGAGTATTCAGGATATCATAAAAGAAGCGGATATGGAAATTTAATCATACTTGATCATAATTTTGGTTTTAAAACTTTGTATGGTCATTTAAGCAAAAGAGTAGTTAAAAACGGTGATTTTGTAAAAAAAGGTCAAATAATAGGATATGTTGGTAGTACAGGTCTTTCAACCGGCCATCATTTACATTATGGAGTTATGTATTTGCAAAGATTTTTAAATCCGTACTACTTTGTAAAATGGAATAACAAGGATTTTAATTATATTTTTAAAAAAGAAAGGAAAATTAAATGGCAATCTTTAATAAAAGCGATACAGAGTCAAATACAACTATCATCGCAGCAGGTACAAAAATAGATGGAGAATTTAACTTAAACTGTAAACTTCACATTGATGGTGAAGTTACAGGTAAGATAAACTCAACCAATATAGTTAGTATCGGAGCAGAAGGTAGCATAAAAGGCGAATTGTCTTCTGTTAAACTTATAGTTAGCGGTCTTTTTGAAGGGACAGCTGATTGTGATAGCATAGAGCTTTTAAAGGATGGAAAAATAGTTGGAAAAATCATATCTAAAGATTTAATGATAGAATCAGATTCCATATTTGAAGGAGAGAGTCAATTGAAAAAAAATGAATTAAATAAGATAAACAGTGCAAGCAAAAATTTATGAGTTTTTAAAAAGCTATCAAGGCCCAAACACTCTTCTTATCGCAAAAGATTATCAAGAAGTTTTAAATATCGAAAGTGTATGTAGATATTTAGGCTTTAAAACTTTTATTTTTCCTGATATCAGGGTTGGCTATGGTGAAGATTTAAGAGCATACAAAAATGAGTTAATTGAGCTTTTTTCATCTATGAGTGATTATTATTTTGATAAGTCAAAGAAAAAAGTTATTATTTCTCCTTTAAGCACCGTTGCTTACCCTCTTCCTAAAAAAGAGCTTTTTAAAAGAGAGAAAATATCTTTTGCCGATACAATTAATTTAAAAATTTTAAAAGATAAGTTATTTAGATGGGGATACAATTTTGTTGATATAGTTGAAGAAAAGGGTGAAGTATCTTTTAGGGGTGATATTATTGATATATTTTCAATAAATTACAAAAAGCCTATAAGAATTTCTTTGTTTGATGATGAGTGTGAGAGTATAAGATTTTTTGAGTGTGAAAATCAAAAAAGCTTAAAAGAGGAATTAGAAGAGATAGAGATAACCCCTGTAAATTTTGGGTTAAATAAAAAAGAGTATCAAAATATATCAAATAAAGTTGAAAAATTAGAAAGTAATAGTTTTTTTAAAGATATAAATTCATTGGGATTTTGGGTTTTAGATGATCTTGGCATATACTATCCTGAGATTTTTGATACATACTTATCTGCTGGTATGGATAATGAAATAGAAGAGTTGAAAAGTTTTTATCCCAAAATAAAAGATATAAGAAAATATGCAAAACTTATAAGTGAGCCAAAAGAATTTAATGATATAAAAATCATAGATATAAATCCTTTTCTAAAATTTCATTTAGATAAAAAGATAAAAATTTTAGCAAAAAATGATGCAATAGTCAAAAGTTCAATGCTTGATGATGAATATAAAAAATATGTTGTAACGAATAAAGCAATAATTAATATCATAAGTAAGAATGAATTGATAGTATCTCTTAATAAAAGATTGCCAAAACAAAGAAGAAGAATAAGTAAAATTGTTTTGGATGAACTTAAAGCTGGGGATTATGTTGTTCATGAAGATTATGGTATTGGTATATTTAAGGGGTTAGAAAATGCAACCGTGCTTGGCGCTAAAAGAGATTTTATCCAAATATTTTATCAAAATAACGATAAGCTTTTATTGCCTGTTGAAAATATAGATAAAATAGATAGATATATAAGTGACAGCGGCGCTTTAGCAGTAGTTGACAGACTTGGAAAAGGAAGTTTTACAAAACTAAAAGAGAAAGTAAGAGAAAGGCTTTTTGAGATAGCCAAAGAGATAGTGGAACTTGCAGCTATAAGAGAGCTTGAGAGTGCTGTTACTTTAAAAAGTGATATGGAAGAGATTGAAATATTTCAAAAACAATCTGGTTTTGAATATACAAAAGATCAAAATAAGACTATAAGCGAGATATTTCAGGATTTACATTCCGGAAATATAATGGATAGGCTTTTAAGCGGTGATGTTGGTTTTGGCAAAACAGAAGTAGCCATGAATGCAATGCTTGTAGCTTATAAAAATGGTTTTCAAAGTGCTCTTATCGTTCCTACAACACTTTTGGCAAATCAACACTACAAGACTCTCAAAGATAGATTTGAAAAATTTAATATAAATATTTACAAGCTTGACAGATTTGTCTCTTCAAAGGATAAAAAAATAACATTGGAAGGTTTGGAAAACGGTAAAGTTAGTATAGTAGTAGGAACTCATGCACTGTTTAATGCGAAATTTAAAAATTTAGCTTTGCTTGTTATAGATGAGGAGCATAAGTTTGGAGTTAAGCAAAAAGAGAAGTTAAAATCTTTGAAAAAAAATGTTCACATTTTATCTATGAGCGCAACCCCGATACCTAGGAGTTTAAATATGGCTCTTTCTAGTATAAAGCAATATTCTCAGCTACTAACCCCACCGCTTGAGAAAAAAGATGTCAGAACTTTTGTTAAAGAGTTCAGCAAACCTGTACTAAAAGAGATTATCTCAAGAGAGTTAAGGCGAGGAGGACAGATATTTTATATTCATAATAGAATTGTAACTATAAATGACAGAAAAAAATATTTAGAAGAGATTATGCCAAATCTGAAAATATTGACTTTGCACTCAAAAATTTCTTCATCTGAAATGGAAAAACAAATGTTGGCTTTTGAAAATGGTGAGTATGATATGCTTTTGTCAACTTCCATAGTTGAATCCGGTATCCATATACCAAATGTAAACAGCATGGTTGTAGAAAATGCTGAAAATTTTGGCATAGCAGATCTTCATCAACTTCGTGGAAGAGTCGGAAGAGGGAAAAATGAAGGGTATTGCTATTTAATGGTGCAAAACAAAGACAAACTAAGTGAAATATCCAAAAAAAGGCTTTTAGCTCTTGAGTCAAACTCATTTCTTGGTAGTGGTTCTGTTTTGGCTTATCATGATTTGGAGATAAGAGGCGGGGGCAATCTAATAGGAAAAGCTCAAAGTGGGCATATCAAAAATATAGGTTATACGCAATATCTTAAAATGTTAGAAGATAGCATCAATGAGCTTTTAAATAAAAAAGTTATTAAGAAAAAAGAGGTAAGCATTAAGTTAAATATAAGTGCTTTTATAAATGATACTTATATTCGTGAGGATAGACTGAGGCTTGAGATTTACAGACGGCTTGGTAAGTGTGAAAGTTTAAATGAAGTATATGAGATAGAAGATGAGTTAAATGATAGATTTGGTGAGATTGATGAGGTAACAAAACAATTTTTGGATATAATTTGTATAAAGATAATGGCTATAAAAAAAGGAGTAACTCTCGTGTCAAATTATCAACAAAACATATCTTTTGTTTATGAAAATGAAAGTAAAAAAGAGATAAAAGCAAGAAGTAAAGATGATGACGAAATCTTAAAAACTGTTCTAAGAGAGCTTAAATGAAGATAGCATTTATAGGCGATATTGTTGGAAAACCTGGGCGAGAAATGGTCAAAAAATATTTGAAAGACTTAAAAAAAGAATACAATATTGACTTAGTTATAGCAAATACAGAAAATGCAAGTCATGGATTTGGACTCAGTATTAAAAATGCAAATGAACTTTTAAGTTACGGAATTGATTTTATGACTGGCGGAAACCATATATGGGATAAAAAAGATATCATCCCTTTTTTAGATACATTGCCTATTGTAAGACCTTTAAATTATCCAAAAGGTGTTCCAGGAATCGGTGTAAAGATAATCAAATTAAATAATGAAGAGATAGCTATCATAAATCTTATGGGTCATTTTACGATGCCAATGGTCGGCAATCCTTTTTTGTCTATCAAAGAAGAGATTAGCAGGTTGCAAAGTATCGGGATTAAAAATATATTTATAGACTTTCATGCTGAAGCAACAAGTGAGAAAAGAGCATTGTTTTGTATTTTAAAAGCAAAGGTAAGTGCTATTTGTGGAACTCATACTCATATCGGAACAGATGATTTGATGATAGATAAGGGTACATTTTATGTGAGTGATGTTGGGCTTAGCGGTTGTAGAGACGGTGTTATAGGAATGGATAAAGAAGCACCTTTGAAAAGATTTTTAACAGGACTTCCCTCATCCTTTGATATTCCAAAAAAATGTAAAAAAATATTGCAATTTGTAGTTTTGGATATTTTTGATGGCAAATGTTTGGATGGGTATAAAATAAAGATTTATGATGATAAAGATGAGATAAGCTTACAAAAAGCTTTTTTGGAGTGAGTATGGATATACAAAGCAGTTTTGATATTTTTAAATATTTAAAAGAACTCGGATATTTAAAAGAATTAAAAGATAAGCTTTGGTGGCCAAAAAGCAGGAGCTTTGAAGTTGTTGTAGGAACTATTTTGACTCAACAGAGCAAATGGGAAAGAGTTGAGAAGTCGTTGGAAAATTTAAAACAAGAAAATATGCTTTCTCTTGAGAAGTTAGCAAATATAAATATCAACTTACTTTCAACTCTTATAAAGCCGAGCGGTTTTTATAATACAAAAGCCAAAAGATTAAAATTACTTTCAAACAATATCATAAAAGATTTTGGGAGTTTTGATATTTTTAGAGAACAAGTGGATAGACAATGGTTGCTTTTACAAAAAGGTTTGGGAAAAGAAAGTAGTGACAGTATACTTTGTTATGCTTGTGAAAAAGAGTTTCTTCCGGTTGATAACTATACTGCAAAATTGATGAAAAAATTCGGTTACGAGTTTAGTGAATACGATGAATTAAGAGAATGGATGGAAGAGGGAATTTTATCCAATTTGGAAAAAGTTTATGTATTATATAATGAAGAAAAATCTTTAAATGAAATTTTTGCAAGATTTCATGGAAAGATAGTTGAGTCTGGAAAAAACAAAATCATACCTTAATTTTATGTACTATTTTTTTGAATTAACATTTTATTTATATTTTATCATATTTTGGATATTATAGCCATATAGTTGCAACAAAGGAGAGTAATGTGGAAAATATAAAAGATGATATTTTTGAAATTGAAGATAAGAAAATCTCTTTGGATGAATTGATAAATGTATATAAAAGAAAAAAACAAGAAAAACAATTTGAGAGTAAAGCTGTAAAAAAACGAAAACAAGAACAAGAATTAAAGCCATATCAAGCTGAACTTATCAAGTTGCAAAAGTATCTTGAAGAGAGTAATCAAAAAATGATAATTCTCTTTGAGGGACGAGATGCTGCCGGAAAAGGCGGGACTATAAGAAGGATAACAAGATATATGGATGAGAAACATTACCGTGTCGTAGCTCTTGGAAAACCTACTCAAGAGCAAAAAACACAATGGTTCTATCAAAAATATGTCCAACATTTTCCAGTAGCTGGAGAAATTGTATTGTTTGACAGGAGTTGGTATAACAGGGCTATGGTAGAGTCTGTATTTAATTTTTGCACAAAAAAAGAGCATGATGATTTTATGAAAGGGGTTAAGGGCTTTGAAAAAGATCTTGTCAGACAAGGTATTATACTCATAAAACTCTATTTTAGTGTTACAAAAGATGAGCAAGCTAAAAGATTTGAAAGACGAAAAAATGATCCCCTTAGGCAATGGAAACTAAGTGAAATTGATTTGCAAGCTCAAGAGAGATGGGATGATTTTACCAATACAAAATATGATATGTTAAAGCAAACGAATTCTTACAATGCACCTTGGACAATTATAAGATCTAATAATAAACATAAAGCAAGACTTGAGGCTATAAAGGTTATACTAAATTCTGTAAATTATACCAATAGAAACGAAGCAATAGAGTATGTACTAAATCATAATATTGTTGTCTCTGGAGCAAGAGAAATAGAGATTATGGAGATACAAAGAGCAAAAAGTGGTAAATTTATCAACTAAGGATATAAAAATGCAAAACAAAAAACATCAAACAATTACTGATAAAATGACAAAAACAAGAGCAAATAAAGTTCAAATATGGGTTAAAAAAGAAACTTTGGAGTATGAAAAAGAGTTGAAAATGCTTCAGGTCGAGCTTTTAAAATTTCAAAACCATGTCAAAGATAAGGGACTTAAAATATTAATGATTTTTGAGGGCAGAGATGCTGCTGGAAAAGGTGGAACTATCAAAAGGATAACAGAACATTTAAATCCAAGAGGTGCTAGAGTAGTAGCACTTGAAAAACCTGATGAAAAAGAAAAAAATCAATGGTATTTTCAAAGGTATGTTGAGCATTTGCCAAGTGCGGGAGAGATAGTGCTGTTTGATAGAAGTTGGTATAACCGTGCTATGGTGGAGCCTGTTATGGGATTTTGTACTGAGAGGCAACACCATAAATTTTTAAAAGATGCACCAGAGTTTGAAAAAATGATAGTAGAAGAGGGAATACAGATATTTAAATTTTATTTTTCAGTATCCAAAAGAGAGCAAGCTAGAAGATTTAAAGCGAGAGAGACTGATCCTTTAAAGCAGTATAAGCTTTCTCCTGTCGATAAAGAATCACAAAAATTATGGGATGAGTATACTCTTGCAAAATTTATGATGCTAAGTGCTACTCATACAAAAGAAGCACCTTGGACAGTTGTAAAAAGTGATAATAAGAAAAAAGCCAGAATAAATACCATAAAGCATATTTTAAATTATGTTGATTATCCTGATAAGATAAGCGATAAACTTATAGAAGTTGACAGAAATATCATAGTTTACGGCAGGGACGAATCTATCAATATGGAGCAAAAATTTAAATTTTTGATAAAATCATAACATTAAGTACATATAAGCACTTTTTCAATATAATTACAGTTCGACATTTAGTCAATTTTTAACTATAAGGACAATCAAAATGCGAGGATATAAAGTCTTTTCGGGGACCGCTAACGAAGAGTTTGCAAAAAAAGTTGCTAAACATTTAACTCTGCCACTCTCAGATGCTACAATAAAACGATTTAGTGATGGTGAGATAGGTGTACAAATCAGTGAAAGTGTAAGAGGTAAAGATGTATTTATAGTTCAGCCTACCTGTGCACCAGCAAATGATACTCTTATGGAGATACTTATCATGACAGATGCCCTAAAAAGAAGTTCTGCAAACAGTATAACTGCCATAATGCCGTATTTTGGGTATGCAAGGCAAGATAGAAAAGCAGCCCCAAGAGTTCCAATTTCGGCAAAATTAGTAGCCAATTTACTTCAAACAGCAGGAATTGACAGAGTTGTAACTATTGATTTGCATGCAGGACAAATCCAAGGTTTTTTTGATATCCCGGTTGATAACCTTTATGGCAATATCATTTTTTTAGACTATATAAAAAGAAAAAATTTAAAAAATCCAATTATAGCAAGTCCAGATATCGGTGGAGTTGCAAGAGCGAGAGCATTTGCAAAAAAACTAGGTATTGATATGGTTATCATAGACAAAAGAAGAGAAAAGGCTAATGTTTGCGAAGTTATGAATATCATAGGAGATGTCGAGGGCAAAGATGTCATTTTGGTGGATGATATGATAGATACTGCCGGAACTATTACCAAAGGTGCATCAGTATTAAAAGAAAGAGGTGCTACAAGTGTGATGGCTTGCTGTACTCACGCAGTTTTAAGTGGCCCTGCTTATAAGAGAATAAGTTCAAGCAATTTAGACGAGCTTATAGTTTCAGATACAATTCCTTTAAAATCCAAGAGTGAAAAAATAACTGTCCTTAGCGTTGCCCCACTATTTTCTGAAGTCATAAGAAGGGTTTACCATAACGAAAGTGTAAATGGACTTTTTGTTTAATGAAACAATATTTCAAAATAGTGCAAGTTGTGATTGTTTCTCCTGTCAAAGGTGAATCTTCTTTGAAAGGGAGAGTATAAAGTGCAAAAAAATATTAGAAACTTTTCGATTATTGCCCATATTGATCATGGCAAAAGTACCTTGGCAGATAGGCTTATAAGTGAGTGTGGTGCTATAAGTGATCGGGAGATGAGCTCTCAAGTGATGGATACTATGGATATAGAAAAAGAAAGAGGAATCACTATAAAAGCTCAATCGGTTAGACTAAACTATGAAGAAAACGGAAAAAAATATATCATAAATCTTATAGATACTCCAGGTCATGTGGACTTTTCATACGAAGTTAGCAAATCATTAGGTTCTTGCGAAGGAGTGCTTTTGGTAGTGGATGCCTCTCAGGGAGTTGAAGCTCAAACTATAGCCAATGTATATGTGGCATTAGAGCATGACTTAGAAATCATACCGGTTATAAATAAGATTGATCTCCCAGCAGCCGATCCTCAAAAAGTAAAAAATGAAATTGAGCATACTATAGGGCTTGATTGTGAGCATGTACTTGAAGTAAGTGCAAAAAGCGGTATAGGCATAAAAGAGTTGCTCCATGCAATAATAGAGAAAATACCTCCACCTAAAGGAGATAAAAACAAGCCTTTAAAAGCTCTTATATATGATAGTTGGTTTGATAATTATCTAGGTGCTTTGGCTCTTGTTAGAGTTTTTGACGGTGAGCTTAAAAAAGGAAAAGAGATACTTGTGGTGAGCACTAAAAAAAAGCATGAAGTCTTATCTCTTAAATACCCTCATCCACTAAAGCAAATCAAGACAGATACCATCAAGACAGGTGAGATAGGCATAGTAGTTTTAGGGCTCAAAAATATTGGAGATGTCAAAGTCGGAGATATGATAACAGATGCAAAAAATCCTACAAAAGATATAATTCAAGGTTTGCAAGAAGCTAAGGCTTTTGTTTTTGCAGGTATTTATCCTATAGAAACAGATAAATTTGAAGATTTAAGAGATGCGTTAGATAAGCTGAAATTGAATGATTCAAGTATCTCTTATGAGCCTGAAACATCGGCTGCTTTAGGGTTTGGCTTTAGGATTGGTTTTTTGGGACTTTTGCACATGGAAGTAGTAAAAGAGAGGTTAGAGCGAGAATTTAACATCGATCTCATAGCTACTGCTCCTACTGTTGTATACAGAGTTAAAAAAACAGATGGCCAAACTGTTCAAATACAAAATCCAAGCGAACTTCCTCCTGTGAATAAGATAGAAAAAGTTTATGAACCTTATGTAAAAGCAACCATAGTGACACCAACTGAATTTTTAGGCAATATTATAACTCTTTTAAATAATAAAAGAGGAATCCAGAAAAATATGGATTATATAACGACAGACAGAGTTCTTTTAGAGTATTTACTTCCGATGAATGAGATAATTATGGATTTTTATGATAAACTAAAATCAAGTACAAAAGGTTATGCAAGTTTTGATTATGAACCGGTTGGTTATGAAGAGGGTGATCTTGTAAAACTTGATGTCAGAGTTGCAAATGAAATTGTTGATGCACTCTCCATTATAGTACCCAAAGATAAGGCTATGAGTAAAGGGCGGGAGCTTGTAAAAGCTATGAAAGAGTTGGTGCCGAGACAACTTTTTGAAGTAGCTATCCAAGCAAGTATAGGCAATAAAATAATAGCAAGAGAAACAGTTAAATCAATGGGTAAAAATGTAACTGCCAAGTGCTATGGTGGTGATATAACTAGAAAAAGAAAGTTACTTGAAAAACAAAAAGCAGGTAAAAAAAGAATGAAATCCATAGGTAAAGTCCAACTTCCACAGGAGGCATTTTTAAGTGTATTAAAGATTGATTAATTGCTCAAGGAGGCAAATATGAAAACGATAAGTTTATTGTTTATTTCAGTTATAATGTTTTTTCTAAGTGGGTGTTCATATAAAGGCGGAGTTATATCTGTAAAACCATATACGGTAAATTTTTTAAGCTTCAACAAACATGCTCAAAGTGTATATTTAAACAAATTTCAAGATGAAAGAATCCATAAAAATATAATTGCAGTCGTTACAGATAATAAAGGTGATAATTTAGGCTACAGCACTACCCAAACAAATTTTTCAAAGTGGTATGACAGTGCTATAAAAAAAGCTTTAAAAGCAAATGGCGTTGTCGTAGTAAATTCCCCCTATAAGGCTTCTTTAAAAATAAGTGGCAAAATAAACAATATTCTTGCAACCTTTAATAAAAGCGACTTAACAAAAGAAAATCTAACAGGTTTTATATCACTTAAGCTCATTATAAAAAAAGGCAATACAACCATAACCAAAACTATATCCGAACACATCAATAAATACAACGGCATAAGCGTAAGCAGCCAGGACTTTAAAAAAGAGATAAAAATACTCTTAGATGATAGCGTAAGAATGATAGTAAAAAATATCTTAAATGTGAAATAGTGAAAAACAAAAAGCAAATAGGGTTGTTATATATAAATACAGTAACTATGTACGATATGATGAAACAAGAAGCTGAGTCGTCTTTAATGGTTGGGTAGTTTACAAAGTAATGTACTGTCTTCTTTGTAATTCATATTCTTTTTCTCTTGTTTGTAAAGGCTGTCGTGAAGAGTTTTTAACTCCAAAAATTAGTAAAAGGATTTTACCTGACGGACTTGAAGTTTATAGTTTTTATAAATATAAGTATATTGAAAAGCTTCTTTTGACCAAGCATAAATTTATAGGATATTTTGTTTATAATATAATGGCCAAAGAGAGTTTTAAAAAGTTTGCGGATACATTTTCTTTGCAAAACCCCATTTATTCTCTTGGGATTGATGATAATGTAAAGAGCGGTTATTCACATACTGCTATTTTAAATAAAGCTTTAAAATCCAATGCTATTAAACCTGTATTTGCAAAGCTAAGAGCGACAAATCATGTCAATTATTCTGGCAAAACTCTTTCTTTTAGAGAAGCAAATCCGAGAAAATTTCAATATTTCTTTAAAGAGGAAATTGAGACGGTTTTAGTTGATGATATTATAACTACAGGAACGACTCTCAAAGAGGCTGATATTTTACTTAAAAAATACAAAGTTAATGTACTTTTTGCCCTGACTTTAGCCGATGCAAGAGACAACTAAGTAAAAATTGGATAAAATAAATACAGATATTAATGAAAGAGGTAAATAATGAGCGATATTTTTGAACAAAATCAAGATATACAAGATATAAATATTGAAGACTCCATAAAAACAAGCTACCTTGACTACTCTATGAGTGTTATCATAGGTCGTGCGCTCCCCGATGCCAGAGATGGATTAAAACCGGTTCACAGAAGAATACTGTATGCCATGAGTGAACTTAATCTTAGCTCTCGTGCTGCTTACAAAAAATCAGCGAGAATTGTCGGTGATGTTATAGGTAAGTATCATCCTCATGGAGATAATGCTGTTTATGATGCACTTGTAAGGATGGCTCAGCCGTTTTCTATGAGAGTCCCTCTTATAGATGGACAGGGAAACTTTGGCTCTATTGACGGAGATAATGCAGCTGCTATGAGATATACAGAAGCCAGGATGACACCTCTTAGTGAAGAGTTGCTTAAAGATTTGGATAAAGATACCGTTGATTTTGTACCTAACTATGATGACAGTATGAGTGAGCCTGATGTATTGCCAAGCAGAGTACCAAATCTTTTGATAAACGGTTCAAGCGGAATTGCAGTTGGAATGGCTACAAATATTCCTCCTCACAGAC
This sequence comes from Campylobacteraceae bacterium, assembly GCA_026993075.1. Lineage (GTDB taxonomy): Bacteria > Campylobacterota > Campylobacteria > Campylobacterales > JALSKU01 > JALSKU01. The sequence goes on from JALWUQ010000001.1 coordinate 23,684, forward strand.
TTGATGAAGTTGTAGATGCTTTATTGTATCTTATAGATAACAAAGAGTGTGAAATATCAGATCTTATGGAGATAGTTAAAGGACCAGACTTTCCAACAGGCGGTATTATTTTTGGCAAAAGAGGTATCATTGATGCTTATAACACAGGAAGAGGTCGTGTCAAGATAAGAGCAAAAACTCATATAGAAAAAAAAGGACACAAAGATGTCATAGTTGTAGATGAATTTCCCTATCAGGTAAATAAATCGAGATTTATAGAGCAGGTCGTAGGCTTGGTAAAAGATAAGCAGATAGAGGGAATTTCTGAGATAAGAGATGAGAGTGACAGAGATGGCATAAGAGTAGTGATTGAGCTTAAAAGAGATGCTATGAGTGAAATCATACTAAACAATCTTTACAAATCCTCCAGTTTGGAAGTTACATTTGGTATTATTTTACTTGCGATTGAAAATAAAGAACCGAAAGTTTTCAATCTTCTTGAGTTACTGCAACTATTTTTAAAACACAGAAAAACTGTTTTGATAAGACGAACCATTTATGAACTTGAAAAGGCTAAAGCAAGAGCTCATATATTGGAAGGCTTAAAAATAGCACTTGATAATATAGACGAGATAATAACACTTATCAAAAAAAGTGAAGATGCAAAAACTGCAAAAATAGCTTTGATGGAAAATTTTTCTCTTAGTGAGATCCAAGCCGGAGCGATTTTAGATATGAAACTCCAAAGGCTTACCGGACTTGAGAGAGAAAAGATAGAAAATGAACTCCAGGCACTTTTAAAAGAGATAGAAAGACTAAGTGCTATACTAAAAAGCGAAGATTTGCTGAACAAACTCATAAAAGATGAGCTAATGGAAGTAAAAGAAAAATTCAGCTCAAAAAGGCTTACTGAAATTATCGAAGATTATGCTGATATAGATATAGAAGATTTGATACCAAATGAGCCTATGGTGGTTACTATCACACACAGAGGATATATCAAAAGAGTGGCATTGAAACAATATGAGAAACAAAATAGAGGTGGAAAAGGCAAAACTGCTTTGACAACTTATGATGATGACTTTATAGAAAGTTTCTTCGTTTCAAGCACTCATGATACTTTAATGTTTATAACAGATCGAGGACAACTTTACTGGCTTAAAGTTTATAGGATTCCAGAGGGTAGTCGTACTGCAAAAGGAAAAGCTGTTGTTAACCTTTTAAGTTTACAGCCTGATGAAAAAATAATGGAGATTATTCCTACAACAGATTTTGATGAAAATAAATCTATAGCTTTTTTTACTAAAAACGGTCTAACAAAAAGGACAAATTTAAGTGAATTTAGCAATATAAGAAGTGTTGGAGTCAGAGCTATTACGCTAAATGAAGATGATACTTTGGTAACAGCAAAGATAGTTATGGATAAAGCTAAATATCTCTTTGTTATAACAAGAAAAGGAATGTGTATAAAATTTAATATTGATGATATAAGAGAGATGGGAAGAGTAGCTAAGGGAGTTACTGGTATTAGATTTAAAGAAGATACAGATTTTGTTACCGGAGCTACTATTATATATGATGATGAAGAAGAGCTTTTAAGTGTTAGTCAAAAAGGTATAGGCAAAAGAACAACGACTACAGAATATAGACTCCAAAAAAGAGGTGGCAAAGGAGTGATTGCTATGAAGTTAACTCCTAAGACGAAAGATTTAGTCGGTGTTGTTATAGTTGATGAAGATAAGGATTTGATGTTGCTGACAAGTAAAGGTAAAATGATAAGAGTCGATATGAAGAGTATAAGAAAAGCTGGACGAAATACAAGCGGAGTTAAAGTAGTAAACATAGAAGGGAAAGATTTTGTTGTAAGTATTGCAAGATGTCCCAAAAAAGAAAGTGAAGTTGAAGTGCTTGATGAAAATGGTTTGCTGAGTTTGGAATAAATATTGCTTAGTTTAAAATAAGTACATAATTTAGTACTTTAAAATTTTGTAAAAGGTGTAAAAATGAAGATGAAAAGTTTGTCACTATATTTTATGGTTATAATTGGCTTATTGTTTGCAGGATGTACTATCTCTACCAATCCTCAGCCAGCCAAGGTGCCGGTTGTAAAAAAGAAAAAAGTTATTTATGCTAAAAAACAGGTAAGCCCTGTTGAAAAAAATATAAATACCAAGAAAAAAGAGTTAGCGTTTTTAAATTCAAATCCTATAAAAGAATTTTCAGTTATTGGTGAAGGCATAGCTCCTAGAAATACTATTTCTCCCGCCCAAGCTATAGCACTTGCAAAAAGAGCAGCTGTTGCAGATGCTTATAGACAGCTTGGAGCAAAGCTTTATGGTGTGAGAGTAAATTCCAAAGAGACTGTAAAAGATGCAGCACTCAATAACTCAAAGATAATTACTCAAGTAAACGGTTTGGTAAAAGATGCTTATATCACGGAAACTTCATTTAAAAATGGCTTATATAGAGTTAAAATGGAGTTAAAAATAAATAGTAAAACTTGGCGAAGAATTTTTTCTTACTAATATTTTTTGCATTATTGCTTCAAGCAGATGCAGAGTTTATATTTTCATATAAACTCTGTGTTGAAAATGCACAAGCGGTAAATGAACAAATATATATCTCACGGGCAATGACTATCACAAATACTCAAAAAAAATTTACTTGTAAGATAAATAAAAAACTAAAAAAAAATGAAACAATACTAAAGTACTTAAGAAATAACAAACAATCTCTTTTAAAATGTTTTCAAAAAAATACTAAATATATTAATTCATTTTATGAGGGAAACTTGAAAAATTCATATTCCCAAATAACTATAAAAATGACTCCTATTAGATTTACAGTAAAATTTAATAATGATTTTGCTATTATAGACACCTTTAAAACAAGTGCCAAATAACAAAATTTTTAAGTAAATGCGGAGAAAAATAGTGAAGATAGCTATCGTTGAAGATGATATAAATATGAGAAAATCTTTAGAAATATCTCTTGATGAATATACAGAATTTGAGATAATATCATTTAAAAATGCAAAAGATGCTATAAAAGGGATAGATGATAGTTTTGAGCTTGTTATAACCGATATAAATATGCCAGATATTGATGGGATTGAATTTATAAAAAAACTCGACAGTAGATTTGAAATCATAGTAATAACTGGCAACGCTACACTAAACAGAGCTATTGATGCGATAAGACTTGGGGTTAAAGATTTTTTGACTAAACCATTCGAAGTTGATACTTTGGTAAACGCCATAAACAGAAGTGCAAAAGTTCAGAAAAAGACAAAAAAAATATCTATGAAAACTCAAGAAGATAACAAAACAGATTCTTTATTTTTGGGAAAATCAAAAAAATTAGATGAGATACTATCAATAGCAAAAAAAGCTGCCAATAGTAATGCAACTATAATGCTTTTGGGCGAAAGTGGAGTCGGTAAAGAGCTTTTTGCAAAGTTTGTTCATAAAAATTCAAAAAGAGAAAAAATGCCGTTTATCGCTATAAATATGGCGGCAATTCCGGAAAATCTACTTGAGAGTGAACTTTTTGGATATGAAAAAGGAGCTTTTACAGATGCGGTTTCAACCAAAAAAGGTTTTTTTGAATTGGCGGATAAAGGTAGTATTTTTTTAGATGAATTAGCTGAAATGCCACTGTCTTTGCAGGCAAAAATCCTTAGAGTTTTGCAAGAGAAAGAGCTTGTAAGAGTCGGCGGCTCAAAATCTATAAAGATAGATATTAGAGTTATTTGTGCCACAAATGCAGATATTTTTCAAAGAGTGCAAGATAAAAAGTTTAGAGAAGATTTGTATTATAGACTAAATACAATACCTCTTACGATTCCTCCTTTAAGGCAAAGGAAAGAAGAGATAAGTGAAATTGCTATAAAAACTCTTAAGAAAATTTGCGCTAAGTATGATTTGGAAGATAAATCCTTTAGCGAAGAGGCTTTAGCATCACTTTTTAGCTATAATTGGCCCGGAAATATAAGAGAGCTTATATCTGTTGTTGAAAGAGCAGCAATACTTAGTGATGAAAATAAAATAAGCAAAGATGATTTGTTTTTGCAAAGCAGAAAATATTAAGGAAAAAAAAATGAGAAAATTTAATGTCGCAGTAGTTGGAGCGACTGGGGCTGTCGGGGAAGAAATTTTTAGGATATTACAAGAGAAAAAATTTCCTATAAATAACCTGCTCCCTTTAGCAAGTAAAAATAGTGCAGGAAAAGAGATAAAGTTTTCAGGAAAAACTTATAAAGTGCAAGAGTTAACAGAAGAGATTTTTGACAAAGAAGAAGTTGATATAGCCTTTTTTAGTGCAGGAGGAGGTATATCTGAAAAATTTTGTCCGATTGCCGCAAATTCCGGTGCAGTTGTTATAGATAATTCAAGCCACTTTAGAATGGATATGGATGTGCCTTTGGTAGTTCCGGAAGTAAACCCTAAAGATATAAGAGATTGGAGAGTAAAAGGTATCATCGCCAATCCAAACTGCTCTACTATACAAATGGTTCTTGCATTGAAACCTTTAGATGATTTGTACGGAATCAAAAGAGTTGATGTCAGCACTTATCAAGCAGCAAGTGGTGCCGGTAAAAAAGGTATGGAAGAGCTTGTTTTGCAAATGCAGGATTTTTTTAATTTTAAGTTAAGTGATAGTAAAAAAGAAGCATTTGTACATCAAATAGCATTAAATGTCATACCTCATATAGATGTACCCCAAGTAAACGGATATACCAAAGAAGAGATGAAAATGGTAAATGAATCTCAAAAAATATTACATAAAAACTTTGAAATTTCAGCTACTTGCGTAAGAGTTCCAGTTTTAAGAAGCCATAGTGAGTCCATAACAGTAACATTTGAAGATGGGATTGATATTGATTTGGATAGAATAAAAGAAGCTTTGGAGAGCTTTGAAGATGTGGAAGTTATGGATGATTTGCCAAATGCCTTGTATCCAATGCCTATTGTTTCGACTGATACTGATATTACTTATGTTGGAAGAATCAGAAAAGATATATATAAAAGCAATATCTTACATTTTTTCAATGCAGCCGATCAGTTAAGAGTAGGAGCGGCCACAAATGCTGTTAGAATTGCTCTAAAATGGATAGAATTGGAGAGTTGATGATAGAGAAGCTTTTTGAGGGGCTTATTTGGAGAAGCAGGTTTGTAGTTATACTTGCAGTAATATTTGGTTTGCTTGGAGCTATTGTTTTGTTTATAATTGCAAGTTTAGATATATACAATATCTCTGTATATACCATAACAGCACTTCTTACAAATGCGCATCCTGCAAAATTACATGAAAATCTGGTTTCAACTATTATTGGAGCTGTTGATCTTTATTTGATAGCAGTTGTTTTATTTATATTTGCTTTTGGATTGTATGAACTTTTTATAAGTGAAATAGATGAAGCAATGAATGATAAAAAAACAAGTAAAATTTTAGAAATTCACAGCTTGGATCAGTTAAAAGACAAGATTGCCAAAGTTATCATAATGGTTTTGGTTGTGAGCTTCTTTCAAAGAGTCTTACATACTGAATACAACGGTGCCAAAGAAATGCTGTATTTTGCCCTGTCGATTTTAGCTTTGGCTTTGGGACTTTATTTTTTACATAGAAATTCAAAACATTAAAAGGAAAAAAATGATTTTTACAGATGCCTGTAAAGGAAAAAAAACACCATATACTCCCGTTTGGATCATGAGACAAGCAGGAAGATATCTTCCTGAGTATATGGAAGTTAGGAAAAAAGCCGGCAATTTTTTAAATCTTTGTCATACACCAGAACTTGCTGCGGAAGTTACTTTGCAACCGGTGGATATTATCGGTGTTGATGCGGCTATAATGTTTAGCGATATTTTGGTAGTACCAAATGAGATGGGTATGAAACTTGACTTTGTTAAAGGTGAGGGACCTATTTTTGAAAAGCCTGTAAAAACAAAAAATGATGTAGATGGATTGCTTGGTGCAAAAGAAGCGGCAGATAAACTGACTTATGTATATGAAACCATAAAAATAACAAGAGAAAAACTAAGTGATGAAAAAGCACTCATAGGTTTCACAGGAGCTCCTTGGACGCTCGCAACTTATATGGTTGAGGGACAAGGTACCAAAACATACAATATAGTAAAAAAGCTTATCTATACAGATCCTAAACTTATGCACTATCTACTTCAAAAAGTATCCGATGTTATCAAATACTATCTTGAAAATCAGATCAAATCCGGAGTCAATGTGGTACAGATTTTTGATAGTTGGGCTGGTGCTCTTGAAAAGAGTGCTTATATGGAGTTTAGCTGGAGATACATAAAAGATATATGCTCTTATATCAAATCAAAATATCCAGAAATTCCTATCATTGTTTTTCCAAAAGGTATAGGTACTTATCTTGATGACATTGATGGCGATTTTGATGTTTTTGGAGTTGATTGGGGAACTCCTATGTCTTTGGCAAAAGAGAAATTAGGCGATAGATATATTCTTCAAGGCAACATGGAGCCTTGCAGGTTATATTCCAAAGAAGCTACTAAAGAGTGTGTTATGTCTATTGCAGATACTATGAGAGACGGGCGACATATATTTAACTTAGGTCATGGGATATTGCCTGATGTGAGTGTTGAAAATGCAAAATATTTTGTATCATTGGTAAAAGAAGTTACTAAGAGATAAAATGACAAAAGAATATAAATATATCTTTGGACCTGTTAACTCAAGAAGATTTGGAGTATCTCTTGGGATTGATTTAAGTCCATTTGAGAAGTCATGTAATTTTGATTGTGTTTATTGTGAGTTAAAAGGTGCAAAACCTATTGATTACATAAAAAACCCTCCAAAAGTTGAAGATATCGTAAATGAAGTAAAAGAAGCATTGGTAAAATTTAAAAATATAAATGTTATAACGATAACTTCCAATGGAGAGCCTACTTTATATAAAGATTTGGATAAACTTGTTTTAGGATTAAATAAAATAAAACAAAATAAAAAGTTACTCATTTTATCAAATAGTTCAACCGTATGCGATAAAAAGATTGCTGATATATTGATGGATATTGATATAGTTAAGCTTTCTCTTGATTGTGCCACTCAAAAATGTTTCAAAAAGATAGATAGACCTTTAAAAGGTTTAAGTATTGATGATATTATAAAAGGCATAAAGACTTTTTCAAAAAGATTTAAAAATATTTTAGTTATAGAGATACTTCTTGTAAAAGGTATCAATGATAATCAAGAAGAAATAAAACGATTAAATGAAGTTTTAAATATAATAAAGCCAAGTCGTATAGATATAGGTACTATAGACAGACCACCTGCGTACAATGTAAAGCCTACGGACGAAAAAGAAATGATAAAATTATCAAATATATTTACTAACCTTGTAGTATCTTTTATACATAAAAACCCTCCATTAACTAAAGAAAATTTTTCTACAAAAGAAATACTTGTTTTATTGAAGCATCGCCCTCAAAGCCAGTTTGACATCAATAGTTTTTTTAATGAGGATTCAAAAAAAAAGGTAATGGAACTTTTAGATCAAAAGCTGATTGAACAAAAAGATATCGGAGGAACTGTCTTTTATCAACTCTCCAGCAAAAGATAGTTTTATCTCCTGATCTTATGCACTATAAGTAGAGCTTTTCGGGAAAAAGTGCTCAAGTCACTTTAACAGCCCAGCTTCTTTAAAAGCCTTTATGGCACCTTTTTGCTGAGGTATAGCCAAACCTTCAAGTAAACTTTTTTTAGTTATAGTTTTATATGCTGGTTGTAGTTTTTTAAAAGCATCAAAATTATCTAAGATAGCTTTTGTTATAGTATAAACCAATTTATCGGAAACCTTTGAAGTAGTAACAAGTACAGCTTTTACTCCGATGCTAGGCGTATCATGATTTACACCTTTGTAAAATGTTCCAGATATTACACCTCTGGCATAGTAGGGGTACTTCTTGTATAAAGGATTTATTTTAGGTCCATCTATTGGTATGATATCTATATTGGATGATTTGGCAGCATCTTTGACATTTGCTGCTGGATGTCCAAGTACAGCAAAATAACCATCAATTTTATGATTTTTTAAGAGACTTGGATCTTCGCTTAAACCCATTTTACTCGCTAGAGCCAAGTCTTTGTCGCTTAAGCCAACTGCTTTCATAACGATTTGCGCAGTTGCTCTTGTGCCAGAACCTGGCAAGTCAATATTTATCTTTTTTCCTTTGATGTCAATAAGCTTTCTTATTCCAGAATCTTTTCGCACAACCAAAGTTAAAAGTTCTGGATATATTGCCATAACACTTCTGAGATCTTTTATTGGTTTTCCTTTAAACTCTTTCAATCCATTGTACGCTTGGTATGCAATGTCACTTTGAGATAAGCCAAAGTCAAATTCTCCTGTTTTGACAGCTTTTATATTATAAACTGATCCAATAGTTGACTCAACAGAACATCTGATATGACTTATCTTTCTCTGTTTGTTAACAATTCTGCAAATAGCTCCGCCTGTTGGATAATAAACACCAGTAACACTACCTGTACCAATAGTAATAAACTGGTCACCAAATGCACTAAGAGTCAGTATTGAAATAGATATAAAAGCCAATATTTTTAGTTTCACTCTAAAATCTCCTTATAAAACATATTCATGACTATACAATAAATCTATTTTAAAAAACTTAAAAAATTAATTTTATATTACTCTTTTATTTAACATGATA
>JALWUQ010000002.1:0-26480 GCA_026993075.1 Campylobacteraceae bacterium
TTCCAAAAGTATTATTGATATTTGATAATATAATTACAAAAAAATCTGCCGATATTTTTGTAAGTTTAAAATCCAAAATGAGTAAAGTTGGCATTATCGTGGCGGATATGGATCTAATGATAGCAAGTATAGCGATAGCAAATGATGAAATTCTTATAACAAACAATATAAAACATTTTTCTAAAATTGATGACTTGATTATAAAAAGTTGGGTATAATTACAAACTGACCTTATGCACCATATCACATCATCAGTGAGTTTTAAAGTGTATGAGTGCAAGGCGGTTTTGCTTTGGCATAGCCTAAGCTATGGTGAAGTGAAACCAACGAAGCAATCGTGCACTTTAAAACTCACCCGAAGGGCATTATAGAATGCGGTATTCTACTTCGTTAGAAACTTTCCAACATAGACAAGGCTATGCTGAAAACTTTCTGCCTCGTATTATACCACATTCTATAATGCTGATGATGTGATATGGTGCGTAATGTCAGTTAAGAAAAAGCAAAAGGGATAACAAATGATAAAAGTTGAATTTTTGGGACCTATAAAAAAAGAGGCGGTTGAAGTGGATATGGAATCATTGGCGGCATTAAAAGAGTATTTTAAAGATGATGAAGATTTGCAAGATTGGCTAAAGATTTGTGCGGTTTCGGTCAATGACAAGATAGTTTGTTCTTTGGATGTACCCTTGAAAGATGGGGATAAAGTTTCCTTGTTGCCACCTGTTTGCGGAGGTTGAAATGAGCTTGGAGTTATATGAGGGAAGTTTGAGAGTTGAGGATATCTTGAGCCACTGGTATCAAAAATATAAAGATAAAAATTATGGAGCTTTTATAAACTTTGTAGGAATCGTGAGAGATGAAAATGGGATTGACGGGCTTAGTTTTGATATATATGAGCCTATTTTAAATGAGTGGTTTTATCTATGGCAACAAAAAGCACAAAAAGAAGGAGCGTATCTTTTGATGGCTCATTCCAAAGGTGATGTTTTAAATCATACGAGCTCTTATATTTCAGCGGTTTTGTCACCCCAAAGAAAAGTATCTTTAAGACTTATCAATGAATTTGTAGAGGATTTTAAAGCAAATGCTCCTATATGGAAGTATGATTTAATTGGTGGCGAAAGAGTATATGCAAAAGACAGAAGTATGGCTATAAAAGGTAGTGGATTGCTTTATAATAAGGAGAGATAGAGTTGGGAAAATTTATAAGTTTTAAAAAATCGCAAGAGATTTTAGAGAAAGCTTTTTGTGAAGAAACAGCACAAGAGCAACTTTTTTTAAATGAAAGTTTGGACAGAGTTCTTTCTAAAGATATAATAGCCAGGGAAAATTCGCCAAAATATGAAACTTCAGGGATGGATGGTTATGCTATAAGATACGAAGATCAGGACTTAAGAAAGATACAAATCATAGACAAACTCCCAGCGGGTACGGCAAATACGGTAGAAATTTCTAAAGGAACTTGTATAAAAACTTTTACAGGATCTCTTATGAGCAAAGGTAGTGATACTTTGATACCTATCGAAAATGTCGAGGTTGAGGATAATTACATCATTATAAAAGAAAAAGTGCCAAAGGGTTTTAGTATTAGACCTGTGGGAGAGAATTATAAAAAAGGTGAAGTTCTTATAAAAAAGGGAACTATTGTAGGGTATGCCGAGATAGGTGTTATGGCTGGATTAAATATGGTAAAAGTTCCTGTTAAAAGAAAACCGGTAGTTTCTGTTTTAGCAACTGGAAGTGAGATTTTAGAGCTTGGAGAAGAACAGACAAATATATCGCAAATAAGAAGCACAAATCATTATACTATAGAAGCCATCACTAAAAAAGCTGGGGCACAAACTCATAACATGGGCGTTATAAAAGATGATATGCAAAATATAAAAAAAGCTATACTCAATGCTCTGGAATTTTCAGATATCGTTATTACTACAGGTGGCGTTAGTGTGGGGGATTATGATTTTGTCAAGGATGCCATAAGTAGTATCGAGGTTAAAGATTTGATAGCCGGAGTTGTTATAAAACCCGGTATGCATATAAAAGTTGCAAAAGTAGGTAAAAAGTATATTTTTGCACTTCCTGGATTTCCTTATAGCTCGGCTGTTACTACATTTTTGTATATAGTGCCACTTATCAAAAGGATGCAAGGATTAAGTGGAAAACTTGATATAGTGCAGGCAAAAATGGGCGAAGATTATAAAAAAAGAAGTAAAAAAAGTGAATTTACCGCGGTCAATCTTGTTCTTAAAAAAGATGGTTTTAGCGTGAATTTAGAGGGTAAAAAAACAGGAACCAGTGCCATACTTACAAACATGCTTGAGAATTGTTCACTTTTATGGATAGAAGAAAATGATGGAGATTTAAAAGCCGGAGAGTATGTAAGGGTTATAAGGCTGTAAATGATTATTAAAGTCATAGTATTTTTTATTTTAGTGTATTTATCGGCTATGGCATATTTATTTTTTACGCAGGGCAGTAAGATATTTAACTTTTCTTTTGTAGAAAAAGTCAAACCAAAAGTTTTAAGCTACTGCAAAGAGTGTCAAGAGGTTAAACTTAAAGTTAAAGGGGCTGTGCTTGATGGAGTTTTCAAAGATGAAAATTCCTCAAAGCTTATCATTTATTTTGGTGGCAATGCTGATGATGCAACCGATTTTATAAAATATACGAAAGATTTAAAAGGATTTGATGTTGTAGCATACAATTACAGAGGAAATGCCTTAAGCAGTGGCAAGCCTAATGAAAAAAAACTTTTAAAAGATGCTTTGAAGATATATGATGCTTACTCCAAAAACAAAGAAGTAATTCTCGTAGGCAGGAGTCTTGGAAGCGGAATTGCCACTTATGTTGCGTCAAAAAGAAAAGTGAAAGGAGTTTTGCTTATAACTCCTTATGATTCTATTGAAAACATTGCAAAAAGCAGATACCCTTTTTTCCCCATATCATTTCTTTTAAAATATAAGTTTGATTCTTACAAGTTTGTTAAAAATGTAAGTGCTCCCGTGTCAATATTTATGGTAAAAGATGACCAAACCGTCTCAAACCGAAGGACTAAAAACTTAATGAAATACATAAAAGATCTTTTTTATGTAAAAATCTTCAAAAATGCAACCCATGCAAATATTTTGGAAGAAAAAGAGTTTCAAGGTGAGCTTAAAACAGCTATTTTAAAATTTTAGGCAAAGTTATGCCTGTTTGTTTTTGATATTTACCGTTTTTATCTTTATAAGTTGTCTTACACTGCTCGTCTCCTTCTAAAAAAAGAACTTGTGCTATACCCTCATTTGCATATATTTTTGCCGGAAGTGGCGTTGTGTTGCTTATCTCTATGGTTATATGTCCTTCAAATGCTGGCTCAAAAGGAGTAACATTTACTATGATGCCACACCTTGCATAAGTGCTTTTACCAAGGCAAATAGCAAGTACATTTGTCGGAATTCTAAAATACTCTATAGTTCTAGCGAGTGCAAAAGAGTTTGGAGGAACTATGCAGATCTCACCTGTAAAATCTACAATATTTTTATCATCAAAATTTTTAGGATCTACTACGGTAGAGCTTACATTTGTGAAGATTTTGAATTCACTGCCTACTCTTATATCGTATCCGTAACTGCTAACTCCATAGCTAACAACATTTTTACCAACTTGTTCTTCACAAAAAGGCTCTATCATTTTTTCTTTGAGTGATTTTTCCCTTATCCAGGTATCTGATTTTAGTCCCATTTATATTCCTTTAATATTTCTTTAAAAATTTACAAATAAAAATTATGTTATTATATCAAATTAGTCCTAAGATAATTCAAGGAGATAAAGTGGATTTAAAAGAAATAAAAGATTTGATGAGAACTTTTGATAAAAGTAGCCTCGGTAAATTAAAGTTAAAAAACGGTGATTTTGAGATATCTCTTCAAAAAGGCTCAAAATTGGAAAGTTCAGTTGCCGCACAACCCATTGTTGCTTCGGTTGCAGCTGAAGTTTCACCTATTGTAGAAAATAACATAATAGATAGTGATAAAACGGATTATATAAGATCCCCGATGGTTGGAACATTTTATAAGGCACCAAGTCCGGAATCTGCACCGTTTGTTCAAATCGGAGATAGTATAAAAGCCGGTTCGGCAGTAGCTATTGTAGAGGCTATGAAAATTATGAATGAAATCGAAGCGGAATTTGACTGTAAGATTTTAGAGCTTTTAGTTAGTGACGGCGAACCTATAGAGTTTGACCAGCCGATTTTTCGTATCGAAAAATTATGATTGACCAAATGAGGTTAAAATGAAAAAAATTCAAAAAATTCTTGTTGCAAACAGAGGTGAGATAGCGTTAAGAGCGATAAGAACTATAAAAGAGATGGGTAAAGAGGCTGTTGCTGTTTATTCAACTGCTGATAAAGATGCCGAGTATTTAAAATTTGCTGATATGGCTATTTGTATAGGTAGTGTAAAATCAAATGAGAGTTATCTCAATATTCCATCCATTATGGCAGCAGTTGATATAAGCGGGTGTGATGCTGTATTTCCAGGATATGGATTTTTAAGTGAAAATCAAAATTTTGTTGAAATCTGTAAATATCAAAATATTATTTTTATAGGACCGTCTGTTGAATTAATGGCAACAATGAGCGATAAGTCAAAGGCTAAAGAAGTTATGAAAAAAGCTGGAGTTCCTGTGATTCTTGGAAGCGAAGGAGCCATAAAAGATATAGAAGATGCAAAAAAGTTGGCTAAAAAGATTGGATATCCTGTCATAGTAAAAGCAAGTGCCGGAGGCGGTGGACGAGGCATGAGGGTTGTAGAAAACGAAGATTATCTTGAAAATGCTTTCTTGGCTGCTGGAAGCGAAGCTTTAAATGCTTTTGGTGACGGCACTTTGTATATGGAAAAGTACATAAGAAATCCTCGCCATGTAGAAGTTCAAGTTGTAGCTGATAAATATGGCAATGCTATTCATTTAGGAGAGAGAGACTGTTCTCTTCAAAGAAGACATCAAAAGCTCATCGAAGAATCTCCTGCAACTATACTTGATGAAAAAACAAGACAAAAGCTTTTAAATACGGCAGTTAAAGCTACTAAGGCAATCGGATATGAAAATGCTGGTACTTTTGAATTTCTTGTTGACAGTAATAAAAACTTTTATTTTATGGAGATGAATACAAGGCTTCAAGTCGAACATACAATAAGTGAGATGGTAAGCGGTGTCGATATAATAGAGCTTATGATAAAAGTAGCCGAAGGAGAAAAGCTTCTTTCACAAGATAAAGTTCATTTAAAAGGACATGCTATTGAGTGTCGAATTACGGCTGAAGACCCTGAAAAATTTATACCAAGTCCAGGCAAAATAACCAAATGGATAACTCCCGGTGGCAGAAATGTCAGGATAGATTCTCATGTATATTGCAATTATACAGTTTCACCTTATTATGATTCCATGATTGGAAAACTTATTGTTTGGGGAGAAGACAGAAACAGTGCGATTGCAAAAATGAGAGAATCTTTAAATGAATTTAGCGTCGAGGGGATTAAAACTATTATTCCTTTTCATAAAAAAATGATGACAAATATAGACTTTGTTGAAAATAATTATGATACGAATTATTTAGGATAAAAATGAAAAAGGTAATATTGTTGTCTTTTTTTTTCTTGATTCTACAAGCTAGCTCATTGCAATGCAAAAAAAATAACAATACTATAACTTGTACATATTTTGCTGATAGATCTGATAGTTCAAAAGATGTAAGATTAAAATTTGACTGGATATCACCTGCTTCTCCAAAGGATGACAGAATAAGATATATAACTATCCCCGCATATTATGGTTCAGCTTATGATTACCGGTTGTTACCAGGAAGAGTAAAAGGCATCTGGAAAGTTATTGTTACAAGAACGGATACCAATAAAAGTGTTCAAACAACTTTCGATGTCAATGAAACTGAAGATGAATTTTTTAGAAATCAATAACTGACCTTACGCACTTTTTTTTGAAAAGCCATACTCTTCGTAAGCTTCAAAGGGGCTGTATAGTGTAAAAGGTCAGTTAGTAGAATTATCTCGGTGCTCTTATTACTTGTATCCTTGCTTTAGAAATAAGTTTATCAAAATATGACTTAATAATACTTTTTTCTCTTTTATCCATAATTTGGGCAAATATTTGATTTTTAACTTTTTCGTAAGGGATTACTTTGACATTTATCTTCTTTTTGATATAAAAGGTCATATAAAAATTGTTTAGTGTTAGTATAGGTGTAAAATGATTGCTTTTAGTGCTTCTAAATATATAAAGTAACTTCGGATTTAAGTTTTTGGTTTTCAAAATAGTATCTTTTTTTGTAATATTTTTATAATTTATTAGGGGATTTTTTATCATTTGTTTAAGAGTATTTCTATCTTTTGAACTGTATTGGGCTACTTCTATCATTTGTGGTATTGAAAAGAGGTTTAGATTTGTTTTATAAAATTTCCTCATTTCATTGCCAGTTGCTCTTTTTATTCTATCTGATGTTATTTGTTTGAATAATTTTCTTTTTTCAATTTTTAAAGCTAAATCTCTTTTATATTCTTTTAAGTCGATACCTTTTTTTTTCAAAAAATCTTCAAATTGCTTTACAGAAATACCTGCTTTTTGACTAATTTTAGCTATTTCGTTGTCAATCTCCAAGCTACTAGCTTGTAGATTATCTTTTTTTATGAGAGCCTTTTCCAATTTCTCTTGAATTAATATTCTTACTGCTTCTTTGGATGGAATATGAAATTTTTGGGAATAATTTCTAATTTCCAATAAAGTTATTGGAGAATTATTGACTATCATGGAAACTGCATCTACTAATCCGGCATAAGAAAAGCTGCTCAAAGCACACAGCAATAGAAGATATTTGATACCTTTTTTGATCATAAGTATTCCTTCATAAAAAAATTAGAAAAGATTTTATCATAAATTTTGGAAAACTCTGCTAAAATTAGTATAATATTTTCAAAAGGCATTATTATATGGTTATTACTCGTTTTGCACCAAGTCCTACGGGCTATCTTCACATAGGAGGGCTTAGAACCGCACTTTACAGCTATCTTTGGGCTAAAAAAAATGATGGTAAATTTCTTCTTCGTATCGAAGATACCGACTTAAAAAGAAATTCCAAAGAAGCCGCAGATGCCATAGAAGAGGCTTTTAAATGGGTTGGGTTGAAGCAAGACGGTGATATTTACTATCAATCAGACAGGATGGATATATATAAAAGTTATATCCAGAAACTTCTTGATGAAGACAAGGCTTACTATTGTTATATGAGCAAAGATGAGCTTGACGAGCTTAGGGCGACTCAGATGAAAAATAAACAAAGACCCAGATATGACAGAAGATATAGAAATTTTACAGGAAGTGTACCTGATGTAAAACCTGTTGTGAGGATAAAAACACCGGTTAATGAAATCATAAAATTTGATGATGGTATTAAAGGTATGATTAGCGTCAATACAGATGAAGTTATGGATGATTTTATCATAGCCAGAAGTGATGGGAGTCCTACTTATAACTTTGTGGTTGCCATAGATGACCATGAAATGGGAGTAACTGAAGTAATAAGAGGTGATGACCATCTCTCAAACACTCCAAAACAAATAATAGTTTACAGAGCATTGGGATTTGATTTACCTAAATTTTATCATGTACCCATGATACTGAATCCAAATGGTAAAAAACTATCTAAAAGAGATGGAGCTATGGATGTTATGGAGTATAAAAAAGAGGGATATTTGCCTGAGGCTCTTCTTAATTTTTTAGTAAGGTTGGGTTGGAGTCATAAAGACCAAGAGATATTTTCTTTTAAAGAGATGCTTGAGCTTTTTAACCCTAAAGATATCAATAAATCAGCTTCAGCTTATAATGCGGAAAAACTTTTGTGGCTAAATTCTAATTTTATAAAAAATAGTAGTTACGAAAGACTGATCAAGGAGTTAAAGTTTTTTGATTTAAATTTAGAAAATATTGAAAAAAAAGAGATTTTAATCGATGCTTTAAGAGAGAGAGCAAAAACTTTAAAAGAGTTTGCTGAGAAATCAAGGTTGATATTGAATGAACCACAAGATTATGATCAAAAGGCAGTTAAAAAGTTTTTAAAAGCAGAAGCGATTGAAATTGCTAAAGAATTTTTAAATTATTTAACTGTTTATAAAGAAGATTTAAATAATTCAAATGATTATGAGGTATGCATAAGTAAATTTTTAGAAGAGAAAAACTTAAAACTTAAAAACATAGCCCAAATCATAAGAATATCTATAGTAGGAAGTGCAGTAAGCCCGTCAATATATGATATTATGGCTATTGTAGGGCAAAACGAATTAATAAAAAGAATAAAAAAATTAATAAAATTTATGGAGGTTTGAGATGAATAAAACTGAATGGGAAGAAAAGTGTTTAGAATATCATGTAGGTGGTAAAACAGGAACTTTGCTAAAAAAACCCTGTGATACGGCAGAAGAGCTTTCTATGGCATATACTCCGGGTGTGGCAGTACCTTGTTTAGAGATAGAAAAAGATGTATCTCTTGCCTATAAATATACAAATAAAGGTAACTTAGTAGCAGTCGTCAGTGACGGAACAGCAGTTTTGGGACTTGGAGATATCGGACATCTTGCAGGAAAGCCTGTAATGGAAGGCAAAGGAGTGTTATTTAAAAAGTTTGCCGATGTTGATTGTGTTGATATAGAGCTTAATGTAAAAGATACCGAAGATATCATCAAAGTTACCGCTGCTATCGCAGATAGTTTCGGGGGGATAAATCTTGAAGATATCAAAGCTCCTAAATGTTTTGAGATAGAAGACAGATTAAAAGAGATATGTAGCGTTCCTGTATTCCATGATGACCAACACGGAACCGCTATCATCTCAACTGCTGGATTGATAAATGCCTTGGAGTTAAGTGGCAAAAAAGCCGAAGATTTAAAGATAGTTGTTGTAGGTGCCGGAGCTGCAGGCATAGCATGTGCTAAAATGTATAAAAATCTTGGTGTTAAGCATATATCTATGATAGACAGTAAAGGTGTTATTTATAAAGGAAGAGACGGATTAAATAAATATAAAGAAGAATTAGCGATACAAACAGACGACAGAACACTATCGGATGCTATGAAAGGGGCCGATATGGTTTTAGGTCTTTCAGGTCCTGGAATCATTACTCAGGATATGGTAAAAAGTATGAGTGATAATCCTATCATATATGCTTGTGCAAATCCTACACCTGAAATTACTCCGGAAGAAGTTTTGGCTGTAAGAAACGATGTCATGATGGGTACAGGAAGAAGTGACTATCCAAATCAGATAAATAATGTTTTAGGTTTTCCTTTTATTTTTAGAGGCGCACTTGATGTGAGAGCTACTAAAATAACTGAAAATATGAAGTTGGCTGCTGCGAAAGCTTTGGCTGCACTTGCTAAAGAGCCGGTACCTGAGTATGTAAAAGCGGCTTATCCTCATAGAGATGATATGGAATATGGTAAAGATTATATCATTCCTTCACCATTTGATAAAAGAATAGCGGTATTTGAATCCTACGCAGTAGCAAAAGCTGCTATAGAAGACGGTGTTGCAACAGTTGAAAATTTTGATCTTAAGCAATATAAGAAAGATTTAGAAAAGAAGTTTTTAAGCTAAAAAAAAGGGGTGAAATTCACCCCTAAAATCACTACAAAAAATTATTTGTTTATATAACTAAATAATATAACTCCATACTTTGTTTTTTTAAGAAATTTATTAGTTTATAGTGATATAGTTATACCTATATTTTATTTTAAGGAGACGAAATGTCTGTTGTTGATTATATTGAAAAAGTTTTAGCCCAAACTGCCGCAAGCAGTCCTGGTCAGATAGAGTTTTATCAGGCTACTGAAGAAGTTTTACACTCCTTAAGGCCTATTCTTGAGCGAGATAATAGATATGATAAATACAATATTTTAGATAGATTGGTTGTGCCTGAGAGGACTATCATATTTAAGGTAAACTGGGTTGACGACAATGGTGTTATACAAACAAATATCGGTTATAGGGTTCAATTTAACTCAGCTATCGGACCATATAAAGGCGGGCTTAGATTTCATCCTAGTGTAAATCTCGGTATCGTTAAATTTCTTGGCTTTGAGCAAATTTTTAAAAATTCATTGACAGGACTTAGTATCGGTGGAGGAAAAGGTGGAAGTAATTTCAATCCTAAAGGAAAAAGTGAAAATGAGATTATGAGCTTTTGTCAAGCATTTATGGATGAATTGTATCGTCATATAGGTGAAACAAGAGATGTTCCAGCAGGTGATATTGGTGTAGGTGGAAGAGAGCTTGGTTTTATGTTTGGACGATATAAAAAAATTACCGGAAAATTTGAAGGTGTTTTAACAGGAAAAGGACTTAATTGGGGAGGATCGTTAGCTAGAACTGAGGCTACCGGATATGGTTCTGTTTATTTTGCCGAGAATATACTAAACAAATATGATGATACAATAAAAGGTAAAACCTGTACCGTATCAGGCTCTGGTAATGTAGCGATTTATACAATTCAAAAACTTTACGAGATGGATGCAATTCCAGTTACTTGTAGCGATAGTAAGGGAACAATTTATCATAAAAAAGGAATTGAGCTGGAAGCTTTAAAAGCTGTTAAAGAGATAGGTAGAAAATCGCTTACTGAGTATAAAAAGTTGTGTCCTGATGCTGAGTATATTCCAGTATCTAAATATCCAGAAAATGGGCATGCTACTTGGAGTATACCTTGTGAGTGTGCATTTCCTAGTGCAACTCAAAATGAGTTAAGCTTGGCAGATGCAAAAACTTTGGTTAAAAACGGATGTAAGCTTGTAAATGAGGGTGCTAACATGCCTACAACTCCTGATGCAGTGGCATATCTTAAAGCAAAAGGTGTCCTGTTTGGACCTGCAAAAGCGGCTAATGCCGGTGGAGTTGCTACAAGTCAGCTTGAAATGAGCCAAAATGCAAGTATGTCAAAATGGACATTTGCAGAAGTTGATGCAAAACTCCACAAAATTATGAAAAGTATTTTTAACACATCTTATAATACGGCAGAAGAGTATGGATGTAATGGAGATTTATTAGCCGGAGCCAATATTGCCGGATTTAAAAAAGTTGCTGATTCCATGATAGATGAAGGATCAGTTTAGAAATTTATATTTGATAACTGACCTTACGCATTTTTTTCTCGAAAAGTCCTACTTTTCGTAAGCTTAAAAGGGGTTGCGGGGACTTTGAGTTTCTGCCACTATAACGAGCTTTGCTCATTATAGTGCGTAAGGTCAGTTAAGAGAGAATTATGCAATACAGTGTTTAAAAAGGTATTTGTGATCCTCAGGTAAGGCCTTATAGATACTGTATGCCAATTCTCTTATCTCCCACAGAGCGGATTTGGAACTTCTTAAACTTATGAAATTTTGTAAACTTCTTGCATTTGTACTCCAAGTTAATTCAGTTTTATAACTCTCCGGTAAACAATATTTGGCTTTGTCATTGCTGATGCCACTGAGTAAAACTTTTCTTAAATTCTCAAGTGCGATTATACTCATTTCATTTACTATATCGGTATCAGTGAAGACGAGATATTTTTTTGCTCTTTGAAGGTCCGATAATGTAAACTCTGCTTCTTTTTTTAACTCTTTTAAGGTGTATCTTGTTGATTTAACGCTAAGACTTGCCATCCTGTGTCTTGCTAATTCTTGAAGAAGGGCTCTGCTTATACCTTTTATGAAAAAATTATAATGTAAATGCTCAAGTGTGCTAGCATGTTTAAATTTATTTCCGACTCTATCTATAAGTTCTTTGTCTTTGTCTCCGCCCTCATCGCTTTTGTCAAAACTTTGCCAACAAGTGCGAATGGCGTTTGAGCAGATAAGTAAAGGAGTATAGTGCAGTAGCGTAACTTCCATAAAAATTTCCTAAGTTTTTTTAAGAATTATAGCATAAAAATAGTAAAGGGTAAGAAGTACTTACCCTAAAATTTATCGTTTTAACTGAAGCAGTGTGTTTAGCATTTGATCCGAAGTTGTTATGGTTTTGGCATTTGCTTGAAAGCCTCTTTGGATAACTATAAGTTGAGTTAAGCTTCTACTTAGATCAACATTACTCATCTCAAGTGAGCTGGCTTGAATAAAACCTCTTTTGCCTGTTGCTGCTTTGCCTATGATAGGATCCCCTGAGTTTGAAGTTTGTGTATAAACCCCACCGCCACTACTTTCAAGTCCTACATTGTTAGCAAAACTTGCCATGGAGACTTGAGCTAAGCCGAAACTTCTACCATTTGTAAAACTTCCTATAAGAGTTCCTGTCTCATCGACTCTTATACCGTTTAAGTCACCTCCAGGATAACCATCTTGAGAGATACCTGAAGTGTTTGATGTTGCATCAAAACTGGTCATACCGTCAAATTGGTTTGCGGTTCCAAGTTGCATATGAACTGTTTGTTTGGGCTTTGAGCCGTTATTTCCAGTAAAACTTATACTAGCTGGAGTATAAGTTGACAAAGAGCCGTCAGAATTAAATTTGATGCTTCCTACCAAATAATTTTTTGGAGTTGATGTATTTATTTCTCCAGGATCTGGAACATTTAAGATAACCTGCCATGTAGATCCGTTTGAATCTTGTCCTATTTTTCTAAATTCTGTTCTTAGTGTATGCTTTGTTCCCAATGAGTCATATATATCTATACTCGAAGCATGAGTTGCAGAATAAAAAGATTGGGAGATTTTGGAACTTCCATCAGCCGGTATAGTCCCCTCTAAAGGTGTAAGCATATCAAGGAATTTTTGATTATTTTGAGATCCACTAGAGAGTTTTACATTTAAGTTATTTCCCGAAGTGCCATTGATAATTTCAAATTTTCCTTGGCTGTTAACAATAACTGTAGCATTTGGATTGCCTTGAGCTGAAGTTTGTATTTTATTTTGTAATT
The DNA here is from genome assembly GCA_026993075.1 of Campylobacteraceae bacterium. Taxonomy (GTDB): domain Bacteria; phylum Campylobacterota; class Campylobacteria; order Campylobacterales; family JALSKU01; genus JALSKU01. Next base: position 12,938 of record JALWUQ010000002.1, read on the forward strand.
CACTTCTTAAGTCTTCTGTTGTTTTAAAATTAGTATTTCCGTCACCACCTGCGGTATTATATGTAAAAGTATATGTATCTGTATTTCCACTGGAGTCTGTAAGCGTAAGATTAAAATTATCTCCATCTTTTAAGGATAGTGATTCTCCTGTTTCGTTAAACAGTGTTTTAAAATCCAACTTATCTGTTGCCCCGGCTTGCACTTCTTTGCTTGTATTGTTACCACTTGAATCCAAAGAGTAAACCAATGATTTATTTTTTATTGAAGGGCCTGAGTTTAGATTTGCTTTAAGAGTAACATTTGCTGTGGGATTTGCCGGAGTGGTGAGACCTGATGGGATTGTAATATTGCTGATAGGGGCAGTAGAGTCTATTTGACCTGTTGTGCCATCTCTTGACCAGCCTTGTACTATATAGCCATTGCTATTGACAAAGTTGCCATTTGCATCAAAAACAAAATCTCCATTTCTAGAAAATTTATAAGTTTTTCCACCATCAGGGCTGACAACAAAAAAGCCATCACCCTGGATAGCAAGATCAGTATTTTTATCTGTTGTTTGGATTGAGCCTTGTTTAAAAATTTTTGTAATGGAGCTAACTTGAGCACCTAAGCCTACTTGCATAGGATTTTTACCTCCTAATTCGCCTTGAGGCGCAGTTGCAATTGTGGAAGTTTGACTAAGAAGGTCAGAAAAATTTACTCTGCTGTATTTAAAACCTGCAGTATTGACATTGGCAATATTATTACCTTCTACATCCATGGCTATTTGGTGTGCATTAAGACCAGAAACTCCAGCCCATAATGATCTCATCATTTTATATCCTTTCTAATTTCTTTAAGTTTTCTATCATATTGTATTGATAAGCAAATAGTATTCCAGATTATTTTTTCATATTTATCGCATTTTGAATCATTTGATTGCTTGTTGTAATACTTTTAGCACTTGCATCATAAGCTTTTTGCATCATGATAAGTTCGGTTAAAGCGGTAGAAAAAGAAATATTACTTTGTTCAAGTCTATGACTTTGTATTTTTGAATTATTTATATACTCTCCGCTACTATTTTGAAAAAATATAGGTTTTCCGCTATTAGCACTTTCTTTATATAATGAATCCCCTGCCATTTCAAGTCCCTGAGCATTTTGAAAATGGTATACTCCTATTTTTGCAACAGGTATTGTTCGTCCATTTGTGAAATTAGCAACAATTTCTCCATTATTTATTACACTATATTTAGTTAAGAATCCTTCAGCTACTCCATCTTTTTTTACACTATTGGAAGATTTATTATTTTTAAAGGAAGTAAGTCCGTCAAAGCCACTATTTGGTTGAGAAGGATTCAAAACAGTACCCAAATTTAATTTCAAAGGAACTCCACTGTTTGAGAGTTCAGGAATCGTATCACTGAGCAATGCTCCAGAGCTATCAAAACTTACAACTCCGCTTTTATCATCAACTATTTGATATACTTTATTTGCGTTTTTATCGATTGCATATTTTGATGTATCATAAGATTTTGAAGGATCATATTTTTCATAAAATTGTTGTATTTGAATATTTGCATCCCATGTGCTTCCTATGATTTGACTTGGTACTTTTTTTGTAAAAGTCATATCAAGTATATTTTGTTCACCTGTAGGAGAAATTAAAGAAGTGGCAAAATGCTCTATATTTGGTACTTCCTGAGTTGTTCCTGTATTTGGATCAAATTTTGTTTTTATTGTTGGATCCAAATTTGCTTTATATTGTATATTTTGTGTTGGTTTTGGAGGAAGATACAAAAAGTAAGGTAAATTAATCTTTTTTTGAGTTGCAACAGAAGATAATTTAATATCACTAATCTGGGATATCGAATATGGTGTTTGGTTTACTGCTCCTTGGGTACTGTATGCTTTGCCAAATGCATCCAATTTACTTTGAGACAAGGTAGTTGGCGAAATATTGCCTCCAAGAGTTCCTGTAAGATAATATCCATTTGGATTAACCAAATCGCCATTTTTATCTACAGAAAAATCGCCATTTCTCGTATAGTAAGTGCTTCCATCAGGTTTTTTAATACCAAACCATCCTTTTCCATCAATCGCCATGTCAAAAGTTTTTTCGGTTGATACAAGAGCACCTTGAGACAAATCCATGCTTGTCGTATTGACGCTACTTCCTAAGCCTATGTCATTAGATGTAGAGTTATTGCTTGCAGTATTTAAGGTTGTAGAAAAAATAGTTGAAAATTCGGGGCTGATTTCCTTGAATGCGGTTGAGCTGATATTTGATATATTATCAGAAATTATATTTATACTTTTTTGGTGGGATTGTACTCCTAAAATGCCGTTATAAAAAGATGTAGTCATTTAAAAATCCTTTAATTATATATCTCTTTTACACTTGAAAGCGGATAGTAATTGTTTCCGAGTTTAAGCTCTGCTTTTCCGCTTACAAATTTAACCGCACTTATTGGATATAATCCATAAGTAGTGCTAAAGCTGCCAGTTGATCCGTCACTATAGTTTGAGCTTACCTTATAGCTTCCGGGTGATACTTTATTGCCAGAATTGTCTGTACCATCCCATTTAAATGTCAATACACCGCTATTTTGTGGTTTTAAAATAAAAGTTTTTATTGTGTTGCCTTGGCTATCAGTTATGTTGACAGTACCACTTTTTATATTATGTTTAAAATACAGATCAAAAGATGGAGTTGTATCTTTTAGTAAAGTTATAGTGTCTGTCCCCAAACTTCCCATTTTGCCGATTGCTGCTACTGCATTTAAATTAGAACTTGACTTCATTTGGCTTACAAGAGATGCCATAGTTTTATTTGTATTATTGGCTGATTCCAAAGTGGCAAGTTGTGAAGTTTGAGTTAAAATTTTCCCACTATCCATCGGATTTGTAGGATCTTGATGTTCAAGTTCTGTTAAAAGCAGTTTTAAAAAATCATCTTTACCTAAGATACTTTTAGGATTTACCGCTTTTGTGGCAGTTGTTTGTGAAGTATTGTTTATCGCTGTTGTCATCTTTTATCCTTTATATATACCGAGGTATAGTAATATCTAATGTATTTATATTTTCTATTTCTGTTTCACTAAAATTTTTAAAATTTTTACTATTTTTTTGCGAATGATTTGAATTTTTATTTTGATTGTCTCCATTTGAATTAAAATTCATATTTAAATTGGTAAAACCCATATTTACCAAAGAGTTTTTAAATTCAGCTTGATTTTGTACAAAAACAGCCATCGTGCTTGTGCTAGAATTGATAGTTATTTGTAATGTATTGCCTCTGTTTAGCATACTTACCTCAACTTCACCCAAGTGTTTGGGGTTTAAAGTCATTTTTATCTTCATTATAGGAGGTTTATAATGTTGGATTTGCTCTTTTAAGTCATTTGCAAATTGTGTTGTTGTCTGATTTGTTTGTGTATTGTTGCCCTTTAAGTGTTGTGGTAAAATTTCATTTTTTATATGCATATTTACTTGTTTATTTTCTATTGGTTCGTAATTTATAGTCTTGATTTGTTTTTCTTTTATTTTGGCGGTACTGCTTTTGTCTGCTTGAGAAAGAGAGGAAATGTTGTCTTTATCTAGCATGTTATGTTTTGTATTATTTTTAATTTTTTTGTGATCTTCAAATATTTTCATTTGAGAAACAATTTTTACATCATCACTTCTTGTTGGTTTATTATGGCTCAATATAGGTTTGTCAAGAGACAGAAATTTTATTTTATCCGTAAATTGTTTAGTTTGTTGATCTTTTGAGAGATTGTTACTATTTTTTTGTTTTGTATTATGGCTCAATACAGGCTTATCAAGAGACGATGATATTTGAGTATTGTGAATATTTTTTGTATTTTGTTTGTATGACGGGTTTTTGTATTTGGATAAATTTTCAGTTTGATTATTCTTTGTATTTTCTTTTTTCATAAGATTATTTAATGGGCTTACTAAACTTTTTTTTATAATGTGCTTGCCTGTGGTTTTAGTTTTTATATCTTTAAACATTCTTTCGCTTGAGATAATTGTTTTTTTAGTTTTTATTTCTGTAATTTTTGTTTCTATTGCTTTTGTTTCTTCTTTTGTAAATTCAAATTTCTTGATATCTATATTATATTTTTTTGCTACTTTTAGTATATCTTTCACATCTTTTATATTTTTAAGTTCACTAAGTGCTTGCTTGTTGCTCAATATATGGCTAAGCTTTTTTGTATCAGTTGGAAATTTTCCACTAAATCCATTTGATTTTAGAAAAACGACAAGACTTAAAAGCTCATTTAGAAGAGTATCTTTACTATTATTTGAAGAAACGGGCTGCTTGAGAGATATCTTTTTTTCTATAGTTTTTAAACTATTTACTTTTTTTTGTGAATTTATTATTTTTTCATTTTTTGTATTTAATTCTTTTAAAATAGATGATATAAAATCGTTAAAATTTATTTTTGCATTCTCTTTTTTATTTAATATATGTAAATCTCCCATAATACCTTTTTGTGGTATTTTAGAAGTTTTTGTGGTGTTTGACAAGAATAATTGCTTCATTAATATACCCTTCAAAAGTTTTCTAAATTATAGATAAGCAATTATCGTTCCTGCTAATTTTTCTCTACTTTCAGTTTATTTGGGTAAAATGCTATCTTAATTGCCTAACCACAATAATAGTTAGGTGCTTACATATAATATTATAAGGAAAATTTAGTGCAAGAGATTAGAAATATAGCAGTTATTGCCCATGTTGATCATGGTAAAACTACATTAGTTGACGAGTTACTTAAACAATCACATACTTTCAGGGCGAACCAAAAAGTAGCTGAAAGAGTCATGGACAGTAACGATTTGGAAAAAGAAAGAGGTATCACAATACTTTCAAAAAATACGGCAATTATTCATAAAAATTATAAAATAAATATCATAGATACCCCAGGTCATGCCGACTTTGGCGGTGAAGTTGAGAGGGTTTTAAAGATGGTTGATGGGGTGCTTCTTTTAGTAGATGCCCAAGAAGGAGTAATGCCCCAAACAAAATTTGTTGTTAAAAAAGCTCTGTCTTTGGGGCTGAAGCCGATAATTGTTATAAATAAGATAGACAAAGATGCGGCAGATCCGGAAAGAGTAGTTGATGAAATATTTGATCTTTTTGTTGCTATGGATGCTACTGAGGAGCAACTCGACTTTTCTATAATTTATGCTGCAGCAAGAGACGGGTATGCCAAATATGAATTGGAAGATGAAAATAAAGATTTAGAACCGCTTTTTGAAACTATAATTGAGCAAGTTCCTGCCCCCAAAGGAAGCATAGATGCTCCCGTACAAATACAGGTTTTTACGCTTGATTATGATAATTTTGTAGGTAAGATAGGAATAGCCAGGATATTTAACGGAACGATTAAAAAAAATCAAAATATTTTATTGGCTAAAAGTAATGGCGAAAGGATAAGTGGCAGAGTTAGCAAACTTATTGGCTTTTTAGGACTTGAAAGGATTGATGTTGATGAAGCAAGCTATGGTGACATAGTTGCCATTGCAGGATTTGAAGCGCTTGATATAGGGGATAGTCTGGTAGATCCTAATAATCCTGTTCCCTTGGATCCTATGCATATAGAAGAGCCTACTATATCAGTTGTCTTTGCAGTCAACGACTCACCGCTTGCCGGAACTGAAGGCAAATATGTAACTTCAAATAAACTTTCTGAAAGATTAGAAAGTGAAATGAAAACCAATATTGCCATGAAATATGAAAATATAGGGGAAGGAAGTTTCAAGGTAGCAGGTAGAGGAGAATTGCAGATAACCATATTGGCAGAAAATCTTAGAAGAGAAGGGTATGAGTTTTCTTTAGGTCGCCCTGAAGTTATTATCAAAGAAGAAGATGGTGTGAAGATGGAGCCGTATGAGCTTTTAGTGGTTGATGTGCCGGATGATTTTACGGGAGTTGTTATAGAAAAGCTTGGCAAAAGAAGAGCTGAGATGACATCTATGACTCCAACAGGAGATGGACAGACAAGGATAGAGTTTGAGATACCGGCTCGTGGTCTTATAGGCTTTAGAAGTCAATTCTTAACAGATACAAAAGGTGAAGGTGTTTTAAATCATTCATATTTGGAATTTCGCCCACTTGGCGGTACTGTCGAACACAGAATGAATGGAGCTTTGGTATCTATGGAAAATGGTCAAACAGTTGGTTATTCTCTTTTTGGACTGCAAGACAGAGGTACTCTTTTTGTAAAACCTCAGGATAAAGTATATGTAGGCATGGTTATAGGAGAAAATGCAAGAGCAAATGATCTTGATGTCAATCCTATAAAAGGTAAAAACTTAACAAATGTTAGAAGTAGTGGAGCTGATGAAGCTATCAAACTTGTTCCTCCTAGAGATATAACGCTTGAATCAGCACTTGAATGGATTGAGGATGATGAGATAGTGGAAATTACACCAAAAAATATCAGAATAAGAAAAAGATATCTTGATCCAATCGTAAGAAAAAGAATGTCTAGAAAAACAAAAGCATAACATTGAATTTATATGTGTATGCAATATCAGTTACTAACCTTATTCACTTTTTTCTCGAAAATCCCTGCTTGTCGTAGTTTTTAGGAGGGGTAGAGACTTTAGTCCCTTACACATTATAATGAGTTCTACTCATTATAATGTGTAAGGTCGGTTAGTTATCTGTTGGTATGAGCGTAGTGAGCCTCGATAAGATCGGCTATATTGGTATCTAATACAAAGATATTCGTATAACCTTCCATTTCCAAATACCCCATTATACGATTGGCAAACCATCCTTTTAAACAGCCTAAAATTATAAAAGAATTTTTATCTTTTGGCAGTATATCAAGGTAATCAAAAAAACTTGGATATGGAGTATAAAAAGCATTTACAATCCCAGCTTCTTGTGCATTTTCTCCCTCTACTCTTGCCGGAGGTCTTACATCAAGAAGTATAGATCCTGTATCCATTAACAATTCCCTTGCTTGGTGTACGCTAATATGGCCTAGAGTATCTTTCTTTTTATCATTATTAATAATATTTAGAATTTTATTTTTAAATTCAATTTCCATGTTTAACTCCTTTTTTAATTATATTTTTTATTAGTTTGATAAATCAAATTATATATTAAAGCGACTTAAACAGGAGTGAAAATATCTCATTTATTTTTTATTAAAGTTTAGTAAAGATACAAATCCTAATAATGCAATTATTGAGGCTATCAAAAAAAGGTATTTCCCATAAAAATATCCCGCCATAATAGAGCCGACAAATCCTCCTAATCCATAAGATATCCCATGATAAAACTGCATCGCAAGTTTTTTTTGGGTATATAGTTTGAAAAGATATGTTATGGTAACTGTATGAAACAATGCAAAACTAATAGCATGAAAACTTTGAGTAAGGTATGATATGTACAGAGAATCTGAAAATAAATACAAAAGTAGCCATCTAAGAGATGTTATTGCTATGGAAAATTTAATTATAGTTAAGAGATTTAAATGTAATATTTTATCTTGATAATTAAACATTATAACTTCACAAATGATGGATAAGCTCCATAAATAACTTACTTGTTCCAATGATATACCGTGAGCTGTTTCATATATTGTAAAAAAATTATAGAAAAAACCAAAAGATATTTGTACTAAAAATATACTTATCCAAAATTGCCAATTATTAAGGAGTGAAAATTTTTGCATCAGTGATATATCTTTTTTCAGATTAAAGTCTTTTGAATTTTTAGATATTAGATATCCGATAGATGATATACAAGTACCAATGAAAAGGTAAAAGTACAATCCAACTTTATAATCACTTAAATACCGTGCTAAAATCAATCCGATAATCATAAAACCCAAAGATCCCCAAAGTCTACTTTTTCCGTAATTTTTTTTCATTTTTTCAAGTGCAATAGAGTCTATATAAGGCATAACCAGTCCATTACTAATGCCAAAAACCGCTATGTTTGCCATTAAAAGATAGTAGTTTTTTATACTAAAAAAAAGAAAGATTACACTCAGCCAAGAGATCAATAAAGAAAATTTATAAACTGTTTTATTTAGTGAAAAAATTTTTAAAAATAAAAAAGGGGTTAAAAACCTCATAAGAGGAACAATCGAAAAAATAATACCAATTTGATAGGGTGTATATAAAAGAGTTTCCAAAATTTTTGGTAAAAATATGATATATATGCCAACTCCGGCAAAGTAGAAAAAGAAAAAACTTGAAAGCAGAAACATTTATTTTATTATTGCATAAGTGCCACTGATTAAGTCATGCAGAGTTCTTCTGTCTTTCCTAAAAAATGCTACAATTTCGCCTATTATGATAGTAGAAGAAAATATAAAAGCAAAATATCTTAGTATTGATTTTGCAAGAGTCGGTTTTGTTTGAGTTTTTGCATCTACTAAAATTAAGTCATACGCCTTGTATCCCGGACTTTGTGCTTTTATTGTCCAAAATGATATCATAATTACTCCAAAAATGACTCCAAGCGAAGTTCTTGCTATGATGGAGTGTTGCATATCGTTTTTGCCACCCATAATAACATAAGTAACTATATAGGCAATAGGCATCATAATCATAAACATATCAATCAAGAAAGCTTTAATTTTTGTGGTTATCGGTGCAAAGTGTATATGGCTTTTTGTTGAAATCTTTATTTTTTTTGTACCTTTTTTTATATTTCTCCACCTCATTAATTACCTCTGCTACCAGGCTTTAGAGCTTTGGTTCCTGTTTTGCACATAGGACAGTTATCTTTATCATACATGGTAAATTCGAAATTTCCTAATGCAAAAAAAGGCAAACCTTTTGGTAATTTGCACTCTTTTTTCATATCCTTGCTATCATTATAAATATTGCAAAAACCTCTATTTGCAATGGCTGCAAAGCCTACTACCTTTCCGCCAAGATCTTTGATAGCTTCTGCTGCTTCAAGAGCTGAGCCACCTGTGGTTATGATATCTTCGCATATCAAAATTTTTTCATCTTTTTTTATTTCAAATCCTCGTCTAACGCACATTGTTCCAGCAACTCTTTCTGCAAATATAAATCTCGTTCCGAGTGCTCTTGATAACTCATATCCTGCCAAAATACCACCAAGTGCCGGAGAACAAACAGTATCTATTTCTACATCAGATTCGAGTATTTTTTTTGCCAAGGTTACTGCTAATAATTCAGCCCTTTTCGGATCTTCTAAAACTTTTGCACTTTGAAGATAATATTTTGAATGTTTCCCGCTACTTAGCAAAAAATGTCCCTCTAAAAGTGCACCCGAATCTTTATATATTTTTTCTAAATTCATTTTATACTTTCATAAGCTCCGCCTCTTTACTTTTAAGCAAAGAGTCGCTCTGGGCTGTAAAATTGTCAGTTAGTTTTTGAATATCCTCATGAGATTTTTTACTTTCATCTTCAGTTATATCTTTTTCTCTTTCTAAGTTTTTTATCTTGTTATTGGCATCTTTTCTGATATTTCTTATAGCTATTTTTGCTTTTTCAACCATAGCCTTTGCTTTTTTAACATTCTCTTTTCGCTGTTCAACTGTCATTGGCGGAAAAAACAGTTTTATACTTTCTCCGTCATTATTTGGGTTAACACCGATATTTGCACTTTGTAATGCTTTTTCTATATCTTTTAATAAATTTTTTTCCCAGGGGGATACGGTGATTGTAGTTGCATCAGTTGCTAATACTGTTGCGACCTGATTTAGTGAGGTTGCAGTACCATAATAATCAACCATAACATTGTCTAATATGACAGTAGATACCTTGCCGGTTCTAAGAGTGGTGAAATCTTTTTTCAAAGATTCAATGCTTTTTTGCATACTTTCACTTGTTTTATCTTTTATCTCATTCAAACTCATATTTATCCTTTATTAAAAGTTTTGCTTTTATTTTATGTCCTACACTTATAACGATTCGATTTCTTCCTTGATGTAACTTTTTATTTACATCTTCATTTATAAAAGAGCCAACAACCTTTGCTCTGTGCCATCCGTAATCAGTTAGATAATATTTTGCATTTTTAATATCTTGTAAATATAATTTTGCCATAATCTTTGTTAAAATTCCATTTTTGGGATAGCCTTTTGGCTTTATCCATTTTACTCTTAATTCTTTATACTCCAAATCCTCTTTTAAATGAGTTTTACCGACAAGTGCATTCCTGTTTAAATCAAAAATATTACTGTATTTACCAACAGCACCAATATTTTGATTGAGTATAGCTTCAAATCCAAATTCTTTTGCTATGTTTCTTACTCTTTTGTCGTATTCTCCGTAAGGATATGCAAAATATTTAGGTACGATTCCTAATCTTTTTTTCATAAGCTTCAATCCTCTTGCAAAATCATTTCTTAAAAATTTATCACTTTTAAATGTCATATGAGGATGAGAAAAGGAATGAAACTCGATGGAGCCATATTTTGAAATTTTTTTCAATTCATTCCAAGTGGTATAATCTGGGTATCTATCTTCAGTGGCTTGTACATATACAAACATAGTAAAAGGATAATTGTATTCCTTAAAGATTTTAAGTCCATTTTTATAAAAACTTTGAAAATTGTCATCTATTGTCAAAACTATCCATTTATCATTAATCTTTTTTCTATTTTTAACCGCATTTATTAATTTCTGAAGTTTTATAACTTTATAACCGTGATTCTTAAAATAATTAAACTCTTTTGTTAACTCTTTTATAGAAGTATTTGTGCTTTTGTATCTTGTGTCACCAAATCTATGGAATACAAAGATATGCGCATCAGCATATAAAAATATTGGTATTAAACAAAAAAGTAAAATTATTTTTACTTTTTTGTAAAAAATATTATTTGGTTGTTGGTGCTTTTGGTGCCGCATTGGATTTTGTAGTTGTAGTTGGAAGGGCTGGTACAGTTGGAGCTTTTTTTATAGGTTTTACAACTTTTATATTTTCTGCAAGAGAAGATTTTTTTGATTGGTTATAAAAATATCCAAGTGCAAGGGTGTTTACAAGAAATAAAAATCCTATAACAAATGTAAATTTTGCCAAAAATCCAGCAGGTCCTTTTGCTCCAAAAAGTGATTCGTTGCTACCGCTATATGCGCCAAGACCGATAGATGAGCTTTTTTGTAATAATACGGTAATGGTTAAAATAATAGCCAAAACAAACTGTAAAACCAAAATAATGGTTGTCATAGTAAATATCCTTTTATAAAAAATAGAGTATAATTATACTCTTATTTAGATTAGCCTTGAAGTATATCGAAAAAATATTAAAGAATTGTTTAAGCGGGGAAATGAATGAAGTTTAAAGACTTGCAAGTGAGTGAATTTTCTAAAAATGCCAATACCTACGGCAGTTATAATATAATCCAGAAAAAAGTAGCCCAAAATCTTATTGGTATGGTTTGTGAAAATCCAAAGAGAATCTTAGATTTAGGCTCAGGTGCAGGTGAGATATATAAGCAAATAGACTGGAATATCAAGGAGTTTGTTGCAGTAGATCTTTCACCCCGTATGTGTGAGCTTCATCCAAAGAATAAGAATATTAAAATCATAAACCAAAACTATGAAGAAAGTGAATTATATGAAACCTTATCAAAGGATAAAAAATTTGATTATGTACTTTCTTCAGCATCCCTGCAGTGGTCTGTAAATTTGAAAAAAGTAGTGGAAAGATTTTCAGAAATAAGTAATAATTGCGCAGTATCAATATTTTGTGATGGTACATTTAAAACTATTTATGCAAAAAGCAAGTTAAAAACTTTTTTGCCAAGCTATAAAGAAGTTATCAATATTTTTTCTCAATTTTATAAAATAAATTATAAAAGAGAATTTTATAAACTCTATTTTGATGATAATATTTCAAAATTCAGATATATAAAAAGAAGTGGTGTCAGTGGTGGCAAAAGAAAACTTGGCTATAAGGAAACCAAAAAATTGATAGAAGCTTATCCGCTTGATTATCTTGAATTTGAAGTTTTGTATATAACGGGTGCTAAATGCACCCGTAGTTTTTAATTTCTGTTTCCAAAAATTCCGAGTATCTGTAGCAATGAAATAAACAAGTTTAAAAAGTCAAGGTATAATGAAACCGCTGCTTCTACGGGTGTTTCTACATTGCCTCTTATGATTCTTTGTGTGTCATAAAGTATAAAGGCTGAAAAAAGTATAGCCCCGATGCTCGCGATTCCTAATTGGAGTAAAGAACTTCCTACAAAGATATTGATAATTCCTGCTACTATTATAACAATCAAAGTTATAAAAAGCATTTTACCCATTGCTGAGAAGTCTCTTGTTGTATTCATAGCAAAGATTGAAAGTCCGCCAAATGCAACAGTAGTAAGTATAAATGCTTCTGTTATAATACTTGCACCACTTGGCATCATTAAATATGCTGAGAGCATCGGTGTTAGCGTCAATCCGCTGACAAATGTAAAAGCAAAAAGTAAAATTAAATTTAACCCTTCTTTTTTCTTAGCTGCCAAAACTCCAAAAAGTAAGATAAATTCAAGAATTACCAATCCCCAAAACCATCCTGCAACTGCTGGTTTGCCATTTGCTCCTATTCTAACTAATGAGCTTGATAGATAGGCAGTACCTATAAAAGCTCCAGCGCTTGCTGCCAATAATGAAGCAGCAAAAAGTTGATAAGTTTGTTTTATAAAAACAGCTAAACTGCTTTTAGATCTACTTTTACCAATGCTTTCAGCCTTATTTGCTACCTCGTTTTGTAAATATTGTCTATCATATAGAGCCATTTTTTTCTCCTGTATTTTTCTAAGAAATATATTATACCAATACATTCTTAATGAACGGTAAATATGAGATATTAGTTACTTAAGCCCGCTTCTTTTTGCCCAGTCATTGTATATATCATCATTCCAAAAGTGTTGGAAGTATGCTATCGCTTCTTTTGTTTGCTGCTGACTTAAAATATTGCCAAATCCGGGCATTTTACCTCCGAAAGCTTTTCCTCCGTTTTTTACTGTATATTCCAATGCTTTCATAGGGTGGTGCCAAGCATGAGCAGTCCCATTTAGTGGTGGTGGAGGGTAAGAGCCATCTGCTAATTTTGTTCTCCAGTTTGGTGTGGACTGAGCCTTTGCACCGTGACATACCGCACAATTATTTTTAAACACTTGTTTGCCTGCTTTTACCTGAGCTTTTGTACAAGTGCCTAACCACAATATATGATATATTTTAACGATAAGAAAAAGGTGCAGATGCAAGGCAGATTTTTGAAAGCCTATCCATAGATAAGGTGAAAAAATCTAACGAAGTCAGATGTGCCTTTTTCTTATCGCCCATAGGGTGAAATGATTTTGCTTCATCTTTGCACTCAAATATCTTTGAATTAGCTTTAGCTAGTACTTCAGATATTTTCGTACAAATCTAAAGCAAACTCATTTCATTAAAATATATAATATATTGTGGTTAGGCACTTAACACCTATCTTTTACATTACTCGAAGCTTTAGTAGAGTTTGAGCATCCAGCAAGCAAAACTATGGCAGCAATACCAAATAGTAATATTTTCATTTTTTCTCCTTTTATGTGACTAAAAATTGTCCCAT
>JALWUQ010000002.1:26580-31434 GCA_026993075.1 Campylobacteraceae bacterium
CACCTATCTTTTACATTACTCGAAGCTTTAGTAGAGTTTGAGCATCCAGCAAGCAAAACTATGGCAGCAATACCAAATAGTAATATTTTCATTTTTTCTCCTTTTATGTGACTAAAAATTGTCCCATCATCCCACCGTCTTCATGCTCAAGTATATGGCAGTGAAACATGTACGGTACTTTGTTATCGCTGTAATATCTAAATGGTACCATTATATATGTAACTCCCATAGGATCAACCATAACAGTATCCTTAAAGCCTTGTTCGCTCGGATATGGTTTTCTTTGGTTAATTGCCAGAATTTTAAATTGGGTGTTGTGTATATGAAAAGGGTGAGCCATAGGTGAGCGGTTGATAATCTTCCAAATTTCAAATTTGTTTTTTTTAGCAACAGCATCTATCCTGTTCATGTCCATGCTTGCGCCGTTTATAAAAAAGTTATTATAAGGATCTCCTCCACCCATCATTCCCATACCCATTCTCATCTGCAAAAGCATATCTCTGACACCTACTGCTTCATTTGGGTTCCAGACGGGATGTTTTATGAATATAGAGGGTATTTTTAAGTTACTATTTTTTGCATTATTTGATTTTATTTTGATAAGATCAAACTCTTTGTCATAATTCATTTGTGACATCATCATGCCCATCATACCCATATTTTGGCTTGCTCCTTTGTAACTTTTAAGTATTACATCTTTTGTATCACTTAAATCAACGAGAATTTCTATTCTTTGTGCAGGTGCTAAAGGTATTTGATTTAAATTAACCGGCTTTTCAAGAAGTCCGCCGTCACTTCCTATAAGAGCAAACTCTCTTTTGTCGCTAAAACCAAGAAGATAAGTTCTTGCATTTGAGCCGTTTAATATTCTAAACCTTGTTAATCTTTTTTTTGCTTTAAAAGTAGGAGCTATCACGCCATTTACCAAAACATAGTTTCCATGTATTCCTGTCATTCTTTCACTAAGAGAGCTAACATATCTAAAAGAACCGTCAGTATTGAAATTTCGATCCTGCAAAACTATGGGGATATCGTCCACTCCATACTCGTTTGGTAAGTTTAAACTACTACTTTCATCATCATCTATGATAAAAAGCCCAGCCAATCCTTTATAGACCTGTTCACCGGTTTGATGTAAAAGATGTGAGTGATACCAAAGCATTGAAGCTCTGTTTTTTATGGCAAATTCAGGTGTCCAGGTAGTATTGTTTTTTATGACTTGATGAGGTCCGCCATCCATCTTTGCCGGAAGTTCAAATCCATGCCAATGAATAGTTGAGTCATATCCTAAATCGTTTTTAATATTGACTTTTATAAATTCACCTTTTTTGGCTCTTAAAGTTGGTCCTAAAAATGGAGTATTTATTCCTATAGTTGGAGTTTTTAAGCCTTTAAAAAATTCCATTTCACCTTTTTGTAACTTAAGGTTAAAAACTCTTTTGCCTGCGATGATTTCACCCTCATAAATTGGCGGGACTGCAAAATCTCTTTCCTCTTTAAAGTTATCATAAGAATATAAGTTATCAGATCCCAAAAAGGCAACCCCCAAAGAGCCTAAAGCCCCGGCAATTAAAAAATTTCTTCGTTTCATGATTATAACCTTTTTAGTTTAAGTCTTAAAGAATTTAAAACAACTGTGACAGAGCTAAAGCTCATAGCGATTCCTGCATAAACAGGGGTTAGCATAATCCCGAAAAATGGAAATAATGCTCCAGCTGCTATAGGAATACCAAGAGCATTATATATAAATGCCCAAAATAGATTTTGTTTTACAGTTCTTATTGTATAAATAGAAAGGTTTATGCTTTTTATTACACTTGAGAGTTCATTGTTCATAATGATTATATCTCCGGCATCTTTGGCTATATCAGAACCACTCCCAAGAGCCAAACCAATATCAGCTTGTTTTAAAGAAGGGGAATCATTTATCCCATCACCTATAAACATAACTTTGTCATCTTTTTGAAAACTTTTTATAACTTCATATTTTTCATTTGGTAAAACTTCGGCATAAACCTTTTCAATTCCAAGTTTCAAAGCAACTGCTTTTGCTGTTTTTTCATTGTCTCCGGTTAAAAGAACAGGTGTTATGTTTTTATCTTTTAATTCTTGCACCATATCTTTTGCACCTTTTTTAATACCGTCTTTAAAAGAGAAAGCCCCTACCATTTTTTTATCTATCGCAGCAAGAACAGCTCCATTGCCAAAGTTTTGTTCCTGAGCTATAAACTTTATATATTTTTCATTTTTTTCTACTTGTTCACTTGTTAAAAAAGATAGCGTCCCTATCACTACTTCTTTGTCATCAATGATACATTTTATCCCTTTTCCGGGAATAACAATCAATTGTTTTACCTCTTTATCAAGAGAAAGCTGTTTCTCTTTCGCATAATTTGTAATAGCTTTTGATATAGGATGTTCACTTTGAAGTTCCGCTGAAGCTAAGATATTTAAAATATCCATGCTGTTGTCTTGCAATACTAAATTGCCCATTGAAATCCTACCCTCGGTTATAGTACCTGTTTTATCAAAAATAGCATACTTGATGTCTTTTATGATTTCGAGTACTTCGGGTGATTTTATAAGAATTCCGTTTTTAGCACCTTTTCCTACTGCACTCACTATGGCTATAGGAGTGGCAAGTCCCAAGGCACAAGGGCAAGATATGATTAAAACCGATATGGAAGCAAGTATGGCATCAAGAGTATTATTTGCGGCAAAAAACCATATAAAAAATGTCAATATTGAGATAGATATAACCGTCGGTACAAATATATTGGATATTCTATCGGCTATTCTTCCTATGGGCATTTTTTGATTTTGAGCTTCTCCAAGTAGCGTTATGATGTGAGAGAGTAAGGTATCATTTGATGCTTTTGCTACTTTTACTTTTAAAAAACCGTTTGTGTTAATAGTTCCGGCTATAACTTCATCTTCAACTGTTTTAAATTGAGGCAGAGGTTCCCCAGTTATCATAGATGTATCAACATCACTTGAGCCTTCCAAGATAGTGCCATCAGCCGATACTCTTTCTCCGGCTTTTATGATAACGATATCCCCGATTTGTAAAGTGTCTGCTTTTATGGTTTTTTCTTCGCCGATAGAAGTTATAATCGTTGCGGTTTTTGGGGCTAAGTCTATGAGATTTTTCATAAAATCTGTTGCTTTGGCTTTTGAATTTTCTTCCAAAACTTTTCCAAGAAGTATAAAAGTTATGATGATGCTAGCTCCATCAAAATAGACATATCTTAGATGCTCTGGAAATAAAAAGGGAAACAAAACTGTAAATGCAGAGTAAAAATATGCCGCGCTTGTTCCAAGAGCAACTAAAACATTCATATCATAGTTTTTATTTGCTATAGCTTTTATAGCATGAGAGTAAAACAAACCTCCTGGATAAAACTGAGCAATAGTACCAAAAAACATCATCAAATATAGATTTAATCTTCCATCTTGCAAAGGAAAAAATATAAGATAAAGTATAGCGATTGAACAAGACGCAGCCACTGTAAAAAGAAATTTTAATTTTTTCAGATCTTTCTTTTTTTGTACTTCCAAAGCTTTTAAATCCTCAACAACACTATAACCTAATTTTTTAATTTTTTGCTTAATATCCTCAAGCTTAACTTTTGTAGGATCTATGATAAATTCGGCTTTTGAGGAGGCAAAGCTGACCTTTGCTTCCTCGACTCCATCCATCTTAGCAGTAACCTTTTCTATAGCGTTAGAGCAGTTTACACATGTCATCCCGGCTACATTAAGTTCTAATTTATCAGTTGCCATAACTTAACCTTTTATTTCCTCAATAACAGGAAATCCTATGCCTTGCATTTCATCTTTAAAATGCTCCAATTCTTTTTCATCATTGATTTCAATACTAACCTCTTTGGGATTGGCGCCAAGATTTACTTCAACATTTCCAAAGTCATCTTCTAATGTTACTTTGATGGTATTTGCACAATTGTTGCAAGTTATGTTTTGTGCTGTAAATGTTCGCTTCATGAAATTTTCTCCTTTTATAAATAATTTTGATAATTGTAACTATATAACTTTAACACAAAATTAATGCTTGATACAAATCAATGTTAAATAGTTTTATTTATATTATAATTAACCTTACGCACTATAATGGGCAAAGCTCTCTATTGTGGCAGAAATTCAAAGTCCCTACAACCCCCTAAAGCTACGAAAAGTAGGACTTTTAGAGAAAAAAGTGCGTAAGGTCAGATTATAATGCATTACATTAATATAGTAAAACAGGAGATATAAAATGAATAAAAGTTTTTTTGATGAAGATACAGTATTTGGCGTTTTAAAACAAAATTCGGAAATTTTATCAGCTATAAATGAAGTTTCAAAGGCAAAAGGTTTTAGTTTTGAGCCGGGAGATGATATTACATTATTGGAAATTGCAAAAATATTAGGAGTTGACAAAAATGATTTACTTCTTATAGTAAATGAGAAAAACGGCACTGTTGATGAACTTTTTAAAGCATATCCACAAATGCTTCCAAAAGAACAAAAAAATGATAAACCAAAATGGCTTGGTGATAATGAAATTTTGGATCTTGATGTTAGACAGAGCCTTGCTAACGGTGTAGATCCTTTTGGTATGATAATGCAAAACATCGCACAGTTAAACGGAAAAGTTTTACATATTATCAATACTTTTGAAACCGCTCCATTATATTCAGTGCTTGGAAAACAAGGCTTTGAACACTATTCAAAAAAAGAAAATGATATTTGGCACATATATTTTTATAAAGTATAGTTTATTAAATATTTTTTAAATAATAATGCTAATATAATATTATTTTAATACTAATTAAGTTACAATTTAACTTCGAGGCTAAT
>JALWUQ010000003.1:0-15791 GCA_026993075.1 Campylobacteraceae bacterium
ACCGTTAGACAACAAAATCGTACATTAGGAAAAACATGGAGATTAGAAAAGACTTTGCACCTGTCAGCCCACTATTAGAAAAACTATTTGAGTATTCGAAAGTTTTTCACAAAAATAATGTCGAACTATGGTCCCACCTAAAAAACAAAGAAGATTTTGATCGAATTTATATTCTTAATAAAGAAGATCGAGCAGTTTTCGAAAAACTATATTCCACTGGTAGAGATTGCGCTATCGCCATGTCACAACAATTAAAGTCCTTTAATTTTGCAGAACTTCATCTTACATTAACAGCATTTATTGATTCTTTCAAGAGTGGTTGGGTATATCAACATAATGAACTTAAAGAAGTTTTAAATACTGCAAAAAAAGTATGTAATCGACTGGAACATTGTCCGTGGAGCGTTAGCGAGATGATCAATTTATTTGAAAGTCAACTTGAAATTCTTACAACAGTTAAAAAAACGTTAAAACTACTAGAAAAATCTGAACTATATCAGCAAGAAAATGGGCTTGATATTGGAGGAACAAAAATTAAGAAAACAGGAATGACAATGACTCAAAAAATTAGTATAGCGGGCTTCTATAGCTACTATTATAGGAACAATTGCAATTTTTTTCCCAAGTGATGCTAATTCTACTAATCAAACAAGTAGTGGGAACCAAAGCCCAAATATTCAAACAACTAATGGAAATTCCAATATTACATATGGTAATCCAACAACAAATAATTATTACATGCAAGAACAGCGAAATGGTCTTTTTCTAGAAAATACTATGTTATTTTCTAAACCATCCTTTAATGAAGTGACAGCAAAGAAATCACTATGTACAGTTGAATCTGGAAGTAAGGTTGAACTGCTGGATGAAGAGAAAGATCCTAAAATGGTTGGTTTAACTTGGATTAAAGTCAAAATCATTGATGGTACTTGTAGGGGCATTGTTGGATGGGCAAGTAAAGAAAAACTTGTAAGAAAATAGATGTCTAACAAATCAGAGAAGCTATAAATTACCCTGCGGCTAATTTATAGCTTACTTCAACCGTTATCCTTACTCATTACCAAAACAAGCATTTTGATACTTAAATCTCATCATGAAATATCATTTTACTTTTTAAAAGATATTTAATATACAACACATTTTTATACCTTCTTTTTTAAAAAAAGCAAAATTTCTCAGAAAATTTGACATTCATAGATTTTTAAAGTATAATTTATATACTTTTTTTATATTAAAGGGTTGTTTTGAAATTTGAGTATGATAAAGATAAAAGCACTAAAAATAAACAAAAGCATGGGATTGATTTTGAAGAAGCAAAAAGTCTATGGAAAGATGAAAAGGCTTTAATAGTTCCTGCCAATATTGTAGATAATGAAGTTAGATATGCTCTTATTTCTAAGTTTTTGAAAAAGTGTTATGTTGCTATTTTTACATTGAGAAATGAAAAATATAGAATAATAAGTGTTAGAAGATGTAGAAAAAATGAGGAGAAAGACTATGCAAAATAAAACAATATCAGCCAAAGAGTTTGACGAAAGATTTGATAGAGGAGAAGATATAAGTGAATATTTAGATTTTTCAAAAGCTACGAGTGTTATAGATTTTGAAAAAAAGACTATCAAAACAAAAAAAATCAATGTTGATTTTCCAGAAAATATATTAAATTTGTTAGATAATGAAGCTAAAAAGATAGGTGTTACTAGACAATCTATCATAAAAGTTTGGATTGCAGAGAGATTAAAACAAGAGCAGTTACATCAACTATCATAGTTTTTAAAGGATAACAAGTTCGAGGAGAGGAATAAATTACCCTGACGGCTAATTTATTCCTCACGATAATCGTTAGCAAACAGCTTGTAGGATCTGGTGATAGTGATAGTATTTTTACTAAAAATTATTTTAGTTTATCCTCTACTATACCATCACCATAGTGAGTGATAGTGTTGCTATCATAGCGACAAATGAGAAAATGTTTTGAAAAGGGGTAGCAATATATCCCTGCAATCTCTTTATTGCTTCCAATAGTAAGTACACTACCAAGCACTTTAGAATAATAAAACAGAATAAACAGAGACAAGTGGTAGAGATGGTACTTATCTTTTGCCAATAAGTATAACAGTCGAATTGAGATATATTTGAGCCGTAGAGTTAATATATTTGTTCAATTTATCGGTTGAAACTTTCTTTTATCTTGCTATAAGCTTCGTTAATTTCTTGCATTTTTTTATTGGCAAATTTTACAAATTCATCATCTAATCCTTTTCCTTCTACAAAATCAGGGTGAAACTTTCTTGATAGTTTTTTGTATGCTGCTTTTACGGTCTCAAGACTTGCATCTCTTTCGCATCCAAGGGTATCATAGTATTGTTGCATATTGTCATTGTCAGAGTAATCTCTAAAGTCATTAAAACTATCTCTGTAATTGTTTCTAAATCTACTGTCTTGATGAAAATCATTATTATAGTTGAATGATGAGCTGCTGTATTTTATATTATTAGCTAAAAATGCAATTCCAAATGCAAAAATGATATTAAATGGCAAAAAGAGTAATCCGGGAGCAAAGATAAGAAGTAAAATTCCGACGATAACACTTCCAAAGCAAAATCCAAGCCACAGTATTTCTACTATGAATGCTGCTATTATAAGAGCAATGCCTATCAACTTTTTCATGTTCATAATCCTTTTATATGAAGTATGCCTTGAATTATTGTATTTTGTATTTTATAACTGACCTTACACATTATATCATATCCGTGGTAAACAAGAAAAAGGTATAAGTGCGTAAGGTTAGTTAATATCCTTTAAAACTTTCTTATTTATTTTTTATGATAGATCTAAAATATGCGACTTAGGTTGATATTTTGCAATAACTAAATATGCTATAATACCAAATATACTTATGAAAGAAGAGAGATGGAATTTACACTGACAAGAGCACCGCTTTTTATGAGTTTGGTAACACTTTATTTTATGTTGCTCCCTTTTTTGGTTTATGGTGCCATAAAGTTGGCAAAAAAAGGTAAAATTATAAAGCATTATAAGATACAAATAGGTATATTCATAATTTCAGTTTTGATAGTTTTTATTTTTGAAGCCGGAGTAAGAATAAGTGGTGGGTTTTTTGAATATATAAAACTTACGACAATTCCTTATGGTTTTTTAAGTAAATTTTTACTTATTCATATAATTATAGCCGTTATTACGCTTTTTGGTTGGATTTATTTGATAATAAAATCATATATAAGCCTTAAAAAAAATAGACATTTTTTTGATAGAAGACACAAGGCTATCGGGGTTTTAGTGTTTTCAGGGATTTGTGTTAGTTCATTGATGGGTTTTGCTACTTATGTTTTTTTATTTATGTTTTAACGGGTACTACACATGAGAATATTTTTTAAAAAAGTATTATATATTGTTTTGATGATGTTTATCATATCTGTTATATCATTTGCAGCCATTCACGCTGCACCAAATTCTTTCTTTGCAAGTGGCGAGCTTAATCCAAACATAACTAAAGAGTCGATTGAGCATTTAAAAGAAGTATATGGTCTTGACAAACCTCTTGCAATTCAATATATATCTTGGGTTTGGGCGATTATTCATCTTGATTTTGGAGTCTCTTTCGCAAGCGGTGAGCCTGTAAAAACTGAAATATTAAGCCATATAGGTATAACGCTACTTATGAATTTTATCTCAATTATTTTTGTATTTTTATTGTCTATTTATTTTGGTATAAAAGCAGCTTTTAAGCAAAATACTTTATTTGATAAGTCCATAAAGCAGTTTGCTCTTGTCAGTTATGCAATGCCGTCATTTTATTTAGCATTATTGTTAGTCTCTTTTTTTTCCGTTTATCTGAAGTGGTTACCAATATCTGGTCTTCACAGTATTGATCCAAAGACTGGTATCTGGTGGTATTTTGACTTTGCCTGGCATTTATTGTTACCTATTTTTGTTATGATTTTTGGAGGTGTCGGAACTCTTAGTATGTATGTTAGAAGTTTGAGCCTTGAGATTCTTAAAAGTGACTATATATATTTTGCAAAAAGTAGAGGAATCGATGATAAAATCATTTTTAAAAGATTTATAATCCCAAACCTCTATCCGCCTATAGTCACTATTCTTGGTTTATCTATTCCCGGCATGATAGGCGGAAGTGTAATATTAGAATCAATATTTTCTATAAACGGTATGGGGCTTTTATTTTTTCAAAGTGCTATGAGTAGAGACTACCCGGTTATTATGGGAATTTTAATTATTTCAACATTTCTAACACTGTTTGGTAATATTGTAGCAGATTTGATTTTGCTAAAACTAAATCCTCATTTTGCAAGAGCAAAACAATGAAGATTATCTTCGTCTCACTTTTCTTGGCACTCTCACTGTTTGCTTTTCAAAAAGATATATTCATAAGTAAATTTGTTGATTATAATAGCACCAATTTAAGAAATATGGCTCTGTCTTTTGGGTTGAAATCAGTCCCTAAAAACTATAAAGCATTGAAAAAACTATTTGATACAAAAGAAAATCCCTTAACAAAAGAAAAGATAAGACTCGGAAGAAGGCTTTTTTTTGAAACTAATTTATCAAAAGACAATAGCATCGCTTGTTCAAGTTGCCACATGCTTACCGAAGGCGGAGATGACAATAAAGCAACCGCCGTTGGCTTTAAGGGAAGGATTAATCCTCATCATTTAAATACCCCGACAGTTTTTAATGCGGCTTTACAAAAGAGTGAATTCTGGGATGGAAGGGTAGAAAATGTTGAAGAACAAGCAGGAGGTCCTTTGCAATCATCGTTTGAAATGGATATGACGCCTGATTTGGTTGTGAAAAGATTAAAAAGTGTGGCATATTATGTACATCAATTTAAGAAAGTTTTTAAAAACGATAAGAAACCTCTAAGTTTTAAAAATGTTCGATATGCCATAGGTGCTTATGAGAAAACTTTATTAACTAGGGGAAATTTTGATAGATTTTTAGATGGAAACAATAGTGCTATAAATAAAAAAGCGAAAATGGGTTTAAGTATTTTTTTGGATGTTGGATGCATAAGATGTCATAATGGCATAGCTCTTGGTGGACAAATGCTTACAAGATTTCCCTTAAAACAAAAAGTTGCAGAGATATCAAATGGAGTGTATCAATCTGTTTTCAACAGTGCAAGATTTCCATTTAAAAATAGAGGTAATTTTTTAGGAAAAGATAAAATGCAGATTTTTAAAGTTTCGATTTTGAGAAATATTTTACAAACGGCACCATATTTTCATAATGGAGCCATAAAAAGTTTAAAAAAAGCTATTGATATTATGGCAAAATATGAACTTGGAGTCACTCTTGATAAAATGCAAATAGATGAAATATACGAATTTTTTAAAAGTTTAAACGGAGAATTAGTTGATTATAAAATAGATGATTAACCTTTTTGTATAACTATCTTCCAACCGCCACTTTTTTCTTCATCTTTTGATAGTACCTTGTGTCCCTCTTTTTCTACGGATCCTGGAAGGTTTTCTATGGCTGAGCCGTCATCAATTAATAGCTCAAGTATATCGCCTTTATTCATACCGGCTAAAACAAGTTTGGTTTTAGCAAAATTAACAGGGCATTTAATACCTCTAAAATCTTTTAACACATTACTCATTTTCTATCCTCACAAATATTTTGTTCGTAATCTTTAAGTTGTTTGATACCATTTTTTCCGCATACTCTACACTCGGGATTTTTATCAAATTTTATTTTATCAAAATCCATAGTAGCTGCATCAAATATAAGAAGTTTATTTGTTAACAATTCCCCATAATTTACAATATATTTGATAGCTTCTGTTGCTTGAATAGTTCCAAGCATACCTGCAATAGTTCCAAGAACGCCTGCGCTTGAGCAAGTAGGTACACTTTGCTGTGGTGGAGGAGAGTCAAAAACACATGCATAGCAAGCCGAGTGATTTGGTGCAACAGTCATAGTTTGACCGGTAAATCTCAGTATACCTCCATGAGAAAAAGGTTTGTTTGCCAATACACAGGCATCATTTATCAAAAATTTTGTTGCAAAATTATCACTGCCGTCTATAATAAAATCGTAAGAAGATACAATCTCTAAGATATTTGATGCATTAAGATATTCTTTATAGGTATTTACAGTAATATCAGGATTTAATGCGAGCATTTTGTTTTTGGCAGATTTTACTTTTGGTATTCCTATATCATTTGTTGAGTGGATTATTTGTCTTTGAAGATTGCTAAGATCTACGATATCCCCGTCGGCTATACCGATAGTCCCAACTCCCGCAGCTGCTAAATACAAAGCTGCAGGACTTCCAAGACCTCCGGCACCTATTATCAGAACCTTTGAATTTAAAAGTTTTAATTGTCCTTCTATTCCAACATGCTCTAAGATAATATGCCTTGCATATCTTTCTACTTCTTTATCTGTAAAGTCAGTTTTTTTCACTTGAGCGTTTCCTTTTTCTAATCACCAAAAAGTGATTTTAGTGCATTTATATCCATAACTTTTTCTTTTTCACTGCCTGTTTTAGTAGTTGTGTCTCCTGCTCTTTCTACCAATTCTATCTCATATCCTGTAAGCATTGAAGCAAGTCTTATATTTATGCCGCTTTTTCCAATAGCTTTTGATTTTTGATCACTCGGAAGAGTAACAATAGCTTTTTTACCCTCTATCTTAACATTAGATACAATAGCCGGGCTTAAAGCCTTTGTTATATAAATTTCAGGAATACTTGAATATTCTATGCAATCAATATTTTCATTTTTAAGTTCACGACTTACAGCTGTGATTCTTACCCCTCTTGTCCCAACAGTTGCTCCTACTGGATCTATATTTGGATGAAGTGAGCTTAATGAAACTTTAGCTCTTTCTCCTGGAATTCTGGCAACATTATGGATAATTACATTTTTATCTTTAATTTCTGGTACCTCAAGCTCAAGTAATTTTTCCAAAAATTTTGGTGTTGTTCTTGAAAGCTCGACTATCATGCCTTTATGTGCATCAATAAAAACTTTTCTAATAACACTTTTTATCACATTTCCTACTTTAAAGACTTCGCCTTTTATACGATTTTTTCTAGGCAATATTGCTCTTACTTCATCTATTTCTATATATGTATTTTCATCAAAATCAACTCTTACAACTGATCCTGATACTATAGAGCCTACCATTTTTTGATATTTTTCAAATATTTTATCTTCAAGCAGTCTTTGAATATGAAATTCAAGTTCTTTTTGAAGTACGGCAGAGGCTGTTCTACCTAAGTTATCAAGAGGTAATTTATATGTTAATTCATCCCCAACTTCAATGCCAGGATCAATCTCTTTTGCCTTAGATAAAATCATATGATTTTCATTTTCTCCATCAGCTCTTTCATCATCATCTTTTACTACTATTACTTTTTGAAAAAGCTCCAAATCTTTTGTTTTTGTATTTATAGATACATCATATTCATATTCTGAGCCATATACTCTTTTTGCAGTATTGTAAAGTGATTTAACGATAACCTCTTTAACATTTTCTTTATCTAGCCCCTTTTCATGTGCTATTGATTCCATAATATCAACAATTTTTTCCATTAATGTTTATACCTTTCTGCCTTTGCTTTGCAATTTGTAAAATATTTGATTTTAACTTTATCTATATTGCAGAATATAATTATACATTAAATCTACTTAATTAGCAATTTATTATCTAAATGCTATAATAATATCAATTAATATTATTAAAGAGGAAAATATGGAATTAAATTTAGCAAAAATTGAACTTGGTGCAAAGATAAAAAAGATAAGTCTTGATAAAATTGAAGAGATTTTAAAAAATGAGGGGCAAAAAATATTTTATTTCGACAAAAGTAATTCACATAAAGATTTAGTGGCTTTGGTTGAACATTTTGAAGAGTTAGGTTATAGTGTTTATTTGCGAGAAGTAAAATATACTTTGGATGAAAATGACTACATATATGAAATACATATACTTTAATATGGATAAAAATGAGTAACAATCAAGATAAAAAACTCTATATTGAAACTATTGGGTGTGCTATGAATGTTCGTGATAGTGAGCATATAATAGCTGAATTAAAAGATAAAGAAGGATATTGCCTAACTGATGATGCAAAACTAGCAGATCTTATACTTATAAATACTTGCAGTGTCAGAGAAAAGCCTGTTCATAAACTTTTCTCAGAAATAGGAGCATTTAATAAGATAAAAAAAGAGGATGCAAAGATAGGTATATGTGGTTGTACTGCCAGCCATCTTGGTGAAGAAATACTAAAAAGAGCTCCCAGTGTCAGTTTTGTACTTGGTGCAAGAAATGTTTCAAAGATTACAAAAGCACTACATGAAGATAAATTTGTTGATGTTGGTATAGACTATGATGAAAGCAAATATGTTTTTGGCGAGTTTAGAAGTTCACCTTATAAAGCGTTTGTCAATATATCTATCGGATGTGATAAGAGTTGTACTTATTGTATAGTACCTCATACTAGAGGCAATGAAGTTTCTATTCCACCATATATCATTATAAATGAAGTAAAAAGAGCAGTTGAAAATGGGGCTAAAGAGATATTTTTACTTGGGCAAAATGTAAATAACTATGGCATAAGATTTAGTGATAAAGATATAAAAAATATTAATTTTTCTGATTTGTTGGAAATGGTTAGTGAAATCGATGGTGTTGAGAGGATAAGGTTTACATCCCCTCATCCATTGCATATGGATGATAAATTTTTAAATGTTTTTGCATCAAATCCTAAAATATGTAAATCTATGCATATGCCTCTTCAAAGTGGATCTAACGAAATACTTAAGCAGATGAAAAGAGGATATTCTAAAGAGTGGTTCATTCAAAGGGCATTGAAGCTTAGAGAAATGGTGAAAGATGTTCATATAAGCACTGATGTCATAGTGGCGTTTCCAGGTGAGAGTGAAAAAGATTTTGAAGATACATTGGATGTTGTTAATAAAGTCAGGTTTGAGCAAATGTTTTCGTTTAAATATTCTCCTAGACCTTTCACAAAAGCAGCTGAATTTTTAAACCAGATACCAGGTGAAGTAGGCAGTGCAAGATTGAAAACTTTACAAGATTTGCATACAAATATAATTGATGAGATAAGTTATCTTCAAAAAGGTAAAAAATCTCAAGTCTTATTTGAAGAACTTAAGCCAGATGGAATGATAGCAGGAAGAAGTGATAATAACTTCATGGTGCAAGTTGCCGGAAGCGAACAATTACTGGGTAAAATAGCCGATGTAGTCATAACCAATCCTAAAAGAATGGTTTTATATGGAGAGTTAGTTGAGTAAAGAGTTTAAAAGAGAGATTATTTCTTTTGTTGCTCCTGTGATCGGATACATAATTATAAAGTTGATATATTTAAGTTGTAAGAAAAAATATTATTTGCCAAAAGATATATTAAAAGATAAGCCTTATATTATAACTTTTTGGCACAGAAAACTTTTAATGCAGCCTTTTATATACAATAAATTAAGAAAAAAACCAAAAGTTGTAACGATGATCAGTGATCATTTTGATGGTGAAGTTTTATCTAAGATGATAAAATTTTTTCATTTTGAATCTATTAGAGGAAGTTCTAGCAAAGGTGCTATAAAAGTTTTAAAAAAAGCTTTTAAAAAAGCAAATGAAGGTTATGATATAGCGATAACTCCTGATGGCCCAAGAGGTCCAAAATACTCAGTGGCAGACGGTATAGTTGCTATTGCACAGAAAAAAGATTTGGATATAATTGTTTGTAATTATAAGGCCAGTTCATTTTGGGAACTTAAAAGTTGGGATAGTTTTATGATACCAAAACCGTTTTCTACTATTTATCTGTTTGCTAAAGAACCTTTGAGTATTAAGAATTTGGATATCCAAAAGGCTAAGATGGTTATAAATGATACTCTTATGGAAAATGAAAAATGATAAAAAAATACTTTTTTTTCATCATACTGTTTTTTTTATTTCTTGGTATTATATACTTTTTTTTATTTAATAATTTGTATAAAATGTCATTGAAAGCAAGAATGTACTATTCAATTGGAGATTACAATAAGGCATATACGCTCTCTCGAGAAGTTTATCTAAAAGATCCTTACAATACAATGTCTCTTACTACAATGAATGGCAGTAAAGTAGCACTGAAATATATAAAATATATAAAAGAGGGCAATAAATACTTACAACAAATAGCATCTATAAGTGGTAATAAAAAAGTATCAAAGCAGCAACTTGCGAAAATAAAAATAATATGTGAAATTATGATTGGAGAATATGACAAATTAAAACCAAATATTTTTTCTGATGAAAAGTTATCATCAAAAGCTTCAAATATATATAAAAAATTTAAGAAGATATATGAAGAACTTTTTTAATAAAGAAATTAAAAGATTCTTACAATACAAAAAAAAAGTAGCCGGTTTTAGTGAAAGTTCTTATAGAACTTATGAATTAAATTTAAAAGAAGCCATAAGATTTATGGGTGTAGAGAAAAATGATTCTTATTTGATTATAAATCTCATGCCTTATCGACTTGAGATTTCTCAGAAAAATAAAAAGACAATTGCTAAAAAAATAAGTATAGTAAGGAGTTTTGTAAGTTTTTTAAAAGATAATGAATATAAAATAAAACTTATTTCTGATGATTTGGTAAAGACTCAAAAAACTCTTCCAAAACCAATAAATTTTATTTATATTCAAGAAGCTTTAAAAAGCTCAAATGAACAAGATCAAATGCTTATACTATTTTTATATGGCTTTGGACTGAGAATTTCGGAGCTTGCAAATCTTAAAAAAAATGATATAAAAGATGACTGGATAAGAGTCAAAGGAAAAGGTGATAAGATAAGAAATGTACCAATATTACCGCTTATAAAAGAAAAAATTGATATATATTTTAAAAAAAATAGTACTTTTATCTATGTTTTTGAAAAAAATGGAAGAAAATTAAGCGAAAATAGTCTAAGATATAAGATTAATAAAATTTTTAAACAAATTGGTATAAAAGCGACTCCTCATCAACTCAGACACTCTTATGCCAGTGATTTGCTTAATAATGGAGGAAGAATTAGTGATATAAGTATGCTTTTGGGACATAGTTCGCTGTCAACTACGGAAATTTATACAAAGTTAGACAGTAAGAATAAGTTAAAAAATTATCAAAAAGCACATCCGCTTTGTCGGTAAAAAGAAAAGGTAAACAGCAGTGAATAAATTAAAAAGAATAATACAAAAAAAATTTTCAAATATTTTTATTGCTATAATTTCCGAGAAAAATGAATATTTACTTACATATATTATCATCAAAAATGAAAATATTATAAAGAAGGATGAAAAAAAATTTTCAATGGATGAAAATAAACAGTTATCTTCTGATATTATTGAATTTATATCGTCATTGCAAAAAAAATATAAATTTGTCTATATATCATATTTATTAGATTCGTTATCTCAGAACTGCTTGCCTACATGTGATGATAAAAAATTAAAGCAGTACAATATAAATCAAAAAGATATAGTAAGTGTTTGCGTGAAAAAAACATGGATGGCTTATGCTTCAAAAACTGACATAAAATGGATCAATCAAAAATTTAAACCAATTGGGCTTGATTTTACTTTTTCTTCATTTTTATTACTTAATAATTTTGCAACTAATGCAAAACAAAGGAATAAAAATACATTGCACATGCAATATATGGAAAATTCATTAACTATTTTGATATTTGATAATAAAAATATAGTTTTTAGTGCATTTTTCAAAATACCATATAAAGAATTTAACTTTGAAGAAGATGAATTAAAGCTTGAAAATGATGAGGATATAACTAGTGGTATTGAACTTGAGAATATAGAATCCGAAGAAGAAGAGTTTGAAGCATTTGTGGATATATCAAAACTTGAAGAAGATAACTTTGATGATGATAATGATATTTTAAGCAGCGCACAAGAAGATATAAAATCTTCTAGCATAGAAGATCTTGAGCTTTATGGACGAGAGGTAATCATATTTAAGTATTTACAATCTGCAATAGAGGAATATTATAAAAGTGACAATTATTCAGTAGCATTTATAGATGATGTAATCATTTATAATGACTCTAATATAAGTAATGATATAATAAATATGATTGAAAATGATCTTTTTTTAAATGTTGAGATTCATAAGATTGATGTGAGGGAAGAGATTATCAATATGTCTATTGAAGAGGTGGATTTTTGAAATACAGTTTTACAAAACCTAAAGAAAAAGAG
Source organism: Campylobacteraceae bacterium (assembly GCA_026993075.1). GTDB lineage: Bacteria > Campylobacterota > Campylobacteria > Campylobacterales > JALSKU01 > JALSKU01. Next base: position 12,262 of record JALWUQ010000003.1, read on the forward strand.
TTAATAGATGCAGTCACTAAGATGTGGATAGGATTTATTGTATTTGTTGTACTTTTTTTATTAGCATTTGATTTCTTGATAAAATTTAAAATACACTCAATAGACAGTTCAGCAAATGAGTTTGCTCAAAAAACAGAAGTTGCAAAAAAACAAATCAAAAAACTCCAAAAAAATCTCATTTTTTTAAATAAGCAAAGATCTGTTGCTGAAAATATTTTTGCTTCAAATACTATTTTAAAAGACAGTATAAAAAATCTATTTGATTTAGTCCCAAACCAGATAACTTTAAAAAAAGTTATAATGAAGAAAAAATCTCTTACGATTTATGGTGTAACTCCATCAAAAGATACATTTAATTTTTTATTAGGTTCTCCGTTAAAATCTATTTTTCAAAGTAGCAATACTATATTTTATTTAGATAGTGACGGATGGTACAGATTTGTAAGTATAAATAAGATTATTAATGATGAGGATAAACTTTGATATGAAAAATTTAAATATATTGAAACTACTCATTTTCCTATTCATTTTTATAATTACGGTATTTTTCATTATTTTTATTTTTTTGGTTCCTGATATAAAACGATTAAAAATAGCTAAAATAAATCATGATAAAACATACAATAATTATATTTATATTGATAATAATTTAAAGTTAAAGATTAAGGAATTAAAGAATTTAAAATATAAGAATTTAAAAATTACCAGAGCGTTTGATAGTAATTTCAATGAACCAGATTTTATGAAATTTTCAAAAAACTTTTTTCATGATGCTAACTTGATAAAAGAGAAAAAGAAAAATTATAAACAAGATTTTACTGAATATTACTTTAAAACGGTATCTAAAATAAGTAATCCCGCTATATTTTATAAATTTTTAAATGCTTTAAATCATTATGATAATATTATTCAAGCAGATTTTCCTATCGAAATGAAAGCAGTAGGAGATGATATAAATACAACTTTTAGATTAAAAGTTTACACTTTAAAAGATAAAAAAATCAAGATGAAATAAAAACATCAAAAAAAGAAGGTGATATTTTTTCAGTGTATAAGTAGGGTCTTATTTTTTGAGGTATTTTCCTTATCCTGCAAGCTTCTTTAAATTTTTTATCCATTTTTACATTACAAAAAGGCGATATATATATTTTATCTTTTGCGAAAGCCACTACATACTTATTTGATATAACAACATTTTTAACTTTTAGTATTTCATCTCGTTGTGATTTTGAAAGTACATAATCTAACTTTTTAAGTATTATATCGATAGTTCTGATATTTTTTAAGTCATCAGGAAAGTTTTCAAAAATATAAAGTTTTTTAAAGTTTTTTATATTTTCCAATTTAAAAACTCTTTTTTTATCATTTTGCAAGTATTTAAAACTATTTACAATTCCACTTTTATGCTCTTTTAAAAATTTTGCACTGTAAGTCTCTCTAAAATAATTTCTCTTGTAGCTTTTATCTTTGTTTGATTTATCTATGAAATATTTGATAGAGTTTGCTTGAAGAAAATTTTTCAATTCATCTTTTGAGTGCTCTATAAGCGGTCTTATGAGCGTATATTTTTCTCTGATTCTTATCTCATCAAATCCGATTAATTCAATAAGTCCTGCACCTTTTGCAAACTGCATCAAAAACCATTCCAATTTATCATCTAATTGATGAGCTGTTATGAGATTATTGTAATTATTCATATAAATTATTTCTTCAAAAAAGTTATATCTGACTTTTCTGGCATTATGTTCAAAATTTTTATCCTTAATTTTTATATTTTTTAAATAAATAGTTTTATCATACTTTTTGGATAATTCTTTAGCATAAGCGACTTCTTTTTTAGACTCTTCTCTTGTATTGTAGTCAACTATTGCAAGATCAAAATCAATCTTATGGGCAAGTAGTATAAAAAAGAGCGAGCTCGAATCAACTCCACCTGAAAAGGCAAGTAAATTTTTACCTTTTTTTAAATATTGCAAAGATTTTTTTGATATTTCAGGAAGATTTTTGAATTTTTGCAAGTAGTTTATCCCCCACCAATTCTTTTATATAAGCATTATATGTCATCCCTGTTTCTAAATGCTCTATTTCACTTTCATTTATGAGTATTTCTCCGTCAATATCGGGTGCCCATAAAATCTCTCTAGCACCCATAAAAAATTCTCCCTCGCTACTTTCCCCGGTAGTTAGAATATTTATATTTTTTCCTACTCTTTTTTGTAAACTTTTTTTTGTTTTAGTTTCAATAATTTCATTCAATTTTGCTATCCTTTTGGTTACCAAATTGTTTGGAATTTTATTGTTCATTTCATGTGCTTTTGTACCTTCTTCATCTGAGTATGCGAAGATACTGACTCTGTCAAAGTCAAACTCTTCCAAAAATTCTTTCATTTCATTAAAATTTTCTTCACTTTCTCCTGGATGTCCGACTATTATGGAAGTTCTTAAAAAACTATTTTCAGCTTTTCTCATTTTATGAAGTAACTCTTTTATCCTTTTACTTCCTGCTCCTCTTTTCATGATTTTTAAAAGAGAATCACTTATGTGCTGGATTGGCATTTCAAAGTAATTGTGAAATTTTTTTGAATTTATTATTGTATCTATGAGCTCGTCACTTGTTGTACTCGGATAGAGATATAGTATCCTCGCACTTTTTAATTGACTGATTTTTTCTATCTCTTTTATGAGTTTTACAAGTCCGTCTTTTTCGTTAAAATCTCGGAGGTAGGAACTACTGTCTTGGGATATAAATGTAAAATCAAAATAGCCTTTTTGAACTAATTTTTGAACTTCATTTACCACAGTTTTTAAAGAACGGGATTTGAGTACACCTTTGAAGCTTGGAATCGAGCAAAAACTACAACTTTGATTACAACCCTCGCTTAATTTTATATATGCATGAACACTGCTTTTTGTTACTATCCTATCCTCATTTTCTAAAAGATAAGTTTCAGGAGAGAACATGGAATGCTGTTTTTTTATGATTTCATCAATCTTATCATAGTCACCGACTCCTGTAAAAAGATCAACTTCTTTTAATTCTTTTTGTAATTCATCTTTATATCTTTGGGTTAAACATCCGCTGACAACCAATAGTGAATCTTTTTTTCTAAGAGAGTGAAGTTCAAATATGGCATTTAAACTCTCCTCTTTTGCAGCATTTATAAAGCCACATGTATTCACTATAAGCACATCGGCAACTTCTGGTTTGTCAGTTATGTCATAATCTTTCAATCTTCCAAGCATCACTTCACTATCAACTAAATTTTTTGTGCATCCTAAACTAACTAAATGTAATTTTTTATTCAATATTATTCCTTATGGTATTATAGGCGGTTTTATATGTTTTGATAAAAAAGCATATTCTCCACCAAGTCTTGAAACAGGATTGAAAGAAACTCTAAGCTTTTCATCAACTGCCTCATCCTTGATAAACTCTTTTTTTATTTCTAAAATAAGTGGAACTGTTTTACTGTTTCCCATATCAATCTCTTTGTAAAGCTCACAAAAAAATACGATTGGTGAACTACTTA
>JALWUQ010000003.1:15891-30810 GCA_026993075.1 Campylobacteraceae bacterium
TTTTCATCAACTGCCTCATCCTTGATAAACTCTTTTTTTATTTCTAAAATAAGTGGAACTGTTTTACTGTTTCCCATATCAATCTCTTTGTAAAGCTCACAAAAAAATACGATTGGTGAACTACTTACTGCAGGAGGAAAGTCCTGTTGTATATTAAGTGTTTGTATATTGAATGCTTCAGCTTCACTTATGGTGGATTTTAACTCTTTTGAGCTAAAATGCATAAGTTCTAAATCCTCTTCTCTTACCAGGCATAAGGTGCATTTTTTATTCTCTCTTATGTTTTTTAAAGTATCTTTTGGTTTCAAATCACTTTTATGACCTATGGAAACTATCAAAGTAGCAGGATTTGAAGAGAGTCCGGTAAAGTAGCTAAAAGGTGCTATATTGACTGTATCATTTGAATTTTTAGTTACTATCCAGGCTATTGGTCTTGGTATTATGCTACCTGCCATCAGCTTATACCTGTTTGCAATACTTATCTTGTCATAATCAAATAACATAAAATCTCCTTTTTATTATATCCATATATTGTCAATAAGTCTTGTAGCCCCAACATATACAGCGATAAGAATAATAGTATTATTTATCTCAATTTTTTCAATTTTTTCAAAATTTCTATTAACAATTTCAATATACTCAATTCTTACTTCTTTTAATTCATATAAAATCATATTTTTTAAGTTGTTAATATTTCTTTCTCCATTGATTACAAGAGTACTTGCTTTTTTAAGAGATTTTGATATGCATAATGCTTTTTGTTTTTCTATATCTGTCAAATAAATATTTCTACTGCTAAGGGCTAAGCCATTTTCTTCTCTTACTATATCACATTCAACTATATTTGTTCGTATATATAAGCTCTCTACCATCTTTTTTACAAGATATAATTGTTGTGCATCTTTTTTACCAAAGTATGCATTATCCGCCTTTGTTATATTTAATAATTTTAATACTACTTGCAAAACTCCATTAAAATGTCCCGGTCTACGGTAGCCTTCTATTATGTATCCTTTTATACTTGGAGCTAAAAGATGTGGCTCGTCATCGCTGTATATATCTTTGGCAGTAGGTAAAAACAGTATATCAATTCCTGCATAAGAGCATATTTTTTTATCAGCCTCAATCTTTTTTGGATATTTTTTAAAATCTTCACCCTCTAAAAATTGTGTCGGATTTACAAAAATGCTAACAATAGTTATATCATTTTCATCAGTAGATCTTTTTATAAGAGATATGTGTCCATTGTGAAGTGCTCCCATAGTAGGAATAAAACCTATCTTTTTATCTTTTATAGTCGAGATATGCTCTATTAAATTTTTTGTTTTTGTAAAGATCTTCATTAGAGGTATCCTTAAGCATTTTTTTTGTAAAATAATTGTGAATTATAACATAACTTAGGAGATTTTTTGGATAATTACGAATATAACGAGCTAATTAAAAAACTTATAATAAAAATAGAAAATATTGAAAAGATTATAAATCCCAAAAAACTCAAAAATAGAATAAAAGAGATAGAGGAATTAGAAAGTTCTCAAGAATTTTGGAATGATGCAAAAAAAGCCGGAGCTTTACAAAAAGAAAAAAATAGTGCCAAATCAATGCTTGCCAAGTTTGATAAAGCAAAAAATGCACTTAATGATGCGATAGAGCTTTTAGAAATGGCAAATGAAGAAAAAGATGAAGAAACCAAAGAAGCACTCTTTGAAGATGCACCAAAACTTGAAGAGTTTATAACAAAACTTGAAGTCAACATGATGTTAAGTGGCGAGGATGATGATAGAAATGCTATTATTTCTATACATCCTGGAGCCGGAGGAACTGAGAGTCAAGATTGGGCAAATATGGTTTATAGAATGTATCTTAGATGGGCGGAAAGAGAAGAATTCAAGGTTGAAGTGCTTGATTATCAAGTAGCTGAAGAGGCTGGCATAAAAGATGTCAGTTTTATTATAAAAGGTGAGAATGCTTACGGCTATTTGAAAGTGGAAAATGGTATACATAGGTTGGTAAGAATTTCACCGTTTGATTCTAATGCAAAAAGACATACCTCTTTTTGTTCGGTTATGGTAAGTCCTGAGGTTGATGATGATATAAACATAACCATAGAAGATAAAGATATAAGAGTTGATACTTACAGAGCCAGTGGAGCAGGTGGGCAGCATGTAAATAAAACCGACTCTGCTATAAGGATAACTCATGTGCCAACTGGCATCGTCGTGCAGTGTCAAAATGACAGATCTCAACATAAAAACAGAGCAACAGCAGAAAAAATGCTAAAATCAAGACTTTATGAACTTGAGCTTATGAAACAACAATCACAAAAAGATAGTATAGAAAAAAGTGAGATAGGATGGGGGCATCAGATAAGAAGTTATGTTTTAGCTCCATACAGACAAATAAAAGATAATAGAAGCAATGAAGCCTACTCAAATGTTGATGCAATTTTAGATGGCGATATTACAAAAGTTTTAGAAGATGTACTGATTTCACAAAGTGAAAAAAAATAATAAAAAGGATGGTTGATGAAATATACGGTTGAAGCGATGCTTACTCAGTTGGGATATTCATTTAATGAAAGTGTAAAAGTTCAAATGGAAAGAATTATCAAAAATACTAAAGATTTTTTGACAATACAAAAGCATATTGTCCAATTAAGTGATGCACTTAAACCTTTTCAAGCCCACATAGCTATGTCAAACTCAAATGATTATTTAAAGATAAAAAACGAATCAGAAAAAAATAGTATAAAAACAGTTGATAATATTATTCATGATTGGGCACAAAAATATAAAATAGCCCTTAAAAAGGTTGATGGAAAAAATACTTATTATATTTTAGGATTTAAAAGCTGATCTTATGTGCTAAACTTTTCTTTTTATAATAATTTTATTCGGTGTAAAAAGCTCTTTAGCCTTTTTTACAAAAGGGTCATCCAAAATATTCTCTTTTGAAGATTCATTGTCAGGATTTTCAAGGTGCGAGGCCACACAAGATGAGGTTATAGGTTCAGTAAGCATATCTTTTTTTCTTTCTTCTTGTTTGTTTTGTTTGATTTGGATTGTTTCATCTTCACTTTTACTGCAAGGCTGCATAGATATTTTTACATTTATGCCATAAATTTCTTTTACAAGATGTTTTATAACCCCAGATGCAAATCTTAAGGTTTTTTTGCACTCTTGTTTTGTACAACTCTCAAGTGTCAAAATATCATCATCAAAATTTATAAAGCTTACACTCTCTTCAAAACATTTTCCAGTATCATAGTTTCTCTCATATACAGCTTTTTTTAAACTATCAAATTTGTCATCTATTTTTTTACTATTTTGAGCTTTGGTTTTTGAATTTTCTGTGACTTTAGCGGCAAGTTCTTTTTTTGTATCTATGATTACAGGTGAAGTTTGATCATATTTTATATTGTTTTCAATCGAATTTATAAGTTCGTCTATCGCTTTTAACTTGGTGGCTTCAAGCATTTTAAAAAATAAAAGTGATAAAACAAAACCACTATCAGCATTTAAAAAAAGTAGATTTTTAGCCTCACTTAAAATCCTGAAAAATCTATCATATAGCAGTGTGGAAAATCTTATATCTTCATTAAAAAAGGAGTCTCTAAGATATGCTATCATTTCATCAATTACAACTTCATTTTCATAATTTTCAAGTTCTTTTATGATTTGCAATACTTTTGATTTATTATTTTTTAGTATTGCATCGAATGTATTATCAAGATATTCAGGATCGATTAAGCCTAACATATTTGCTATACTTTTAGCATCTATAAAACCTTTTGTATATATAATAGCTTGATCTAACAGAGTCAAAGTGTCCCTTAAGGAGCCATTGCCAGAGCGGCTAAGCATATCAAGTGCTTCGCTCTCAAACTTTATATCTTCTTTATCTAAAATATATTCCAAATGATGCTTAATATTTTCAGTACTTATTCTTTTAAATCTAAAATGCTGTGTTCTTGAGAGTATGGTTGCTGGAAGTTTCAAAGGATCAGTTGTTGCTAAGATAAATTTTATATACTCCGGCGGCTCTTCTAAAGTCTTTAAAAGTGCATTAAAAGCCTCACGAGTAAGCATATGAACTTCATCAATAATAAAGATTTTGTATTTTGCCATTGTGGGTTTGTATTTTGTTTGTTCTATTAAATCTCTAATATCATCAATTTTTCTACTGCTTGCTGCGTCCATTTCTATGATATCAATATGTCTGTTTTCATTGGCTGCTTTACAGTTTTCGCATACTTCACAGGGGGTCGGAGTTGGTCCATTATCGCAGACTAAAGCTTTTGAGAAGATTCTCGCAGTTGAAGTTTTGCCACTACCTCTTAAGCCTGAAAACAGATAAGCATGAGAGAGCCTTCTTTTACTTAGTGCGCCTGTTAACACTTGTGTGATTGAGTCTTGACCTATAAGTTCATCAAAATTCTTAGGTCGATACTTTAGTGCTAAAACTTCTGACATACTTAACCTCTTTATTTTTTCATATTTTACAATTAGTTAGCTTTTTTATTGATTATGCGATTTACTTAAGCCACTCCTTGGCAATATTTTTTAAATGTTCGGGATTTTCTGTAGCAAAGTATTTTATATTTGTTTTTTCATATTTTGCATTAAAATCAAAATTATTTTTAAGATATTCAACTATCGCATCTCCTGAATGTAATAAAATAGTATCTTTGAAAAACTTTTTATATTCGCTTGAGATAAGCGGGAAATGCGTACATCCCATGATAAGAGCATCAGGTTTTGTTATCTTACTAAAATAATGCTCCATTGCTGCATCCATGATTTTTCCGCTATATATCCTTTCTTCAACTAAGGGAACAAAAAGACCTGTCGCCAATTCTAAGATATTGTTATAGCCTTTATCATTCAAGAGTCTTTTGTATTTACCACTTTTTATAGTTGCATTTGTTCCAGTTATCAATATAGTTGCATTTTTATCTTTAAGCTTGTTTTGCAACGCTATTACACCAGGCTCAATTACCCCGATAACTTCAAATGGAGCTTGTTTTCTAAGCTCATCTATTGCATAAGCACTAACCGTGTTGCAAGCAGTTATTAGTATATCAATATCAAAATTTTTAAAAAATTCCAATGCTTCAAGAGAATATCTTATGATGGTATTTTTATCTTTTGTACCGTAAGGAACTCTAGCAGTATCACCATAGTAGATAATCTCACTAAATTGATGTTCGCTTAGAAGGCTTTTTACCACACTAAGTCCGCCAACTCCGCTATCAAAGATGCCAGCTTTTAAATTGTTTTTAATCATTCATTATGGATAGAAATTCTTCATTGCTTTTTGTTTTTAAAAGTTTTGAGTATAAAAATTTTAAAGCTTCTATCTCTTCCATTTGAGAAATTGCGGTTCTTAATGCCCAAATTCTTGGTAAATCATTTTTATCAATCAATAGTTCTTCTTTTCTTGTACCTGATTTTACAATATCGATTGCTGGATAAATTCTTCTATCTGAAATATGTCTATCAAGTATGATCTCACTATTTCCAGTACCTTTAAATTCTTCAAAGATGACTTCATCCATCCTCGAGCCTGTATCTACAAGTGCAGTTGATATGATAGTAAGGCTTCCACCGTTTTCTATGTTTCTTGCAGCTCCAAAAAATCTTTTTGGTTTATGCAAAGCATTTGCATCAACTCCACCACTTAAAACTTTACCGCTACTTGGAGTTACGGTATTGTAAGCTCTTGCGAGTCTGGTTATAGAATCAAGCAGTATAACCACATCTTTTCCTATTTCAACTCTTCTTTTTGCTTTTTCTATAACAAGTTCAGCCACTCTCACATGATTTGTAGCGGCTAAATCAAAAGTAGAACTGTAAACATCGCCATTAACACTTCTTTGCATATCTGTTACTTCTTCAGGTCTTTCATCAACTAACAGTACTATTAGCTCAATCTCGGGATGATTATGTGTAATACCATGGGCTAATTCTTTCATAAGCTCTGTTTTTCCACTTCTTGGAGGTGCTACTATCAAAGCCCTTTGCCCCTTTCCTATGGGAATAAAAAGATCAAGAACTCTTCCTGTCAGTTTTAATGGATCATATTCTAGTTTAATCTTTTCTGTCGGATACAATGGCGTTAGATTTTCAAAAAGAGGTCTGTTTCTACTCTCTTTCAATGGCAAATAATTTACCGCTTCGATTTTTAAAAGTGCATAGTACCTCTCTTGATCTTTTGGAGGTCTTACCTGTCCTGTTACTATATCACCGGTTCTTAGAGCAAATTTTCGCACCTGGGTGGCACTTACATAAGCATCATTTGCACTATCGCTTAAGTTTTCATCAACTGCTCTTAAAAATCCATACCCGTCATGCATTATCTCTAAAATACCTGTAAAAAGTATATATCCGCCTTGTGTTGTTTGGGACTTTAATATCTCAAACATTATGTCTTGTCGTTTTAATTGATTTGGGTTTTCAATATTTAGATTTTCAGCTATATCTATGAGTTCTGTTATCGTCTTTTTTCTTAACTCTTCTATCTTGTAACCCTCAACAGGAATATGTGTTCTTTTCCCATTATATTTTTTCCCATGATTAGTGGTACCATTTTTTTGTTGTCCATTTTGTTTTGAATTGCTCGAAGTATTCATTCTACCTTCTTTAGTTTTTAGATTAAAAGTATGCAATGCAGGTATAACCAATATATGTATTGATTTGATTGTATATTGCTAAAATTTTGATAAATGTATTTTATAATAAGTTTAAGATTTTGTCAAATTATTTTTTATATAATTGATAAAGTTCTGATTCTTCAATATCAATTCTTGATTTTAATATTTTTTCTATAGCTTCTAACTCTTTTTTAAAAAGTTCGAGATATTGGTTGTTAAACTCAATGCTTTCGTATTTCTTTAAAAAATGTATAATATCTTGATATACTTTTTCGGCAGAGTCAGCCATATTGTTTATAAAATTCTCTTCATTCATATCTTTATAATAGTTTTTTAAGTAAAGATAAAATTGTATTTTTTCACTGTAATTATGGATTTCAAATGTAATTTTGAATGTTTTTATATTTCTTTTTAAAATTTTAAAATTTTTATTTTTAGAGGATTTAATAATTTTTTCAAACTCTTGTTTTAACTGTTTATGATCTTTTTTTAAAACAGATATCAAATAATGATTATATGGAACGCCACTATCGTGTGATAGTTTTACTTTCTCTTTCTTTTTTACTTGATTGTCGGATTTTCCAAATACTTTACTTAAAAAACTCATGTAAAAACCTCCGATAAACTTTTCCTTAGTATACTATATTAAATCTTAAATTACATTACTATGACTTTATTTGTAAATATTCAGCAAAGTTATTCTATAATACTGTAAAAATAATCAGGAAAAAATATTGGCAAATATAGCTTGTGATCATTGTCACTTGGAATTTGATGAAAAAGTGATGATAAAAGATGAAAATAGTGATGAAATTAAATACTTTTGTTGTAAAGGTTGTCAAGGGATTTATCATCTTTTAAGAAGTGAGGGGCTTGATAGTTTTTATGAAAAAGTTGGTAGCATAAAGTTAGAACCGCCAAAAGAGTTAGACAGTGATCTTCACAAATTTGATCTTGAAGGTTTCAAAAATAAATATATCACTCAAAAAGATGGATTTAATGAAGTAAATCTGATAATAGAGGGTATTCATTGTTCAGCTTGTGTATGGTTAAATGAAAAAATTTTACATCAAACACAAGGGGTTGTCGAAGCGACAATAAATTATACTAATAATAAAGCAAAAATTATATGGGATGAAGATAGTGTTAAACTGTCTGAAATTATTAATAAAATTAGAAGTATAGGTTATAATGCTTATCCTTATGATCCAAAACTTCAAGAAGAAAGAGCAAACAAAACAAGAAGAGATTACTATTCGAGGTTGCTAGTAGCAGTTTTTACAACTATGAATATTATGTGGATAGCAATAGCCCAATACACCGGATATTTTACTGGTATTGAAAAAGATATGAAAAATGTGTTAAATATTTCTGAATTTATTTTGGCTACGCCTACTCTTTTTTATACCGGTTGGGTGTATTTTAAAGGGTCATATTTTGCTCTGAAAAATAAATTTGTAAATATGGATGTTTTAGTTGCTACCGGAGCCAGTTTGGCATATATTTACTCTATATATGCGATGATAACCAATACAGGTGAAGTATATTTTGATTCGGTTACTATGATAATTACTTTTGTTTTTGTCGGTAAATATCTTGAAGTTTTGAGTAAAAAAAGAGCTATTGATACTATGGATAATATGATGGGTTCCTTGCCGACAGAGTTAACAGTTGTTGAAAACGGTGAAAAAGATATTGTTGGCATTGAAGAGATTAAAACTGGAGATGTGGTCGAAGTTAAACCAGGAGATAAGATAGTAGTTGATGGTATTATAGTAAATGCAGAAGGAAATTTTGATTTATCAAGTTTAACCGGAGAAAGTGAGCCTGTATTTAAAAAGAGCGGTGATGAGATATTTAGCGGCTCTGTTTGTTTGGATTCTGTTATAAGATATAAGATTGAGAAGGATTTTAAACACTCAATGCTTTCGACAATAATTACCTTGCTTGAAGAGTCTATTTCAAAAAAACCGGCTATTGAAAAATTGGCAGATAAGATATCGGGATACTTTTCATTTGTTGTACTTACTCTATCAATATTAACATTTATAGGATGGTATATTGGCGGAACAGGGTTTGAAAAAGCATTGATAATAAGTATATCTGTTATAGTTATAGCATGTCCTTGTGCACTGGGACTTGCTACTCCTATGGCAGCACTTATAGGTATAAATAGTGCATCAAAAAAAGGTATACTTTTTAAAGAAGCTGAATTTTTAGAAACTATGGCTAAAAGCGATACTATGGTTTTGGATAAAACGGGAACTATTACCGAAGGTAAGCCAAAAGTAGTCAATGCTAAATTTTTAAAAGATTTTGATATAAATCTTTTGTACTCTTTGGTAAAATCTTCCAAACATCCTATAAGTAAAGCTATTGTTAGATATATTAAAGATAAGAGTGATGATTTAAATGAATATTTTTTGAAAAATGTAAAAAACTTAGAAGCTAGAGGTTTAAAAGCTGAGTACGAAAACATAAAACTGTTTGGTGGAAATTTAGAATTGATTAAAGAGTTAAATATACCATTTTGTGGTGATTTTAAAAATACAGTTTTTATTTTTGTTATAAATGATGAAGTTGTTGCTTATTTTGAATTAAAAGATTCTGCTAAAGAAGGAGCTAAAAAAGCAATATCACAAATAAAAAAAATGGGTATGGATGTCATTATGCTAACTGGGGACAATGAACAAGCTAGCAAGGAAATTGCTAAAGAAGTAGGTATAAAAAAAGTGTACCATTCTCTTTTTCCAAAGGGTAAAGCCCAAATGATAGATACATTGCATAAACAAGGTAAGAAAGTCGTTATGGCTGGAGATGGATTAAATGATGCTTTGGCGCTTTCAAGAAGTGATATTGCTATAAGTATGGGCAGTGGAGCTGATGTAAGTGTAGAAGTCAGTGATGTGGTGATACTCAATGATGACATCAAAGGTTTAGCCCAAGCACTAAAAATAAGTAAAAAAAGTTATGCAACCATAAAAGAGAATTTTGCAATTTCTGTTTTATACAATTCTATAACTATCCCTTTGGCGATAAGTGGTCATGTGATGCCTTTTATAGCAGCCTTATCCATGTCTGTCAGTTCGCTTATAGTTGTAGGAAATTCATTTAGAATAAAGAGGTTAAAATGAGTAGTGGGATTATTGCTGTTATGATTGGTGTTTCTACTTTTTTAGGAGCATTGGGTTTATGGGCACTTTTATGGGGTCTTAAAACAGGACAATTTGATGATCAGGAAAAGTTTTTAGATGGTGCCAAATATGATGGAGAGGAAGAACTTATAGATGCGGTTAAAATGGAAGAGAAGAAAAAGAATATACTAAAAAACAGGAAAGATAAGGAGCAAAAAAAATATGCTCCTCCAGATTGAATTAATCTTTAGCTTTTATATATTTTGCTATTGCTTTAAAGTCTGCATCATTGTAGCCGGCAACTTGACCTTTCATGATACCTTTCATAGGACCACCTATGCCTTTTTGATAACCTTCTAATGCTTTTACTATCTCATCAGCTGTCATATTTTTTACAACTTTAGAAACACCAAGTGCCTTTTTTTGAAAATGAGCTCCATGGCATCCCGCACACTTTTGAGTTAGTTTAGCAGCATTTGGAGCTGCCATCAAAGATAATGCACCCGCAGCAATAAATGTAACAATTGCTAATTTTTTCATATAATCTCCTTTAATTTTATTTTGTAATTGTATCAATTTTTTCTTTATGTTAGCTTATTTTTAAAGTAAGCTTTATTATATTATGTGATTATTTATATATTTTTTATTATAATATGATAAAAAGTAGAAGGATGTAGATGAAGAAAATTTCTCTTTTGTTTTTGTTTTGCACTGTTCCTGTATTTTTACTAGCCACAAATACAAAGTGTAACGAAAAAAGTTATATTAATTTTAACAGCGATGCAAACCATTCGATAGATTCATTGAAACAAATCGTACAAACAAATCCAAAAGATGTTCAATGCATAGTGAAACTTGTAAATTTATACTTAAAACAGGGTAAAGTTGCAAAAGGGTTTGCCCTTTTAGTCAAAGCATATCAATTAAATCCTACTTTTATAAAAAATCAAAGAATACATAGAATATTAAAAATAGCTACATATATGACAAAATTGGAACAAAAAGCTAAGCAGGGACAAAATACACATTTTTGGAATCTTTTAGGGTTTAACTATTATAAAATGGGAGTTTTTAAAGAAGCTATAAAAGCATATAAAAATAGCTTAAAGATTGATAATTCTCAAATAGAACCTAAATTGAATCTTGCTATTGCATTATCAAGAATAGGTCAAAAGTATAGGGCACTTGAAGAATTGATGGATGTTATTTCTCAAGATAAAAATAATTTTTTTGCATATTATTATGCGGGTAAGATTTTAAAATATCAAATCGGAGATAAGGATAGGGCCGAAATTTATCTAAAGAAGGCAAAAAAACTTTGTAAAATTGAAAAAAATGCTTTTAGTAAGAAAATGTATAAATTGTATTTAAAAGATTTAAATGAAGAAACTGAAAAATAAAGCAGTATTTTTAGACAGAGATGGTGTTATCAATATTGATACCGGTTATATACATAAAATAAAAGACTTTTCTTTTCAAGAAGGTATTTTTACTCTTTTAAAAAAATTACAAAATTTAGGATATTTGCTAATAGTAGTGACAAATCAATCCGGAATCGGGAGAAAATACTATAAAGAAAGTGATTTTCAAAAATTGACAAATTGGATGATAGAAAAATTTAAAGAAAAAGATATAAAAATAAAAAAAGTTTTTTATTGTCCGCATACTCCGGAAGATAAGTGTGAGTGTCGAAAACCAAATAACGCTATGATTGAAAATGCAGTAAAAGAGTTTAGTGTAGACCCTGTCAATTCATGGATGATTGGCGATAAAGACAGCGATATACAAGCAGCTTTAAAATCAAGTATAAAAAATACTATTTTATTGACATCTGAAAAAAAAAGTATTGCTAAATATAGTGCTAATTCTCTTTATGATATAATAAATATAATAAAAGATTAGGGATAAATTATGAGATATGGTGATATTGATTTTAATAATAAGATAGTTTTGATTACAGGCGGAGCAGGCTTTATCGGTAGCAATTTAGCCTTTTATTTTCAAGAAAACTTTCCAAAATGTAAAGTGGTTATTTTTGACAAATTTAGAACCGATGAGACTTTTAGTAATGGCAATTTAAAAAGTTTTGGGCATTTTAAAAATTTATTGGGTTTTAAAGGTATTGTTATAAGTGGTGACATTACAGATAAGGAAGATTTGAAAAAATTGCAAGATTATAAGTTTGATTTTATATTTCACGAAGCTGCTATAAGTGATACAACTGTGAGTGATCAAAAAGTAATGATTGATACCAATGTAAACGCTTTTGTAGATTTGCTTGATATAGCAAAAAATGCAGGAGCTGCAATGGTGTATGCAAGTTCAGCCGCGACTTATGGTGATAGTAAGATATTTAGCATAGGACATGAACAGCCAAATAATGTTTACGGTTTTTCAAAATTTTTGATGGATAATATTGCCAAAGAGTATATGAAAAAAAGCGATATAAGTATAGTGGGGCTTAGATATTTTAATGTTTACGGAGAGAGAGAATATTTTAAAAACAAAACAGCATCAATGGTTTTACAATTTGGACTTCAACTTTTAAGAGGAGAGAGTGCAAAACTTTTTCAAGGGAGTGACAAAATAAAACGGGATTTTATATATATTGAAGATGCTGTCCAGGCAAATATAAAAGCTTGCAATCCCAGAAAAAGCGGTATATATAATGTAGGAACCGGTGAGGCAAGAAGTTTTCAAGATATCGTAGATACCTTGAAGTTTGAGTTTGGTGTGGAAAAAAAGGATTTATATATCCCAAATCCTTATGTGAAACAATATCAATTTTTTACCGAGGCAGATATCTCAACTTCTAGAGAATTTTTAGAGTATAATCCAAGATTTAGCCTGGAGAAAGGGATAAAATCATATATCCCTGAAATCAAAAAAATATATGAAACTTTTTAGAGAAAGAGTATGAGATGTTTAACAAAAAAGATTTCAAATGTCTAATCTAAAGCTAAAAAATCAAAATCCTCACATATTAGTTGTAGGTGACCTTATGTGTGATCACTATCTTTTTGGTAAAGTTGAGAGGATTTCGCCGGAAGCTCCTGTACAAGTTGTAGAGATAAAAGATGAAAAAACTCTTTTAGGAGGAGCCGGAAATGTTATAAACAACCTTTTAGCACTTGGAGTGAGAGTAAGTGTTGCAAGTGTGGTTGGAGATGATGAAAATGCTATCTGGTTAAAAAATAGGTTGGGCAGCAAGGGTATAGATTTAAGTTTGATTGTTACCCAAAAAGATAGGCATACTTCTAAAAAAACGAGGATTATATCATCAAACCAACAAATAGTTAGATTTGACAAAGAGAGTAAAGATGATATTTCAAGGCAAAGTGAAGATGAAATAATATCAAATTTACGAGATGATTATGATGTTATTTTGCTATCAGATTATGCAAAGGGTGTTTTAACTAAAAGATTGACAAAAAAAATTATAGATTTTGCAAATGAAAAACAAATATCCGTATTTGCAGATCCAAAAGGAAAAGATTACAGTAAATATAATGGTGCAACTTTGATAACTCCCAATAAACTTGAAGCGCAGACAGCAACAGGTTTGTTAATATCTGATGATGAAAGTCTGCAAAAAGTTGGATTAAAGCTCAAAGAAGAGTGTGAACTTAAAAATGTGATTATAACTCTCAGCGAAGAGGGAATGGCAATATTTTCAAAAGGATTTAAAAAAATACCAACAGTTGCAAAAGAAGTGTATGATGTAACAGGTGCCGGAGATACGGTACTTGCGGCTTTGGGATATGGTGTTAGTGTTGGGATGGATTTGATAGAAGCTGCTGAATTGGCAAATTTTGCAGCAGGTGTAGTTGTAGGAAAGGTTGGAAGTGCTACTGCTTCGTTAGCTGAAATAGAAGAGTATAAAAAATCACTCCATAAGGATAACACGGAAGATTTTATAAAAAATTTTGATGAGATTGAAAGTTTGGTTATATCTCTTAAAACAAAAAATAAAAAAATTATTTTTACAAACGGCTGTTTTGACATACTCCACATAGGTCACATTAAATATCTCGAAGTTGCAAAAAAGATGGGAGATATTTTGATAGTGGGAGTCAACAGCGATGAGTCTGTTAAAAGGCTAAAAGGAGAAAACAGACCAGTAAATACTGAGTTTGACAGGGCATATCTGTTATCGGCACTTGAATGTGTTGACTATACTATTATATTTGATGAAGATACCCCATACGAGCTTATAAAAAAAGTAAAACCTGATATTTTGGTAAAGGGCGGTGATTATAAATTTCAGAATGTAGTTGGAAGCGATATAGCCAAAGAAGTGAGATTTGTTGATTTTGTAGATGGAAAGAGTACCACCAATATCATAGAAAAGATAAATAAAAAGTTTGATTGTAAGGATATAAAGTAATGATGGAAATGATAAGTAATGAGATAAAAGAGCATATTGATACGGCAAATAAAACATTAGAGGGTATGCAAAGCTATATTTATACCGCTTGTATAGTCGCTGTTGAGTGCATAAAAAATGATAAGAAAATATTGATATTTGGCAATGGTGGAAGTGCTGCGGATGCCCAACATATAGCTGCTGAATTGACAGGCAGATATAAAACTGAAAGAAGAGGGCTGCCAGCCATTGCTCTTACGACTGATACTTCTGCACTTACGGCGATAGGCAATGATTTTGGATATAGTAATATATTTCAAAGACAAGTGGAAGCTTTGGCAAATGAGGGAGACTTACTAATAGGCATATCAACAAGCGGTAACAGTGAAAATGTACTAAAAGCATTAAGTCTTGGTAGGAAGTTAGGCTGTAGAACCATAGGATTAAGCGGAAAAGGCGGAGGTAAAATGGATGAGGTTTGCGATATAAATATCACGATACCATCAGATAACACACCAAGAATTCAAGAAATGCATATATTAATCGGTCATATTATTTGTCAAACAATCGATGAGCTTTTATCGTAGATATAACATCTTCGGCTGTTATATCTTTCATGCATTTGTGATGTTTTAAAGGGCACTCTCTTTTCATACAAGGCGCACAATCTAAATATTTTGATATGATATATCCATTTGGATTGCTCCATTGTGAAGTTTCCTTATGATTTGTAGGTCCAAAAAGAGCAATAGTAGGCACTTGATAAG
>JALWUQ010000004.1 GCA_026993075.1 Campylobacteraceae bacterium
TGATAGTAATAGTATAAGGTGCTATCACTATCACCTATAAAAGAAGTTGGTATATAACTCATTACTCTATCGCAAACTCTACTGCTTTTTCGGCATGGATTTGTGTAGTATCGAAAAGTTTTATCTCCGTATCGCTTTGCTTTACAAGCAGCCCTATCTCGGTACAGCCGAGGATCACACCTTTGGCTCCATTTTCTCCAAGCTCATTTATGATACGAAGATACTTTTTTTTTGAATCCTTTTTTATCTTTCCAAGACAAAGTTCGTTGTAGATGATTTTGTGAACTATTTCTCTATCTTTTTTGTTTGGTGTTATGACTTCAAGTCCATATTTTTTTTCGAGTCTTCCTTTGTAAAACTCTTCTTCCATTGTGAAGGCAGTTCCAAGCAAGCCTACTGTTTTTATACCCTCTTTTATCAACTCTTCAGCCGTAGCATCTGCTATGTGCAAAAGTGGGATATTAAGAGAAGATTCTATTTTAGGGGCAACTTTATGCATGGTATTTGTACAAATCAGCAAAAAATCAGCTCCAGCTTTTTCTATACTTTTGGTATCTTTTAAAAGTATTTTAGCCATTTCGTCCCAATGGCCCTGATGCTGGAGCTTTCCAATAGGATCAAAATCAACACTTACCATCGCAATCTTAGCAGAATGCAAACTTCCAAGCCTCTTTTTTATGCCTTCATTTATTATCTTGTAGTATTCAAGAGTACTCTCCCAGCTCATACCGCCCAAAAGTCCGATGGTTTTCAAAATATTCTCCGATATTAAATTTTGGGATAATTATAACAAAAGTTTGCGCCAAGAACCAAGGAGGAAATTCTTGGCACAATATAGCTTTTTAAAATTTATAATTTAAATACAATCGGTAATTTTGGTAAAAATATCGAGAATTTGAATCCTTAACTATCCTTACACACTTTTTCTCGAAAAGTTCTACTTTTCGTAGCTTTAGGGGGTTGTAGGGACTTTGAGTTCCTGCCACTATAGAGAGCTTTGCTCATTATAGTGTGTAAGGTCAGTCTTTAAATTGCTTCTTCGTTTTCTTCGTTTGTTCTTATTCTTATAACCCTGTCAATACTACTTACAAATATCTTTCCATCGCCAATTTTACCGGTTTTTGCTGATTTTACTATAGCTTCAATAGCTTTATCTGTATCTTCATTTTTTACTACGATTTCTATCTTTATTTTTGGTAAAAAGTCAACAACATATTCAGCACCCCTGTAAAGTTCGCTGTGACCTTGCTGTCTTCCGTATCCTTTTACTTCACTTACTGTCATGCCACTAACTTCTATCTCTCCTAAAGCATCTTTTACATCTTCAAGTTTAAAAGGTTTTATAATGGCTTCAATCTTTTTCATTTTTGCTCCTAAAATTTAATATTTAATTCTACAATTTATATTATTTATTTTTGATTAAGAAGCATATTATAATACCTTTTTATATCTCGTTTAGTGCATTTGATAGTTTTTTTGCTATTATTTTATAATTTCTTACATCAAGCAGTCTCTCTTGACCTGCTTTACCCATAGCCCTAATCTTACTTTTTGGAGTATCAATGATTTTTTCCAATTTTTGGGAGATAGCTTTTACATTAAAATCACAAAGCCAAGCATCTTTTTCATCTATAAAGATTGAACTGTTTTGGGCATTGTTTGACATCAAGGAGGGAACCCCACTTGTATAATAATCCATAATTTTCAGATGTACAGAAGTATTGAAAATACTAATATCAGGTAAAAGTGAAAGTCCTACATCACATCTTGTTATAAAGTCCAGGAGCTCGTCTTTTGTAGCGGCTTTTGAAATCTTTATCTTGTCTTGATTCAAGTTGCAGGATTTTACATATTCTTTGGCATATTCCATATCTTTAGTTGAGATATGAAGCTCCCAGTTATCTTTTTTTATGGTGCAAAATGCTTCTAAAACCACTTCAAAATTTCTTAGTTTGCTAAGTGTTCCCTCATAAGCAAAAACGATTTTCTTATCGTTTCTGCTTACTTTGTCATGAAGTCTTTGAGGATCTATGGCTGAGGGAATAACAAATATTTTTGTTTTGACATTGGGGTAATAAACTTCTTGCATCTGTTTTGAAGTCGGTAGGAAAATATCACATTGGTTTATGAGTTGTAGTTTTGAGTAAGTTCTTAATTTGTGATTTATCACTTTTACTAAGTTGGATCTGTTTTCGGCTTTTGCTCGCTCTAACTCCCCAGTAATTTTTGGAAAGGAGAGCCTAAAACCTACTTTTATATTGTATTTATTTTTGTTTTCCAATACATATTTTAAAACATCGTGCATATTTCTAACAATGATACAGTCATAACTTGAAATATTTATATCATTATCTTTCAAACACTCGAACATATTCTTTTTTTTAAATTCAGGTATGATTAGGCAACGATCTTTTTGCCCCAAATAACTCTTATACTTTGAAAAATAGACAATATCTACTTGCAAATATTCAGATAGATATTTTTCAAAAAGAGGACCTATAAAATTGTGTTCAGAATACTCTTCTCGATCGGTAATATATAAAATCTTTTTCATATTTTTGATCTCCTGTTACAATAAATTTGCTAATATTTCCAATAAGTATCAATAATTGCAGTGTATTATAGCAAAAATAATAAATTTTACATTAATTTAACACTATATTTATATTAATAATTTAACTTTTTTACATATTTACACAAAATCATCAAAAATATTTCAATCTTCATCTACTAAATCTTTATTGAATTCATCTTGGTTGAATTGTTTGTTTAAGTATGTACAAACCATTTTTGTATCTCTTTCGGCATTGCCAAGACAGCTTGTAGCACCGGGACTTGGTGTCATATTAAATATTATGCCAGTTCCTGGATTTATACTGGCTTCTCCTAACATGAGTTTTTTATTTTTCTTGTCTAATACCTGTGGTCTTACTCCGCCAAATCCTTTCGCATATCTAATATCGTCAAGTTCAAGAGAAGGTACAATTTTTCTTGCATCTTTTACAAAAAGTTTTTTATTGATATATGGAACTTCAAACATAAAGTTTCTAAAAATATAGTTTCTTATATCTTTATCAGAAAGTAAATCCGAAAATATTTTTAAAATATTTGTGTCAAAATTCAGTGTCTTGGCAAAATCCATATATGTTCCGCCGGTGTATCTCTCAAGCTTGGGAAGAGCAAGCGCAGTTGGTCCAAATCTGGTAAAACCATTTGCCAATATGTCAGGATCACCATGTAAAGCGGCAAAAGGAAGCTTTGGATTTTGAACCATATATACTTTTCCATTTAGAATCTTTTTAGTAGTTAGATAAAAACTGCCGGCCATCGGCAAACAACCGTAGTCTGTACCATAACCCATCTGGTGTGCAATATACAAAGAGTGTGCCCCGGCATTAACAACAACAAAATCGGCAGTGAAAGTTTGATGTTGTGTTTTAATAATATGTTTGGAGTCATCTTTTTGTATCTCTATAACTTTTGAATTTAGATACACATCTGTGACTTTATCTTTTATTTTTTTTGCATTTTTTACAAAAGTTTCTGTCATTATCCCGAAATCAACTGTACTGTAATGTTTGCTTCCTGCTTCAACTCCTACTCCAACTATCTCATCTGGCCTGTATTTGCCATTTCTGTCGAAAACTAATTTTGGTTCAATCTGAGCAAGTTTTTCTTTGTCAAATACTTTTAAGTAAGGAAATAAATTTTGAAAGTCTTCATATCTTTTTTTCATATAATAAACTTCTTCTTCTCCAACACCAAGTGCCATCTTTTGATGAGCAAACATGAATTTATTTTGATAATTATGCTGAAGGCAATATTTTGCTATCATATTAGCAGTTCTTTTTACGCCTTTTGCTTTTTCGACTGTGTAATTTGTTTCAATATCTCCACAGTGGATTGTTTGCGAGTTACTGGTCCCACAAGAGTTTAATTTTGCAAGTTTTTCATATTTTTCCACTAAAGCAATACTTTTTATATCTGTATATTTTGCAAGTTCATAAAAAAGTGCTGCACCTGAAATGCCTCCGCCTACTATAAGTACTTCGTAGTGTTTCGTTGCCATTTTAAATATCCTCAAAATAAATGATAACTTTACTATAATTAATATAAAATTATTATTAACTGACCTTATATTTTACAAGGTCAGTTAATTAAGTAAATAAGAATAGAGAGTATAAGAAAATGTTATAAAAATGTCGGCATGTTTAATTATTTATGCATAAAGCTTTAATTTAGCATAATTATTGACATTATCTTTAATTTTAAATATAATAATACTTTAAAAATCACAAATATGTAAGGATGAATATGACAAAGAAGAGTATTTTGGGTATAGTATGCGGATCTATTATCTTAGCCGGTTGCGCGGGAACAACGCCAGATTTGGGTAAGATAGGCAAATCAGGTAATTATGAAAGTGTAGAAAAAACAGGTGGCTATCAACAGCTTTCAAAAAATTTGGTAAAAAAACAAAAAGATGATTTATTGTGGTACTTGGATGCGGGACTCATCTCAAGATATGCACAAGACTACAACCAAAGTATTTTCTTTTTTAATAAATCCGAAGTAAAGATAAAAAAATTTGATAAAGAAGTTTTAGCCGGTAAAATGTTTGCAAATATCGGTGCTGTTCTTACAAATGATACTTTTATGGATTATAGACCTAGAATTTATGAGGGAATAATGGTCAATACTTATAAAGGCATGGATTATCTAAGCGAAGGCAAGATATCAAGTGCAAGAGTTGAGTTTAACAGAGCAATAGAGAGACAAAGAAGGGCTAAAAAATTCTTTCAATCAGAAATATCTCAGGAAAAACAAAAAATCAAAGAGGAAAATAAGAAAAAGTTAAAAGGTAAAAAAGTAAGCCAAAAAAGAGTTGAGGAATCAGCTAATAATCAAAAAACAAAAAATGCGATAGAGAAAAAATATACCAATTTATTTGCTTTTAAACCATATCCTGATTTTGTAAATCCATTTGCAAGTTATATGGCTGGATTATTTTCCATTAGAGCACATGATTATCAAAAAGCAACCAATTTGCTTAAAGAGACTTATGGCATGATTAAAGGAAATGAAGCCGGTGCAAATTATGTTGAAAATGATTGGAAATTTGCTTTTAAATATGCAGGAACTTTAAATCATAAATCAAATAAGCATTATGCCTGGATAATTTTTGCAAATGGAAGAGGACCAAGCAAAAAGGAGTTAAGATTTGATATACCACTGTTTTTAGTGACAAAAAGTATATATTATACAGGTATAGCTCTTCCTACTTTTAAAGAGAACCCTGCAGCATTTTCATATCTAAATATACAAAATGCAAATAAATCTGTTAGTACGAAAGAAATTGCAAGTATGGATAAAATCATAAAAACAGAGTTCAAAAAGAGATTTCCAACTATCATGGCAAGAGCTATTACAAGAACAGTTACTCAAAGTCTTATACAGTATGAGCTCAAAAAAAGAGGAGGTTTGCTTGGAGGTATCATCGGTGCAGCTTATCAAGGATTCATGAATAGAGCAGATACTAGACAATGGTTGCTTTTACCTAAGAATTTTCAAATTGCAAGAATTGAGATAAAATCTTCAAAATTATCAGTTTTTACACCAAATCATACTAAAGTATTTACTATGAATTTAAATCCAAAGAAAAATCATATAGTATTTATTAGGATAGTAACACCAACATCAAAGGCAATATACAATGAAGTATCTTTCTAAAATCATACTAAGTATAACAGCGGTTATATTGTTTGTAGGTTGCCAAAATACCCCTGTTCCTGCTCACCCGAATTGGCCAATAAGTATAGACAATTCATTAAGAAACAAAATAGTAGTAACAGACTCTATAAGTAAAGAAAGAGTTGACGGTTTGGCTCAGGTACAATTTGCTTTGAAAAATCTTTTGCCTCATACTGCTGTGGATGCATTGTACCAAGTGCAATGGTTTGATAAAAATGGATTTAAGATAACAAGCATAACCGGAGGATTTCACAAAATTCATTTAGCGCCGGGCGAAAGTGAAATATATAATATTGTTGCTACATCTCCAAATGTAAGAACTTACAAGATAAATATAGTAAATTATGCAAAAAACAAAGAAAGGATTCCAAATGAAACTAAAGAATATAGGTAAATTATCACTACTTGCAATTATAACGGCTGTTATTTTTGCTGGATGTGCAGGAGGTCAGCCTACATATATCAACAATCAACATCCAGCAAGTGCAAAAGCTGCTACTTTAGGGCTTGATTATCAAGATTTTAGAAAAGCTTCCCATGATGCAGTGCAGTCTATGCTAAAAAGCGGTGCGTTAAATAAGCCAGGTGGCGGAAGATATGTATTGGCGATTTCTAGAATTGTAAATGATACAGACCAAATGATTGATATGGATCAATTAACCAAAAGTATAAGAATCGCACTTTTACAAAGTGGAAAAGTAGTGGTAACTACTGAGTTTAGAGCAGGCGGGACTACTGATGAAATGACAAATGAGGCGAGAAAATTAAGAAATTCAGATGAGGTAAATCAAAAAACTGTTGTTAAAAAAGGACAACTTATAGGTTATGATTTTTCTCTTTCCGGAAAGATTATCCAGAGGAATTCAACTTTATCTAATGGTGAAACAAGAGTTGATTACTATTTTCAGCTAACACTCACTGACACCAAGACAGGCTTGGCGTATTGGGAAGGCGAAACGGTTATAAGCAAAGCTGGAAGCAGCAAATCAGTAAATTGGTAAGGTAAAATGATGAAAAAATTATTTACAGGTATATTCACTTTGGTCTTATTGGGTTTTATATCTTTTTCAATGGCAAAAAGTACTATTAAAATAAATCAAAAAGATATGAATGAGATAAATAAGCTTTCAAATCCAAATAATGTAGAAGATGCAACCGATTCCATAGATGATTGGGCATATAATGCTATAAAAAAGTTTGGAATACATGAATTTGGTGAACAAAATGGAAAATTTTTCTTTTTTGCATCACAGGCAGTTTCTTTAAAACCTACTGATCCGCAATTTGGCGATGCTCTTGTAAATGCTTATGACAAAGCACTTATGAAATTACAGACTAAATATCTGATGGCAAGATTTGGAAGAGTTTTAACAGCTAAGATAAAATCGTTTTATTCTGATAGATCAACTAACGCAAAGCAGATAGAATTGCCAAATCCGAATGTAAAGGGATTTGTTGGAAAAATTCTTAAAATTTTTGATAAAAGCTTAGAAGTAACTGATAAAAAATTAGATAAAAAGTTGATAAAATTGGGAGTCAGCCCTGATGAATTGAAAAAAATGACTCCAATAAAGAAGAAAGATATTTTTAGAGATAAGTTTTTAAAAAATACCCTAAGAATAGCTTCTGGGAGCATAGCGGGTCTTTTTCCTATACAAACATCGCTTGCGACAGATAAAAGTGGCAGTTATGTTGTCGGTATAATTGCCGTTGCTTCAGCAAAAACAATACAAATAGCAAAAGATATAAGGCTTAGAAGAAACTCTATAGTTCATGGCAAAGGAAGGCGTATTGAAGATCTTTTACCAAATAATAAAAAAGAGTATCTAAGTACTTTTGGAGTAAGGCTTGCTTATGATTTAGACGGAACTCCAATGATAATATCTTATGGTATAGGTTCTTACTCCAAAGATAATGACAGCTATATAAATAATCAGTTAAGAAGTGAAGCCAAGGCAAATGCAAAAAGTAATGCAGATGCACAAATAGCTGAAATTATCAATGGATATTTGAGTGTCAAGCAAAATAGAGCAAATGGCGAAGAAATAAGAAGATATGTTCAAAGAAAAATGAAGCTAAACAGTGACACTATAGAAAAAACCATAAAAAATATTATTAAAATTACAAATAATAATGCAAGAAGCAATGCAAGTGCAAGCTTAAAAGGTGTCAGCACAGTTAAAACCTGGAGATATACAACAAAAAACGGAGTTAAATTTGTAGGCGTAGTTAGGGTATGGAGATATAAGACTTTAAAAGCAGTAAATGATTTTAACAGTGGAAGATACAAGACTAAGAAAAAGATCAAAAAACATGTTTACAAAAAATCTATTGAAGTAAGTAAGCCAGTTAACAATATTAATGATTTTTAAGGTTTAACAATGAAAAAAATAATTATATTTTTAATGATTCTATTCCCTGTATTTTCTTTTGCCAGTATAAAAACTACATACTTGATAGTTGAAGGTTCTGGCATGAGCAGGACAATAGCTATAAGAAATGCTCTCATAGAGGCAGTAAAGCAAACCAATGGAGTTGCAATAAGTTCCAAAAGAGTTTATGCAAAGGCAATCAAAGAAGCGGCTATATCGTTAGATGGTCAAAGCTCCCATGGTATCTCTATCTCCGAGAAATCTCAAAAAAGGATCAAAGAGGCAACAAGAGGCTTTATACGAAAGTACAGGATTATTGACTCAAGAAAAGAAGGTAGTGAGTGGATAGTTAAGCTTAGAATTAAAATGCTAAGGTACAAAACGCCAGGATTTAGTCCAAATAACAGGCGAAAAATAGCAATAATACCTTTTGAATATAAAAACAGTTATGATATTTTAGGAAGCAATGAAAGCGGAAAACAAATATCACAAAGATTTACTCAGGCACTTGTTTCATTGATTACACAGGCAAGAAAATTTACTGTTTTAGACAGACAAAACAATAAATATTATCAAGGTGAAAAAAATTTTATACTTTCTGGCGATACAAATAAAAATGCTTTTTTGGAACTTGGCAGAAGACTCGGGACTGATTATCTGTTGATAGGCCAAATACTCAATTATAGTATTAAAAATATTGTAAATCACAATGACATAGGACTTCCTGAAACTTCTAAGACTGTATGTAGTGTAACCGTATCTTATAGGATTTTGGTTATGGCAACACAGCAGATAAAATGGAGCGAGACAATATCAAGAAATTTTAACCTTCCAAATAATTCCTCTTATGGTTCGAGAGAATCTTTAGTGGCAAAAACAACAAATGATATTGCGGGAGTTATATTGAATCATATTTTAAGAAATATATATCCTCCAAGGATAATAATGGTAACTTCAAACAGTGTTATCATAAACCAAGGAAGTAGTAGTGTGCATCAAGGAGAGATTTACAATATATATAAAATAGGACAAAGATTAGAAGACCCATATACTCATGAATTTTTAGGTTATGAAGAGATAAAATCCGGACAGATAGAAATAACTACGGTAAGGCCAAAGGTGTCTTATGCAAAAGTTTTATCAGGAGTGGCAAATAAAGGTATGATTTTGAGAGAGGTTAAGAAAAAATCAAAACAATTTCACAGCGAAGGTGAAGCCACATCAAATGTAAAGATTACACCAAACGGAGGAGTTGTTCTTCCTTTTGATTAAATAAATTAAAACAATATGGGGGTTGAGGTGCATAATTCCCGTATTGTTATCTTTTTCATTTTGCAATCTGTCTTCTTATCCTTTAAAAGCAAAGCTCAATCAAAGTTATGAGAGTGTAAAATTGTAGTTGTTAAAATATAAAGTCGTTGTACTTATATAAGGTTTTTTTATGCTTACGGTGAACATTGATGATAAAAAGATAAATGTCAAAGAGGGGACATTGCTGATTGAGGCGATGATTAAAAATGATATTTATATTCCTCACTTTTGTTACCATGAGGCTTTGGGACCTGATGGTAACTGTAGAATGTGCATGGTTGAAATAGAGGGACAAAAAAGACCACAGATTGCTTGTGATACTCCTGTAAAAGAGGGGATGATAGTTAGAACAAAAGGTAAAAATATTGAAAAAGTCAAAAGAGGAATACTTGAACTTGAACTTATAAATCACCCAATAGACTGTCCTATTTGTGATCAAGCCGGAGAATGTAAACTTCAAGAGTATTATATGGAAGAAGGGCTTTATGACAGCAGGCTTGATACCCCTAAAGTAAAAGCAAAAAAACATGTATATCTTGGTAGCGAAGTTATGCTTGACCAAGAAAGATGCGTACTTTGTAAAAGATGTGTCAGATTTACTGAACTTTATACAAAAACAGATGATTTGATAGTGGAAAAAAGAAGTGACCGTTCCGTTATAACTACATTTCCCGGAAAAAGTTTTGATAATCCCTATGGAGGCAATGTAGTAGATATTTGTCCGGTTGGAGCTTTGACAAACAGAGATTTTAGATTTAAAAAACGAGTTTGGTTTTTGTCTCATGGCAACGGTATTTGCATGGAATGTTCAAGAGGATGCAACTTAAGAGTCGGGCATGAAAAGGCAAAATATGAAGATGATATCATTTACCGCCTAAAGCCTAGAAGAAATGATAAAGTGAATGGTTTTTTTATATGTGATACCGGAAGATACAGTTATAAAAAAGAAAATGAAAATAGACTTTTTGATCCTTTGTATAAAAATAAAGAGATAGATTTGGAAGAGATTTTAAAAAAAGTAAAACTCTTTCTTGATAAAGAGCCAATTTTCGTAGTATCTCCTTCACTATCTCTTGAAGAGATGGCATATATAAAAATATTATCTAGGAAAAAAGATTTTAGAGTCATAACCTCTCTTCAAGAGTATATTGATGAAAGTTTTGAAGATAATCTTCTAAGAACAAAGCAAAGAGCATCTAATATAAACGGTATTAAACTTTTAGGTATTGAGGTGGCAGAGCATTTAAATGCTACTTTGACAGAGTATCAAAATATCATTATAATAGATCATAAAATCGCTCATTTGCAAAAAGATATTTTCAAATCTAAAACAGTACTCAACTTCACAACGAGCACTCAAGATTGCGAAAACTACGAGTTCAATATACCGATAGCTTCTGTTTATGAAAAAAGAGGATCATACATAAACTTTGAGTGGATTTTACAAAAAAGTGAAAAGATAGTGCATAAAAATCTACAACCAAGAACACTCATAGAGCTTCTTTCTCATATAGAACATGAGTATATGGATGAAAAGAAAATATGGAAAGAGTATCTTTGTAAAAATAAAATTTTTTCTAAAATAAATCTTGATTTACTTGATGCTTGCGGGTATAAACTTGAGGAAGAGGCATGAGCGGAATTTTGATATCTGTAGTTATTATCAATATTCTTATAGTTGTTATATTGTCTTTGGGCGGAGTTCCTGTTTTGGTATGGCTTGAGAGAAGAGTTGCGGGATTTATCCAAGATAGATCAGGCCCAAATAGATGTAATATCGCAGGATTTAGGCTGGGTGGTTTGATACAATCTTTTGCTGATATGTTAAAGCTTGTATTTAAAGAAGATTTACTACCAAGTCATGTAAAAAACAAGTTTTATTTTTCTCTGGCTCCTACTATAGTGCTGTTTAGCTCTATTTTAACTTTTAGTATCATCCCTTTCGCAGATAACTTGATTATAAACGGTAAAAGTTATTCTTTACAGGTACTTCCTATGAGTTTGGGAATTATATGGTTTTTGGCGATTTCCGGACTTAGTGTGTATGGCATCATATTAGCAGGCTGGAGCAGTGATAATAAATATAGTCTCTTAGGCGGATTAAGAGCTAGCGCAAGCACTATAAGCTATGAGCCTATTATGGCACTTTCAGTTATTGTTATGCTTATAATTTACGGAACTATCGACTTAAATGATATTGTTATAAAACAGAGTGCATTGCTATTTGGTTTTATTCCTGCATGGGGGATTATTTTACAGCCTATTGCAGCAATAACATTTATAGTGGCGGCATTTGCAGAAACAAATAGAACTCCGTTTGATTTAGCTGAGGGGGAGAGTGAGATAGTTGGCGGTTTTCACACTGAGTACGGAGCTATGAAATTTGGTCTTTTTTTTGTGGGCGAATATGTAGCTATGAGTGCTTCAAGTGCGGTGATAGTGGCTCTGTTTTTTGGAGGATATAACTTGCCATGGCTGTCAACCGATGCTATAAAATCAAATATTTCTATCATATCTTATGTGATAATATTTCTTTTGCCACTATTTAGTTACTTTTTTATTAAGTGGATGTATAAAAACAATAAATGGAAAAAAGAAAACGATGCAAGAAACAAAGAGAGTAAAATTTTAGCAAAAGGAATTATTGGCTTCAATGTTGTGTTAATAGCTCTTTTGTTATATTTTAACTTACTACTTAAGACGCCAAATGTGATATCTGTTTTAACGGCACTTTTACAATTTGGCTCTTTTGTTATAAAGCTTTTTATGATGAATTTGGTTTATATCTGGGTCAGGTGGACGCTTCCTCGCTTTAGGTATGATCAACTTCAAACACTTTGTTGGAAGTATCTGCTTCCATTATCCATAGCCAATGTTTTTGTAACTGCTGTAGCTGTTGTCTGGATAAGTGCATGAAAAATATAAAAACTAAAATAATACCAAGAAACGGTAATTCGATAAAAGAAAAACTGTATCTGCCTGCGATTTTTGGTGGCATGAAAGTTACATTTTCCCATTTTATGAAAAATTTAAAAGATACTGACAACTTAAGAGTTGTTTGGTATCCCGAAGAAAAACCAAAAGATATAACAAGCAGATACAGAGGAGTTCACAGACTTACTCACAGAGATGACGGAAGTATAAGGTGTGTGGCTTGTTTTATGTGTGCCACTGCTTGTCCTTCTGAGTGTATATTTATAAAGGCTGTTGAGCGAACTGACGGAGTTGATGAAAAAATGCCTAAAAGGTTTGATATAGATTTGCTTGAGTGTGTATTTTGTGGGGAGTGCGTTGAAGCATGTCCGTGTGATGCTATAAGGATGGATACTGGGATATTTAGCTTTATTGGCAAAAAAAGAGAAGATTTTATCTTAACAAAAGATAAATTGCTAAAAAATGAAAGATCAAAGGATTTTGATGATTGATGTCATTTTTGTTATTTTGTCTTTATCGGCAATTTTATCCGCATTTTTTATGATATATGCAAAAGAGCCTATGAACAGTGCTTTTAGTTTCATAGTTACACTTTTATCACTTGCTGGATTATTTGCTTTACTTAGTGCATCATTTATTTTTTTAGTGCAGATTATAGTTTATGCCGGAGCAATTATAACGCTTATCTTGCTTATTATAATGTTTTTAAATATAAAAGAGGAAAGCTTGCCAAAAGAGCCTCATAAACTTAAATATATCCTAATATCAATAGTTTTTATAATCCCTATAGATATAGCTTTACTAAAAGCTATAGCCACTTTGCCAAAAGCTAATATGGCACTTTTAAATAATAATTTTGGAACTGTAAAAGCCCTTGGAATGCTTTTATATAAAAACTGGCTTTTTCCGTTTGAACTTGTTTCTGTGCTACTTATCATCTCTTTGATTGGTGCAATAGTTTTTGCCAAAAGGAAAATATAATGTTCTCTTTAACTTCTTTGATGTTTGTTGCATTTACCCTTTTTTCGATAGGAATAGCGGGTGTAATTTCGAGAAAAAATATATTTGTGATTTATATGTCTCTTGAACTTATGCTAAATGCTGTCAACTTAATGTTTGTAGGCTTATCAAGATATTTTCATACTATGGACGGGCAGGTTATTGCGATGATGGTAATAGCGGTATCAGCTGCCGAGGCGGCTTTGTTTTTATCCTTGGTTGTACTTTTGTATAAAAGAAAAGGAACGCTTGATGCTGATATTTTTGTAAAATTATCCCAAAAAAGGGAGCATAAATGAATGAATATCTTTTGTGGATAGTTCTTTCACCTTTACTTGGTTTTATAATTTTAGGATTTTTATATCTTTTTAGTATAAAAATTAAAAAGATACATGATCATATCTTTACTGTTATTGCTTTATTGACACCTTTGATTAGTTTTGTTTTAACTTTTATCATATTTTTACATTTTGATAAAGCCTCGGGCAGTTTGCAATATACGGCTTTTAGGTGGCTAAAGGTAGCTAAGTTTGATGTAAATATTTCATTTTTGGGCGACCATCTTTCCATATTTATGGCACTGTTCATTACATTTATAGGTGGACTTATACATATTTATGCAGCAGGTTATATGAAAGGTGATGAGGGATATGGAAAATTTTTCTCATTTTTTAATCTTTTTCTTGGCATGATGCTTATACTTGTATTGGCGGATAATCCTGTATTTATGTTTTTTGGCTGGGAAGGAGTAGGGCTTTGTTCTTATTTACTCATTAGTTTTTATTATAAAGATGCACAAAATGTAATCGCAGGCAATAAAGCTTTTATACTTAACAGAATCGGTGATTTCGGATTTATCATAGGTTTATCTTTGCTTTTTATATATATTGGTTATAAGGGATTTGATTATGCCTCGCTTGAACAAAATATCAAAAGTATTCCAAACGGGATGCTTATATTTATAGGATTTAGTCTGTTTTTGGGAGCTATGGGTAAATCAGCCCAAATACCTCTTTATGTTTGGTTGCCAGATGCCATGGCAGGACCTACTCCAGTCTCTGCTTTAATCCATGCAGCAACCATGGTAACAGCTGGAGTGTATATGGTTTCAAGGTTTCATTTTTTATATTCCTTGGTTCCTAATGTGGGAGAGTTTATAGCTATTATCGGAGCATTATCCTCTTTGTTTGCTGCTATTATTGCTATGAAGCAAAGGGATATAAAAAAGATATTGGCTTATTCTACGATTTCGCAGTTGGGATATATGTTTGTAGCCGTTGGCATGGGAGTTTATAGTGCGGGACTTTTTCATGTTTTTACTCATGCATTCTTCAAAGCACTCCTTTTTATGGGTGCGGGTGCAGTTATACTTATGCTTCGCCATGAACAAGATATATTTAAAATGGGTAGAATGAAAGATGTTTCAAAGACGGTTTATTATACTTTTTTAGCCGCAACTTTGGCAATTTGCGGTATTTTCCCGTTTGCCGGATTTTTTAGTAAAGATGAGATTTTACTTGAGGCATTTGCATCGGGACATTATTATATTTGGGCGATAGAGCTTTTTACCGCCGGATTAACTGCATATTATATGTTTAGATTATTTTTTGTGGTTTTTATAGCACCAGTAAGTAATGAGAGAGTAAAAAAGCCTTTAAAATTATCACCGTTTGTCACTTATCCTCTTGTTATATTGGCGATAGGATGTTTGGGCGCAGGTTTTATTGGGATACCTTCTATATTTGGCGGAGATAATCAGATAGCGATATGGCTGTCATTTTTAAATAATAATAATTGGGAGACTTCTCGCAAAATAGAGATATTATTAATGGTGCTAAATACTTTGGTTGCTTTGGTTGGAGTTTATGCGGCATATATAAAATTTGCAGGAATAAATTTAAATAAAGAGATAAAATTTACAGGAATTGTATATCGTAAATTCTATATTGATGAAATATACAATGCTTTATTTGTTAAAAATTTACAAAGGCTCAGTATTTTTATATATAAAATATTTGATAAAAAGTTTATAGACGGTACGGTTATGATGTTTGCAAAATCTTTTTATAATATCAGCGAATTTGCATCAGTTTTACAAAATGGAAATGTGAGATTTTATGCATTTTCTATGTTAGTGGGTGCGAGTGTGTTTTTTTCTTATATGATATATGTGATGGGTTAGATTATGGATATAGGAATTTTATCTTACATTATTTTTACACCGATGGCGATGGCATTCTTGCTGATGATTTTAAACACCAATGCTAAAACTACAAGAAACTTTGCTTTTTTGGCAGGCGTTATCGTTTTAATTTTATCTTTTAAACTGTTTTTGGATTTTCAGCCGGTTTCTTATATGCAATTTATTGAGTATCATTCTTGGATAAAGAGTTATGGTATTAGTTATTATGTAGGTATTGATGGCTTTTCGTTGGCCATATTGGTTCTTATTGCTGTTTTGGTGCCTGCTGGATATCTGCTTTTGTGGGAAGGTAGAACAAAAGGGTATTGGATAAGTATGCTTCTTATCGAAAGCGGAATGCTTGGTGCTCTTTTTTCTCTTGATTTGATGCTGTTTTACTTTTTTTGGGAAACTATGGTGCTGCCTGTATTTTTGATTATCGGTATGTTCGGTCATGGAGAGAAGGTTTTTTCAACACTTAAATTTACAATTTATACCATAAGCGGCTCATTGTTTATGTTTATCGCTATTTTGTATTTAGGAGTTGCATTTCATAATGAATTTAATGTTTGGAGCTTTCAACTTAATGACTTGACAAAGATAACCATACTAAGTTCAACTGAAAAATTTTGGCTGTTTTGGGCATTTATGCTTGCATTTGCTATAAAAATACCGCTTTTTCCTTTTCATGGATGGCTTCTTGAGACATATAAAAATGCACCAACTGGTGGTGTATTTTTATTATCTTCATTTATGGCAAAACTGGGTATCTATGGTGTTATCAGGTTTGTGATGCCACTTTTTCCAGGACTTTTTAAAGAGTATTCATCGCTTTTTATCTGGCTTGGACTTTTTGATTTGATATATTTTGGTATTGCCGCACTTATGCAAGATGATTTGAAGAAGATGTTTGCCTACTCTTCAGCTTCACATTTGGGGTTTATCGTAGTCGGAGTATTTGCATTGAATGAATATGCTATGCTGGGAGCTTTATTTTTGATAATAGCTCATGCTATAGCAACTGGCGGTATATTTTTACTTACTGGAAAATTAAGGACAAATATAGGGACTTTTCAAATAAGCAAACTTGGCGGTATTGCAAAAAAAGCACCGCTTTTTACTCTGTTTTTTGCCATACTTCTTTTAAGCATTGTAGGACTTCCTGGAACAAACGGTTTTGTAGCTGAGTTTCTTATTGTCATAGGCTCATTTAAAAGAGCTTTGGATATGGGCATTGTTTCAGCTACAACGGTTTTGGTGGCAGCTGTATTTATGTTTTGGATGTTTCAAAGAGCTATCTTGCAAGATACAAAAAATGATACTTCAAAAATGATAGATTTGACATATTATGAAGTTATTGGGTTGATTCCTTTGGCTGCTATTATCATTATAATGGGAATTTATCCGGAACTTTTTACAGCAAAAATAGAGCCTACGATATTTTATTACCTTCATAGTATATTAAAAGTGGGGGCATGATATGAACTCTACCCATCTTTTTTACTTTATGCCTGAAATATTGCTTGTTTTTGGCGGAATGACTCTTATGATATTGAGCGGATTTAAGCATATCAAAATTCAAACCTATGCTTATGTTACTATGGGTTTTTTAACAGTATCGGCTATATTTGCGAGTTTCCATCTTGATAAACTATATTCATATAAGCTTTTTCCGTCAGTATTTAATGCAATGTTTATAGCAGATACATTTTCTTCTTATTTTTCTCTTTTATTGATTGGTGGCGGTATTTTTACCATGTTGGTGGGAAAACATTATTTTGAAAGAAGAGATTATTTTAGAGGTGAATTTTTTGCATTATTGCTTTTTGCTATTTTTGGAATGAGCATGCTTATGCACTCAAATGAACTTGTTACTGCTTTTATATCTTTAGAGATAGCATCACTTAGCATATATGTTATGACAGGGTTTAACAGAGCAAACAATAAAAGGATAGAAGCAACTTTTAAATATATGGTTTTAGGAGCATTTGCTGGATCATTTTTTCTTTTAGGAGTTGCACTTTTGTATGCTCAAACAGGTACAACACTTTTAGGCAGTATCGGTATCTATCTTGCTTCTCATCAGACAAGTAATTTGTCAGTTGCGGAACTTGGTGGTACAGCTATTATAATACTTGTTTTCTTTAAGATTTCAGTTTTTCCTTTTCAGTCTTGGACTATTGATGTATATGATGGGGCACCTCTTCCTGTTACTGGGTTTATGGCAGCAACTTTTAAGATAGCGATATTTGGCTTTTTGTTAAGATTGCTTGTTGTGGATTTTGATACTATCTCGTATTCTTGGCATGAATTGTTTTATTGGGTGACGATTCTTACTATAGCCTATGGAAGTTTTTTAGCGACCATACAAAAAAGTATAAAAAGAATGTTGGCAAGCTCAAGCATAGTGCATACAGGTTATATGCTTATAGCTGTTTCATCCATACAAAGTGTTGGTATTATGGCGACTACTTCCATTATATTTTATTTGGTGGCTTACTTTTTATCTGCTATTGGGGCTTTTGGTTTGCTTTCATATATAACCTCAGATGAAAAATTGAGAGTAACTTATGATGATTTTAAAGGATTTGCAAAGTCTCATCCTTATATGGCAGCTATGATGACAATTTTTATGTTTTCATTGGCTGGAATTCCAGGAACCATAGGTTTCATAGGAAAGTTTTACATATTTACCTCGGCTATCGAGGCTCACAATTATATACTAGCTATCATAGGAATCTTGGCAACTTTTATATCTATTTATTATTATTTTAAACTTATAGCAGTAATGTACTTTTATAAAAGCCCAATGATGAGAGAAGGACCGAAACTAAAAGGAGTTTCTCCTAAAATCATAGCTTTAGTAGCTATCTTGATACTATGGGGAGGACTTGGAAACTCTCATACTCTTTTCATACCAGGAGTTGATTTTCTTATAAAAATGGCACATTTGTCTTATGAGTCCATGCTGTTACCTTTTAGATAGCGGATAAGGTCAGTTTTTAACTAAATATTATAAATTTTTTTGATATGATAAATACTATCTGATTAAGTTGGATATCAACTAATAAAAAAGGAATGAGAGAAGGCATAATATGCAAGAAATTCAAGAAAAAGCAATGCAAACTTTCCAAAATAATTTAATCTATTTTTCAAAGACCCACTCTGAAGTATATGATAAGATAGATATATTAAATCAAGCTATAGGAAATGGGAGTTACAAAGAGAGATACACCCTTGAGTATAAAGATGGATATTTTGATGTTTTAGATACAGCATCGGGTGATTGGCTTTATGGAAGTGATAGTATAAAAAAAGCTAAAGATGAGGCTGATAGTATAAATTATAAAAAAAACAAAGGTGTGATAGAAACTTTTTATAATTATAAATTTGATGAAAAGGCTGTAAACGCAGCAAATGATGAAGATCCCTCAACATCACAGTTTGTTACAACTGCACCTGTTATAGGATTTGTAGATAAGCTGTATGATAAAAATACAACCATGAAATTAATATATAAGTTTATTTTTTTTGGAGTTGGACTTGGAACTCATATTGAGGCAATACACGAAAAAATTCACTCTTTTATGTATCTAATCATAGAGGATAATTTAGAAATTTTTAGACTTTCTTTGTTTGTTACAGATTACTCTGAAATCGCTAATGAAAGTGAGCTTTACTTTAGTATTATGGAAAGTGATGCTGGATTGAAAGATATTTTTAATTCATTCTTTCACAATAGTTTTATAAGAAATAATTATATAAAATATTCTATATTATATCCACATTATAGAGAAAAAGTATCTAAAATACAAAATTATATAGTAAGCCAGTCAAGTAATACTTACCTTCAAGATAAGTTGTTGATCAAAAATTTAAAAGTTGTTAAAAGTATTTTTGACAAATATAATTTTTTTGATATATCTAAACATTATGAAAAAAATTCATTATTTTCAAAAAGACCTTTAGTGTTGATTGCTGCTGGACCATCACTTGGGAAAGAGATAAAATGGTTGAAAGAAAATGCTCAGTTTGTAACTGTTGTATCTCTTTTTATGGCAACTCCTGTTTTATATAAGGCGGGGATAAAGCCTGATATTATAGTACATGTTGATGAGGGTGTAGTGCCTGTGAAAGAGGCTTTCTTAAAGATGCCTTCAAAAGATTTTTTCTCTTCTTGTATTTTCTTGCTTTCGCCAAGTAGCAGTTTAAAGTCTTTTAAAGATATGGTGCAAAAAGATAAAATATTTCTTTTTGAAGATAGAACCAGGTATATGTTTTCAAAAGGATTTCTTGAAGCTTTTAGTGTAGGGGAAGTGGCTTATGCTTTAACTCTTATAGTTGGAGTAAAGGAGCTGTATCTTCTTGGTTTGGATCTTGCACTCGATGCTAAAACAAAAAGCTCTCATGTCAAAGGACATTCGGCTTTTGATACTAGCGGTTTAAAAAAAGCAGAAGAAAGTGACGCAGTTTCACTAAGAGGAACAGAGTTTTTCGTAAAAGGTAATTTTTTAGGGAAAGTTCCTACTTTGCCAGTTTTTGATATGTCTATATATATGGTAAATGAATTTACGAAAAAGTTTAAAAAAGATTATCAAAATATATACAACTTAAGTAATGGTGCATATTTTAACGATACTATACCAACAAGAAGCAGTATGGTAAAATTTTCTGACTTTTCAAAAAAAGAACAGCCAAGTTTCAAAAATAATATTTTATCATTTTTTAGTACAAATTCTTCAAATTGTATGAATGATGATGAAAAAGTAGCTTTTAGACAAAGATTTGATGAGGCTCAAAAGAAAAAAGAGGCTGTCTTGAGCTTTTCAAAACAGCGATATCCTTCAATGAGTCAGTTTCAAGAAGCTTTTGTAAAAATGGCAAGTGAAATTATTATCTCTACAAATGCAAATACGATTGAGCTATCTCAAATATTGATTATTTATCTAGAAAATATCGGAGGATATATAGGGGATTTTTTTAATACTGTCGAGATAAATAATCCAAAAAGAAATATAAAACATTTTCAAAAGATTATATCATTTCAACTTTTAAAATTAGTAGATAAATATATGGAGATTTTTAAAGAGTACGACTAGTCTTAAAAAAGACTAGTCGTAGCCGACAAAACTACTGAAGTAGTCTTAAAACATTTTTT
The DNA here is from genome assembly GCA_026993075.1 of Campylobacteraceae bacterium. Classification (GTDB taxonomy): domain Bacteria; phylum Campylobacterota; class Campylobacteria; order Campylobacterales; family JALSKU01; genus JALSKU01. The sequence goes on from JALWUQ010000004.1 coordinate 20,708, forward strand.
TGAACCGCATTTGCTTGACTCATTGCATAACTTCCTGATTGTGCAAGGATGTTATACTTGGCAAATTTTGCAGATTCAGCGGCAAAGTCAACATCCATGATAGAAGATTGTGCCGATGTAACATTTACCTGTGTAACTGAGATATTTCTTACAGTAGAAGAAAGTTGGTTTTGAACTGAACCAATATCCGCTCTTGTTGTGTTTACATCATTTAGAGCATAGCCTGCTATAATGATAGCTTTTTCAGCACCTGCTTTAGTTGTGACATCAACTGTGCTTAAGTTATTTGTAAGACCTGCTGTTGCAGTAGCAGATAGTCCTGTTCCTCCGCTTGAGCTTACTGTGAAAGTTCCTCTTGCATCTAGTCTTATAGTATAATTGCCTGATCCTGCAGTTGTCTCTACAGCACTAGCTTGTATGCCTGCACCTGCTTTTTGCGATGCTGCGTTAAGACCATCTACGAGAGCTTGGGCATTTTGCAAAGAAGTATTGCCTGTTACATTGGTTTCTGTGAAAGTAACTTTTACCCCAGATGCACTTGTAGCTGTGACGGTATGAGTAGTACCGCCTGTAGTGCCGATAGCAGTTGTTCCTGTATCTAAAGCAAATTTACCCACAGCTTTTACTTGAGAATCGTTGATACTGATAGCGACAGTTTCACCACTATAAGCACCTACTTGAAAAGTCTTGTTTTGAAATCCGCCATTTAGCAGGGTCAAGCCGTTAAAAGATGTTGTTGATGCTATGTTTTGAGCTTCTGCAAGAAGCTTATTTATATCTTTTTGTATGGCAGTTCTTGAAGTTGCATTTTGTCCATCAGATGCAGCCTGGATAGCTTTGGTTCTTACTGTGTTGATGATGTTTGTATATTCTTGCAAAGCACCGTCAGCTGTTTGAACCACATTGATACCGTCATTGGCATTTCTGATAGCTTGTCCCAAGCCTGAAGCTTGAGCTTTTAGACTGTCTGCGATAGTTAATCCTGAAGCATCATCAGCCGCCTTGTTTATTCTTAATCCTGAACTTAACTGAGCAAGAGCATTGTCTAACTTCTTGTTATTGTTAAGTGAGTACATGTGAGCGGTCAGTGCCGCAACATTTGTGTTGATTCTAAAACTCATAGTAAATCCTTTTAAGTTGTATTCTGACATCCTTGTCAGTTATAACTATATCGTTTGATTTTTAAAAAGATTTATAGTTTTTCAAGATTATTTTTTAACTGACCTTACGCACGGCTTCATCGCAAGATATAGTGAGCAAGGTCAATTTTCGCTTTACTCTTTAAAAAATTTTTTCACAAATTCTTCATTAGTCTTTTGTGCATCATATTTTATGACGATAACAGCTTCTGTTTCATTTATGTACTGATCTGTTATGCCATTAGCTTTTTTTATATCATGAAGCTTTGCTCTTGTTTTATCGTTTAACTCAATATATGCTGTTTTTCTATTACCCGGATTTTTCATGCCTATTATCCACCAAGTCCAAAATATAGCTACTATAAAAACAAATATGGCAACACCTTTTTCTTGAAAATGCTGATACATATAGCCTCCAAAAAGTCCTCCTAAAAAAACACCGATATAGGCAAATGTATTGGCGACTCCAAGAGCAGTTCCTTTTTGGTGTACTTTTGCAAATTTTGCTACAAAACTTTGCAAAAGAGGTTCGAACATATTAAAACCTATAAAGAAAAATGTGGCACCTATGCCAAAAAGTAAAAATGAATTTGTAAAACCCATTAGAAAAAATGAGAGAACTATAAAAAATATAGAAAGAAGAAATATCTCTTTACCTTTTGAATACTTTTCACCGAAAACTGCAGCTGGACCCATGGCTATAACACCAAATATAACAGCAGGAAGATAAACTTTCCAAAATCCAGTAGGATCAATATGGAATTTGTGTTTTAACAGTATGGGTATGATAAAAAAAGCTATGGTCATAGTTGAGCTGTGAAATAAAAAAGTAATGTACATTCTTACTAAATCTTTATCTTGAAATACATGCTTAATTCTTACTTTTTCTTCTGAGTAAGTATGAACTATTCGGGGAGGCTCAGGGACTGAGCTAAAAAGTATGAGAAGAGCTGTGGCTGCAAGGACGGCAGTCAGCCAAAAAAGAGAAGGAACGCCAAGAAATCCGGCAAACAAAGGTCCAGCTATCATAGCAACTGCAAAAGTCATAGCTATTACCATGCCCATTATAGCCATCGCATGGGCTCTTTCTTCTTCATTTGCAACATCTGCTATCATAGCAGTTATTACCGAGCCGATAGCTCCTGCACCTTGTAAAAATCTACCAAATAACAGCCAATATATATCATTGCTTATAGCGCAAACTATAGAGCCTGCTATAAAGATAAGTAAACCTAAAAGTATAGTTTTTTTTCTTCCTATTTTATCACTCAATAATCCAAAAGGGGTTTGAAGCACTGCTTGAGTCAATGCATACCCTCCAACTGCAACTCCAGCTAACAATGCACTTGAATGTTTTAGTCCCAATGCATACTGGCTTAAAACCGAAAGGACTATAAAAAGCCCAAAAAATCTTAAAGCTATAATCAAGCTTAAAGGCATCACTCTCTTAGTTAAACTAACCATACTTTCCTCCAAATAATGTTAAAATAATTTTAGAATTATACAATAGAATAAGAATATTAAGGATAATTATGAAAATTATATTGGCAACTTCAAACAAAGGTAAGATTAAAGAGATACAAAATAGTTTCAAAAATAAAGATATAGCCCCTTATAGCGATTTTATAGAGTCTTTTGAGATAGAAGAAAATGGGAAAACATTTCAAGAAAATGCCATTTTAAAAGCAAATGCAATTTTTGATGCGATTGATAATAAAAGAAATATTGTAGTTTTATCTGATGACAGTGGCATAAGTTTACCTGTACTTGGCAATGCCCCTGGAATCTTTAGTGCAAGATATGCAGGAGAAAATGCGACTGCAAAAGATAATCTTTTTAAGTTGATAAATGATTTGAAAAAAAGAGGTATTAAAAAAACACCTGCATTTTATACGGCATGTATAGCTTTGGTATCTCAAGCCGGGATTTTTACAGTGCATGGGTGGATGAGCGGATATGTGATAGATGAGGCAAGAGGAGATAACGGTTTTGGATATGATCCTATATTTGTACCTTTTGGATATGATAAAACTTTGGGAGAGCTTGATGAAAATATTAAAAAAGAGCTTTCGCATAGAAGTAAAGCTTTAAAAAGAGCAAAAATAATACTTGCAAATATGGTATAATTTTAAACTGTGAATTGTAAATAATGGAGGTTTGCATGAGTGATAATGGGGTGCTTATAGTGGGTGCAGGAGGTGTCAGCAGAGTTGTTGTTTATAAATGTGTGCAAAATATCAATATATTTAAAAAGATAACTCTTGCAAGCAGAACTTTAAGTAAGTGTGAAAAGATACAAAATGAAGTTGGTAAAGAGTATATAGATATAGCTGAAGTGGACGCTGATAATGTCGATGAGATGGTGGCGCTTATAAAAAAAGTTAAACCTTTTATGGTTTTAAATATCGCTTTGCCTTATCAAGACCTTTCAATCATGGAGGCTTGTTTAAGAACGGATGTTCACTACCTTGATACTGCCAATTATGAACACTGTGATACTGCAAAATTTGAGTATAAACTCCAATGGGCTTATGATAAAAAGTATAAACAAAAAAAGATAATGGCACTTCTTGGAAGTGGATTTGATCCAGGTGTTACAAATGTTTTTTGTGCTTATGCGGCAAAGCATTATTTTGATGAAATCCATACTATCGATATACTTGATTGCAATGGAGGTGATCACGGGTATGCTTTTGCTACAAACTTCAATCCCGAGATAAACTTAAGAGAAGTCAGTGCAAACGGCAGATATTGGGAAAAAGATAAACATGGTAAAGGCAGGTGGATAGAAACAAAACCGCTTGAGATAAAGCAAGTTTGGGATTATCCTGAGATTGGGCATAAAGATAGTTATCTTATGTATCACGAAGAGATGGAATCACTTGTAAAACATATAAAAGGATTAAAAAGAATACGATTTTTTATGACTTTTTCCCAAAGTTATCTAACCCATATGAAGTGCTTGGAAAATGTTGGTATGCTCAGGATAGACGAGGTGGAAGTGGATGGCTGTAAAGTAGTGCCTCTTCGTTTGCTTAAATCCTTGCTTCCAGACCCTGCCACTTTAGGAGAGAGGACATTTGGCAAAACCAATATAGGCATAGTTGCAGAGGGTTTAAAAGATGGTAAAAAAAGAAAGATTTATATATATAATGTTTGTGACCACCAAAAAGCTTTTAAAGAAAGTGGAGCCCAAGCAGTCAGTTATACCACCGGAGTTCCTGCTATGATAGGAGCAAAGCTTATGATAGAGGGTAAATATAAAGGAGAGGGTGTATTTAATATAGAAGAGTTTGATCCTGATCCTTTTATGGAAGAGTTGAAAAAACAGGGTCTTCCCTGGCATATAAAGGAGCTTTAATGAGCAATAAAAAAGGAAATTTGACAAATTGGATATTTATACTCTTTTTTTTCGGTACTATTGCATTTATCATTATAACGCCGATTTATATCATTAATAAAATAGATAAAGAGAGCAAGTTGCCAAGACATACTATAACAAGGGAGGTAAATAGATGATAAAAAATGAAAAAGAGTTTGATGAGGTAAAAGTTGAAGCAGGAGAGGGCGTTAGCATAAAAGTACTTATCTCTTCAAAAATGGCACCAAATTTTGCTATGAGAAAATTTCGTATAAAAAAAGGTGGTTTTATGCCTTATCACACCAACAGTGTAGAACATGAGCAGTATGTTGTAAGCGGACGGGCAAAAGTTATGATTGACGGTAAAGAATTTACCGCTAAAAAAGATGATGTTTTGTTTATCCCAGCAGGTGTAGCTCACTCTTACAAAGTTTTGGGTGATGAGGATTATGAATTTTTGTGTTCAGTACCAAATCAAGAAGATAGAATAGAAATTGTCGATAGATAAAAAAACTATTCTTATAACAGGATGCAGTAGCGGTATAGGTTATCATTGTGCCAAGAGGATAGAGGAGGAACAGAGATACAGACTCATAGTAACCGCAAGAAAGGATGAAGATATACAAAGACTCATATCTGAGGGTTTTGAAGTTGTAAAAATGGATATGAGTGAGAGCGCTTCTGTGCAAAAAGGATTTAAGAGAGTTCTTGCTAAGACAGGTGGAGAGCTGTATGCATTATTTAATAATGCCGGTTTTGGGCAGCCAGGAGCCGTTGAAGATTTGAGCAGGGATGCACTAAAAGAACAGTTTGAAACAAATGTTTTTGGTGTTATAGAGCTTACAAATCTTGCGCTGAAAGTTTTTAGAAAACAAAAAAAAGGTAAAATCATACAAAATAGTTCTGTTTTGGGTTTTGTTGCTTTTAAATACAGAGGTGCATACAGTGCTAGTAAATTTGCCCTTGAGGCTTTGAGTGATACTTTGAGACTTGAGCTTACAGGTAGTAATGTACATATCAGTTTAATTGAGCCAGGACCCATTAAGACAGATTTTAGAAAAAATGCCTTTAAAAAATTCTTAAAGTATATAAATGTTGATGAAAGCCCTCACTATCAGGCATACCAAAAGAGTGTGGAAAGATTTAAAAGTGATAAAGATGACCCATTCACTCTCTCCAGTGAAGCAGTATTTCAATCTTTAAGCAAAATTTTAGAAACTAAAAATCCAAAGGATAGATACCGGGTGACGATTCCTACAAAACTATTTTGGATACTTAGAAGAATTTTACCGGTAAAAGTATTGGATATGATTATAAGTAGGATTTAAAATGATAAAAAGAGATAGTAAAATAGAGAATATTTTAGACCAAATTCCAACTCCTTGTTATATACTCGAAGAAGAATTGTTTGAGCAAAATTTAAAACTTTTGCAATATGTCGGTAAAGAAAGCGGAGCTAAAATACTTCTTGCCCTTAAAGGGTATGCATTTTACGAGAGCTTTGGGCTTGCTAAAACTTATCTTGACGGATGTTGTGCAAGTGGGCTTTATGAGGCAATGTTGGCAAATGAAGAGTTCGGAAAAGAGATACATACCTTTTCACCCGCTTTTAAAGAGGATGAAATTGATGAAATAATAAAGCTTTCAACCCATATCAGCTTTAACTCATTTTCTCAGTACAAAAAATATAAAAAAAAGACAAAAGACAGAGTAAGCTCCGGTATAAGAGTCAATCCCGAATCATCTTTTGCTACTGCAAAATTGTATAATCCATGTGCTTTAAACTCAAGATTAGGAGTAATAATTAGTGAGTTTGAGCCTGAATTTTTAGACGGTATAGAGGGTCTTCACTTTCATGCTTTGTGTGAGCAAAATGCTGATGCTTTAGAGATTGTTCTTAAAAGCTTTGAAGAAAAATTTGGTAAATTCATATCTAAAATGAAATGGATAAATTTTGGAGGCGGTCATCATATCACAAGAGATGATTATGATGTGCGTAAGCTCATAGCGATAATAAAAAATTTCAAAAAAAGATATAACAATATAGAAGTCTTTTTAGAGCCAGGAGAAGCTGTGGGATGGAGAAGTGGTGTACTAGTGGCTACTGTTCTTGACAAAATTGTTAATGGTATGGATATAGCTATACTTGATACTTCAGCTGAAGCTCATATGCCAGATACCATCATTATGCCTTATCGTGCAGAAATTAGAAATGCCGGGTTAAAAGGTGAAAAAAGATATACGCTAAGACTTGGGGGCAATAGTTGTCTATCAGGCGATATTATGGGAGATTACAGTTTTGATGAGCCCTTGGAAATCGGTCAAAAAATCATTTTTGAAGATCAAATGCATTATAGTATAGTAAAAAATACAACTTTTAACGGAATCAAGCTTCCCTCGCTTGGAATTTTAAGAAAAAATGGAAAATTTGAAATAGTTAAAAAGTTCAATTATAGCGATTATAAGAGAAGAAATTAATTTTAAATGATAAAAAGAGTATAATTTGAGAAATGGTTGGAGCGTAAATGGATATTATAATAGCAGGAGCGGGAGGAGTCGGTTTTAGGCTGGCCGAAACTCTTTGCTCAAAACATAATGTAACAGTTATTGATAAAAATGAAGATGCATTAAACAGACTTCAAGAGAGTATCGATATATTGGCTATTGCAGGCAATATCGAAGATCCGAAAACTTATCAAATGCTGACAGATAAGGATTATGGACTCTTTATAGCAGTAACTGATATAGATGAGGCAAATATTATCTCTACTTTAATAGCTGAGGAAACCATAGAAGTAAAAGATAAAATAATCCGTCTTAAAAATGATTTTTTTGCAAAAAGCTCTATAGGTGAGAAATTGGGTATAAGTGCTTCAGTTTTCCCTTTTTCCATATCTGCAACTTCAGTTGAAGCTTTGCTCAATTTTCCTAAAGCCAATAATGTGAAAAGTTTTAGTAATTTTACACAAAAATTGATATCTGTGAGGGCTCAAAGCTCTTTGTCTTATGATGAAGTGATATCCGATACCATTAAGATAACAGGGATAGAAAGAGATAAAATCTTTTTTATTCCAAACAGTTATGAAAACATACAGAAAAATGATTTGATATATCTTTTTGGAAGCGAGAGAGATATCAAAGAATTATGTGCTGCTCTTGAGCCAGAAATGCCTGATGAAATTAAAAATATTGCAATATTTGGAGCCGATGTTTTAGGAGTGGAGATTGCTATGCAACTTTCAAAGCATAATATTAATATAAAATTAATGGAAAAAGATTTGAAAAGATGTGAAAATGCTTCTGATGTATTACAAGAAAATGTCGCAGTTATAAATAGCAAGTATGGGGATTATCAATTATTTAAAGATGAGGGATTGAAAAATGCCGATATGCTCATAGCTTCAACAAAAAATGATGAAGAAAATATAATAAAATGCCTTGAAGCAAAAGAGTATGGCATAAAAAAAGTAGTGGCTATAAATAATGATATAAAACATTATTATTTGATGCATAAATTAGGAATTATTACAGTAAGAGGACCCAAAACAAATGCTTATTACTCTATTTTGGAAAAGATAAGTTCAAATTCTTTGATTTCACAAAGGCAGTATTGCGGAGGCAAGGGGATACTTCTTAGCAGAAAAATATTGAAAGATTCTATACTTTTAGATACAAAAATAAGTCCTTACAAAAAGGATGACGCTTGTACATTTGTAGTGCGAGAAGATAAAATACAAATGTTTGATGAAAACAGGACTGTCGAAGTTGGCGATGTTGTGGTGATTTTTGGATTAATCAAAAATGAGGAGAGCTTGAAAAAGTGGATAAGCTCTCTATAAAGAATATTTTAAAATTTATCTCTATTACAGAGATCGCACTTAGTCTGTTTTTTCTTATACCGGTTGTAATTGGTTATATATATCATGAAAATGCAAATGATTTTTTGCTATTTGATATTTTTTGTTTGGTTGTGAGTACTGCCGTATTTTTGTTATTGAGAAATCATAAAGTTGACTTAAATATTAAAGAAGGTGTTTTGGCGGTTAACCTTGTTTGGATATTGCTTGGATTTATGGGTGCCATCCCTTTGGTAATATATACAAATATATCTTTAAGCTCAGGTTTTTTTGAAGCAATAAGCGGGTTTACCACTACAGGAGCTACTGTATATGCAGATGTAGAGTCATTACCTAAGATGGCATTAATGCTAAGATCTTTAACGCACTGGTTGGGAGGTATGGGAATCATAGTTTTAGGAGTAGGGTTGTTTTCTCTTATCAATCCAAGTGGTTCTTTAGCTCTTTTTAAAGCAGAATCAACCGGTATTGCTACTGAAAAGATTACTCCTAAGATAAAAGATACCGCATTAAGGCTTTGGGGGGTTTATGCTGTTATAACTTTGCTTAATATCGTAGCACTTCATCTTGAAGGTATGGACTTGTTTGATGCAATAAATCACGCTTTTGCTACTGTCTCAACGGGAGGATTTTCTACCAAAAATGCTTCCATGGGATACTACAACAGCAATTCATTAATCATTTGGACGACTACAGTTTTTATGTTTATTTCCGGTATTAACTTTTTGGCACATTTGAGATTTTTTTATGATGATGTGAGTGGCTATGAGAGTGAAGAGACTATATGGTATTTTAAGATATTTGTTGTTTTATCTTTGGCTTTGTCATTGGTGCATTATTCTTTTAGTAAAGATAGTTTGTATTTCTCATTAACTCATGGCTTTTTTACTGTTTCATCCATACTTACAACGACCGGTTTTGTCTCTGTGGATTATGAAAAATGGGGTCAATTTGCCGTTGCTATCATATTTATAGCAATGCTAATAGGCGGCAATACAGGCTCGACTGCAGGTGGAATAAAGGTGGTAAGATATATTGTATTATTTAAATCTTTAGGTATTGAAATAAAAAAGATTTTATATCCAAATGCAATATTTAATATATTTTTAAATGGCTTTAAGGTAAAACCAAATGTATTAAATGCAATTGTCGGATTTTTTATACTTTTTGTCATTTCAAATACATTTTTAACATTGTACCTTTATGCCAGAGGTTATGACGCTTTGACCTCCATAAGTGCATCCATAGCTTGTATAGGAAATATAGGACCAGGTTTTGGGCATGTGGGACCTGTAAATAATTATGGCTTTTTTTCATGGTATGATAAGATAATACTTGCTATCTTTATGATAATAGGTCGTCTTGAATTTTATACAGTCGCACTTCTTTTTACTAAAAGTTTTTGGAAAAAATTTTAATATTTATACTAAATACCGAATTTCTCCGATAGTGCTTTTTTGGTTGCCTTTTT
>JALWUQ010000005.1:0-75063 GCA_026993075.1 Campylobacteraceae bacterium
AAATGCTAACTGAAGGGATAAAAATTGAAATTCAAAAGGATAGTGAAACTCGTGGCGAGATAGTAAAACTTATAGATTTTGATGAGGTGTCAAATAATGATTTTGTAGTTTCAAATCAGTTTACTATTATAGAAAATGGAGTAAACAAACGACCAGATTTGATTTTGTTTGTCAATGGCTTACCCCTTGTGGTGATAGAGCTTAAAAATCCTGTAGATGAAAATGCTACAATCATTTCAGCCTACAAACAGATACAGACTTACAAAAGTGTTATCCCATCTCTTTTTACTTACAATGCAATTTGTGTCATAAGTGATGGACTAGAAGCCAAAGCAGGAACTATTAGTGCAGGATTGACTCGTTTTATGGCTTGGAAGAGTAGTGATGGCAAAAGCGAAGCAAACAAGCTGGTCTCACAAGTTGAAACGATGATAAAAGGTATGCTCAATCCTGTGACACTTTTGGATTTGATTCGCAACTTTATCGTTTATGAAAAAACAAAAAAAGAGGATAAAAATGGCATAACTACCATAGAAACTGTGAAAAAGTTAGCAGCTTATCATCAGTATTATGCGGTCAATAAAGCGGTAGAGCGAACGATAAAGGCAAGTGGGGAAGGTGGAGATAAAAAAGGTGGCGTGGTTTGGCATACACAAGGAAGTGGCAAATCACTTTCGATGGTGTTTTATACTGGCAAGATAGTCTTGAGCTTAGACAATCCTACTGTTGTAATCATCACCGATAGAAATGATTTGGACGATCAACTTTTTGATACTTTTGCAAGCTCTAGCTCACTTTTGAGACAGGAGCCTGTGCAAGCTAATGACACAAAAGATCTCAAAAAACTTCTAAAAGTTGCTTCTGGCGGAGTGATATTTACTACTATTCAAAAGTTTCAGCCACAAGAAGGAAATATTTACGATGAACTCTCGCCTAGAAGAAATATCATAGTCATAGCCGATGAGGCACACAGAACGCAGTATGGATTCAAGCCAAAAACGGCGGATGTTAAAGATAAAGATGGAAATATCATCGGTAAAAAGATAGTTTATGGTTTCGCAAAGTATCTAAGAGATGCTCTGCCAAATGCCACTTATCTTGGATTTACGGGAACACCTATTGAGAATAGTGATGTCAATACTCCTGCTGTATTTGGGAACTATGTGGATATTTACGATATTTCTCAAGCGGTTGAAGATGGAGCTACTGTGAAGATTTACTATGAGAGTCGGCTTGCAAAGATAAACTTAAGTGATGAGGGAAAAAAGTTAGTCAAAGAGCTTGATAATGAGTTAGAAAATGATGATTTGAGTGAAATGCAAAAAGTCAAAGCAAAATGGACCCAACTTGAAGCACTTATAGGGAGTAAAAATCGCATTAAAGAGGTGGCAGATGACATAGTCACTCATTTTGAAGCTCGCCAAGAAGTATTTGACGGCAAGGGCATGATAGTGGCGATGAGCAGAAGAATCGCAGTAAAACTTTACGATGAGATAATCAAACTTCGCCCAAAGTGGCATAGCGATGACTTAACAAAAGGTGTTATAAAAGTTGTAATGACTTCAAACAGTAGTGATGGAGCAGAAATAGCAAAACATCATACCACCAAAAAACAACGAAGAGATTTGGCAAATCGCATGAAAGATGCAAATGATGAGTTAAAGCTTGTCATCGTGCGAGATATGTGGCTTACTGGATTTGATGCCCCTTCGTTGCATACACTTTACATTGATAAGCCTATGCGTGGTCATAACCTTATGCAAGCTATCGCAAGAGTAAATAGGGTTTATATAGATAAGCCTGCCGGACTCGTGGTTGATTATCTTGGAATTGCAAGTGATTTGAAAAAAGCTCTTTCATTTTATAGCGATAGCGGTGGCAAGGGCGACCCCGCATTAGCTCAAGAACAAGCTGTTGCACTTATGCTTGAAAAGCTTGAAATTGTATCTGATATGCTCCATGGGTTTGCATATAAAAAATACTTTAAAGCCGATACAGCAGAGAAGCTTTCACTCATACTTGAAGCCCAAGAGCATATCTTAGGGCTTGAAGATGGCAAAAAAAGGTATATCAAAGAAGTAACTGCACTCTCCCTTGCTTTTGCAATCGCAGTTCCTAGTGAAAAAGCGATGGGTGTCAAAGATGAAATCTCTTTCTTCCAAGCCGTAAAAGCACGACTTGTCAAATTTGAAAGCTCAAGTGGTGGTAAAACTGATGAAGAGGTGGAGACTACTATCAGGCAAGTGATAGATAAAGCATTGGTTACGGAGCAAGTTATAGATATATTTGATGCCTCTGGGATTAAAAAACCTAATATTTCCGTGCTTGATGAAGAGTTTTTGCTTGAAGTAAAAGGGATGAAACACAAAAATATCGCTATAGAAGTGCTTAAAAAACTACTGAATAACGAAATAAAAACAAGACAAAAAACAAATCTAGTTCAGAGCAAATCTCTCATGGAGATGCTGGAAAACTCCATCAAAAAATATCACAACAAGATAATTACCGCAGCCGAAGTTATAGAAGAGCTTATAGAACTCAGTAAAGATATACACAAAATGGATGAAGAGCCAAAAGAGATGGGTTTAAGTGATTTTGAGTATGCTTTTTACAGTGCTATTGCGTCAAATAACAGTGCCAAAGAAGTGATGGAAAAAGAGAAATTAAGAGAATTGGCAGTTGTTTTAACACAAAGAGTACGAGCCAATACTTCGATAGACTGGACTATCAAAGAGAGTGTAAGAGCTAAACTAAAAGTGATAGTAAAACGAACCCTCAGACAGTTTGGCTACCCACCAGATATGCAAAAATTAGCAACTGAGACTGTACTCAAACAAGCCGAGATGATAGCAGAGGAGCTAACAAATGATAATTTTATTGCACCTAAAAATAACCAATAATAGCCATTTTTTAAAAAATGATAGAGTTACAAATAGTTTTAATACAAAATAAAAAACTTACAATATTGATATGAAATATTATGGGTGTCTATATTGTGCAGTAGTTTCATTATGGTTTTGAGGTAAAGACTTCTATCTTTTTATCAATTATTTTTCTTTCCTTTGGTGCACTTTTTTTCTTTAGCAATTCATACCATCTTAAAGTTGCGTGTTTATATCCTACAGAAGAAGAAACTTTGATGATATATTTTATCTCTTTTTTTGTTAATTTATTTTTCATAATCGATGCTGCGATAAGCTTTGATGATACAGTTTGCATACTTTGTATGGATTTAAAAGCGTTTTTATAGTTTTTATTTTTTAAATTTTCGATAAAAATTTTATATTGAGAGGGTAAGTATTTTGTACTTATGTTACCTATATCATTTTGTAGGAGATTATAATAACCATCTAATTTATTGTTTGGTATTAACTGTTTGATTGAAGTATATTGTTCGCATCGATCTTTAATTAAAAGTGCATTGTGCATGGCACACTCCCCAAGGTATATCTTAGCTATCGCATTTACATCTGTTCCACTTTTTGCACTGTGTAAAGCTCTTTTTAGTGCTATTGAGGCAAGTCTTGTCTCTCCCTTTAAATAATATCTTTTATAGCTTTCAAATGAGTTCGAAGCATTGACTCTGTATTTGTATTTTTCATTTATTTTAAAAGAACATCCGGCAAATAAAATTATAAAAATTATACTAAATGTTAAATTTTTCATGGTAATTTTACCCTTTTATTGTTATCTTCAATCAAAGAATTTACTTTATTGAGTAAATTATTTGCCTTGTCCGCACCTAAGAGAATTTGCTCTTTTAAAAGAACTATATCTTTACTCGATGAGCCTACTGTATCGACTAATTTGTTAAGTTTTTTAAGTTTTTTCTTGATATCTGTTAAAATATCATTTATATTTTTTGGTATTTGTTCACTTGGTTTTATGATATTGTGATTTAATTCTTTTAATATACTGTTTATCTGTATGGTGATATTTTTGACCTCTTTCATGCTTTGTTTTAGATAGTCGATGCTTTGGGATATATTGTAAGAACTGTTTGTCTCACCCATCACAGTATCTATGATGGATTTATTGTTTGCAAATTTTCCGGTAATGACTTGTAAATTATCCATAGTTTTAAATAATGGACCTTTTGGCGATGCCAGTTTTTTAACTATTTTATCCGTATTTGTTATGATATTTGAAAGTTTAACAACTATTGGTTTTAGTTTTATAACAAGCGAATTTATATCATCTTTGACTTCAAAGTCAAGTATGGCATTTGGGGTAATTTTTGGATAATTTGGATCAGATATGACAGATATAACAGCACCGCCGATAAGAGGCTTATTTAGTACCAAATAAGCTCTTTTATTGATCCACTTTGCATTTTTTGCATCTACAATGAAGTGGACGAAGACTTTTCCATCATAAGTGAAGTTGATTTTATTGATATAGCCTATATCAAAACCAGAATATTTTATGGGTGTTCCTATGTTGAAATTATTTGCACTATTTGCATAAAACGCATAAGTATAATGTTTATCAAACATGCCTTTGCTTTTTAGTACAAAATAAATCGCAAAAGAGAGTGCAGTAATCGTAAAAAAAGTAAATATCCCAACAGAAATCCTCATTTTATTATAAGACATTTGTTTTCCTTGTAGTAATTGTGTAAGGTTGTGTCAACTATTTGTATTCTTTTGTTAAATATATTGGATAATTTGATTATATAATCAATATCTTCTATTTTATCTATCATGGAGAATGGCTTAATTATCGTTATCATTTCGCAACTACTTACATAAGCTCTTAAAAACTGTATCAGCAAACGATCTTTTTTACCTATTTCAAAAGGCAGTTTGTCTCTTAATTCTTCAAGTCCAGATTTTTGTAACAGATTTGAAGTAATTTTTTTGGATTTTTTAATATTGAATCTATTGTGATATTCCAAAATAAGTGATATATTTTGGGTCACAGTGAGTTCTGAAAGCAAAGGAGTATTTTCGCTGACTATACTGGTTTTCTCACTTTCAATATATTTATTAAGAGTATCGATATCCTCAAAGATTTTTATATAAATTCTATTATTAATGATAACACCTCTATAAAACAAATTATAATAAAAAGAGAAGATATGGTTTTTGACAGACTAAAGGGGATTTCAAAATATCTTTTTTTTGTCATAAGTCCATCATAGCTTGGAATGGTAACTATGATAAAACCAAATAATAAACTTTTAAATACAAATATCAAAATATCTTTTAATGATATGGCTTTTACTAATGTTGATAAAAATATATCCAGATTCATTCCCATTATAAGAAAAAGAAAAACATATCCACTAATCATCATAATAAGAGAAAATAAAAATGCCAGTGATAAAAAGCCGAGCATGTTGCCCAATGCTCTTGGCATAAATAGGTATTTTACTGTATCTATACCAAATATCTCTAATGTATTTAACTCATTATTGACTTTCATTATAGAAGTTTTGGCCGAAACTCTAAGACCTGTTCTAAAAGATATGATAAGAGCCAGCAAGAAAGGCACAAGCTCAACTATAATCAGTTTTATTATCAAATAACCTATATATTGTTGCATATTGTATTCTATCGATAGTGAAACAATCAGCCCCATGATGATAACACCAAATACAATCGCAGATAATAAGAATACGGGTAATATTTCAATAGCTGTGTAAAAGATTTGTTGCACCAAAACTTGCCTTGAAGCAGGATTGTAATTTTTAGGATTAAACATATATAACAGGCAAACTACCGAAAAAAAATAGTATTTAGTAAAATGTATTATACCTGAAAAAATATTCATGTTAACCTCTGATTTAATATGCAATATCGGTTAATAATAACACAAATATACTAAAAACCATATATTTTTTAAAAAATATCATTACACAAAGGATCAAAAGCCTATTGGCAAAACAAATACTATTAAGATAAATAACTTTATAAGCAGTATTTTATTTACCAAATTTTTTTCCATTTTTTGACTATTTTTGCGACATCCCCCATGCAGTAATTTTCACTTGGATTATTCTCCTTTATTTGGATAATATTATTATATGATCAAAATGTTAATATAGAATTAACAATTTAAAATGTGTAAGATCAGTTATCAGTACCAAGTGCAAGTAATCAAAGATTAAAAGAAAAAGAGTTATAATCTGTTTATAAATCTTAAACAGTTAATATTTCAAGGAATACAGATGAAAACAAAACGAGAAATAACAGTTGCCCATTCGCCCGATGCTGATGATATTTTTATGTACTATGCTATTAAGTTCGGGTGGGTAGGGAGTAAAAATATAAGATTTAAAAATCTCGCTCTTGATATAGAGACGCTAAATAAAAAGACTTTGCAAGGCATATATGACATAAGTGCCATTAGTTTTGCACTTTATCCAAAGATAAAAGACGAATATGCTCTTTTAAAAACAGCTGTTAGTTTTGGAGAGGGATATGGACCTAAGTTGATAAAGAAAAAAGGGAGTAAATTAAAAAGAAATTTTAAAGTAGCCTTAAGTGGTGAAAATACAACAAATGCTCTTCTTTTTAAAGTAGCATACCCTGATGCAAGAATTATTTACAAAAACTTTTTAGATATAGAAAAATCTGTTCTTGAGGGTGAATGTGATGCTGGAGTTTTAATACATGAGAGTATTTTAGAGTTTGATAAGAGTCTGGTGGTAGAGAGAGAGATTTGGGATATTTGGCAAGATCTTTCAAAAGAAGATATTCCTTTGCCTTTAGGCGGAATGGCAATAAGACGCTCTATTCCTTTAAATATTGCCATAGAATGTGAAGAAATTTTAACTAAAGCTGTCAGGATTGCAAGAGATAATGCAATGTTTATGTCAAAAATGTTGATAGAGAGAAATCTTATGAGGGTTGATGAGACAACACTTGAGCAATATTTAAACCTTTATGCAAATGAAAATTCTATCTCCTTAAATGATTTACAGATAAAAGCTATAGATAAACTTTTTGAAATAGGCTATAATAACGGATATTTTGATGAACTTATAAGTTGTGAAGATTACTTCATACCAAATGAATACAAGGAGTTAAGGAGCAGATAATGGAAGCAAAACTCATAGGTCTTGGTGTTGAAACTTTTAAGTTAGCTCTTTATCTGTCTTTGCCGATGCTTCTTTCTGGTTTGATTGCCGGACTAGCTATCAGTATATTTCAAGCTACTACCCAGATCAATGAAATGACACTTAGTTTTGTTCCAAAGATTATATTGGTTGTAGTTGTTATAATATTTACAATGCCTTGGATGATGAATATGATGATAGAGTTTACAAAACATGTTTTAAATATGATTCCAAGTTTTATATTTTGAAGCTATTAGACTTTTCAAAATACAGTAGCATCAAAATAGGCCCTACAGTTAAAATAAAGATAATTGATAAGATAAAAAAAGAAAATGAAAGTTATACTATAATTGGTGGAGCAAATAATTTGCTTGTTTCGCCAAATCCGCCAAAACTTGCAAAACTTTCAAAATCATTTGATTATATCTACCAAAAAGATAATCTTTTATATATCGGCGGAGCAACGCCAAGCGGAAAAATTCTCTCTTATGCAAAAAAAAATGATATTGCCCATTTTGAAATAATGCAAAAACTCCCAGGTCTTCTTGGCGGTATAGTAAAGATGAATGCGGGACTCAAAGAATATGAGATTTCTAACTATTTGCTTTACATTAAAACTATAAATAATTATATTGAAAAAGATAATATAAAGTTTTCTTATAGATATACTAATATAAAAAATATAATTTATGAAGCTGTTTTTAAAATTGAAAAAGGATTTAACTATAAACTTTTTAAATACTTTGAGAATCTAAGAGCAAATCAACCAAATTTACCAAGTGCGGGAAGTTGTTTTAAAAATCCAAAAGGTTACTATGCCGGAGAAATAATAGAAAATTGTGGACTAAAGGGGTATCAAAAAGGAAATGCTGCTTTTAGTAAGCAACATGCAAATTTTTTAGTTAATTTAGGAAATGCAAAATTTCAAGATGCTTTATATTTGATAGAATTAGCTGAGAATAAAGTTTTTGAAAAGTTTAAGATAAAGCTCGAAAAAGAAATAATTATATTGTAAGATTGTAAGTGGTTATGCAAGAAGTCTAATATAATAAAGTATTATCATTATTGAAAACTATATCTTTAAAAAAAATCCAAAAATATATTTTAATCTGCTATTTAACTTATTAAGATAAAATTTCATAATTTCGTTTAAAAGGATAGTTTGTGGTAAAATATTTTAAAAATCTGTTTTTATCCATGCAAAGTGCAATTGTTTTATTTCTTATTTTTGCCGTAGTGTCGGCAATAGCAACATTTGTAGAGAGTGATTTTGGTACACAAACAGCATGGGCTATGATATATGGCACACTTTGGTTTGGAGCAATTCAACTGCTTCTTGGTATAAATTTAGCTTATAATATATTTAAATATAAGCTTTACAAGAAAAATAAAATTCATGCTTTTATATTTCATATAGGGTTTTTATTTATTTTATTAGGTGCAGGTGTTACAAGATATATCGGATATGAAGGAATAATGCACATACGAGATGGGCAGAGCGAAAACAGGATGATTTCAAGCGAACCGTATATTCAAGTTGATGCTGTTAAGGGTAATAAAATCTATCATGTTGATAAAAAAGCTTATCTTTCAAAGATTAGTGATAATTATTTTGATTTGGATATGAATATCGGTGCTAAAAAGGCTGAAATTAAATATTTAAAATTTGTACCGAATGCAACAAGCAGTATAGTTTATGCTCCAGATGGAAAACCAATGATATCTTTTATGAGTACAGACCCTGAAAATAGTAATTTTGTTTTAAAAGATAAGTCAAAAAAAGATGTTGGGAATATTATTTTTACATTAAATGGTACAAAACTAAAAAGTGCAAATTCTATATGGAGTAATCCGAAAGTAAATATAACAACCAATAACGGTAAATTTTACATTACATCAAACAAAGATATAACTGTTTTTAACATGGCTACTCAAGGTAAAAAGATACTAAAATCAGGTAAGCAATATAAATTTATCGGCAAAAGACTCTACACAATAGGCAAAATTAATTTTGCTCCAAAATCTATGAATATAAAAGGTAAAGAAGAGTTAATCTCCGGTGGAAAAACAAGAGCCGGTATGAGATTTAACGGTTTGGATGCGGTTGTTGTGCAGGTAAAATACAATGGTGATACAAAAAAAGTGACAATGTTCGGCCAAGGAAAAGGTGCCAAAGGATTTACCAAACATGAGACGATAGGCGGAATTCCGTTTAGCTTTGAGTGGGGATCAAAAGTTATAACTCTACCTTTTCATGTAAAACTTAGAAAATTTATCTTAGACAGATACCCAGGCTCAATGTCACCATCATCTTATGCAAGTGAAGTAACACTTATAGATAAGAAAAATGGAGTTGACAGACCTTTTAGGATATATATGAACCATGTGCTTGATTATAAGAATTATAGATTTTTTCAATCTTCTTATGATAGAGATGAAAAAGGAACTATACTCTCAGTAAACCATGATCCTGGAAAATATCCGACATATTTTGGATATCTTCTTTTGGCAATAGGATTTATTTTGACTGTACTTAGTCCAAAAAGTAGATTTAGAACACTTGGAAGGAAAATACAACAAGAGATGAAAAAAAGTAAAAACGCAATAAGTGCTGTAATGATAGTTGCCTTTTTATCGGTATTGTTTTATGCACCTCAGCCATTGCAGGCACAGACAAAACTAACGCTCAAAGAAAGTATAAAGATAGCAAAAAAATATGAGAAAAAACATGCGGATGAGTTCGGACATTTACTTATGCAAAATAAAGAGGGAAGGATTGAGCCGATTGATTCTTTTGCCAATAATGTTTTAGATAAAGTCTCAAGAAAGAGAAGTTTTTACGGACTTGACGCAGACCAGATTATATTAGGTATGTTAAGTGCACCTGGAGTTTGGCAAAATATTCCTATGGTTAAAATATCTCATAGTAAGATAAAAAGGATTTTGGGGCTTAAACAAAGTGCAAAGTATGCCTCTTTTAAAGAGTTTTTTAACTATGGTGCAAAAAATCCGTATAAATTATCAACTTATGCCGAAGTAGCAAGTAGAAAGCCTCCGATTGATAGAAATATGTTCGATAAAGATGTTTTAAGAGTTGATGAGAGACTAAATGTTTTATATTATGTCTATACCGGTTCTTTATTTAGGATATTTCCCAAGATAGACGATCCTACAAATAAATGGTATGATCCAAAAACAGCTATTTCAACTTTTCCAAAAGCTCAAAGTATTGAGATAAGAACTCTTTTGGCAAATTATTTTGAAAGTTTAAACAAAGGCGTTAAAACAGGAAATTGGCAAAGTGCGGACAATGCATTGAAAGCCATATCAAATTACCAACAAAAATATGGGGCTAAAGTCATAGAAAATACTTCACATGTTAAAGCAGAGATACTTTATAACCGTTTAAATATATTTACTAGGTTGATACCTATTTATTTGATATCAGGTTTGTTATTGTTATTTGCTGTTATGTATAAGATGCTAAGACCAAAAAGTTCGGTAAAATGGTTTGAGCGAGCCTTATTTGTGGTGATATTTTTAGCATTTTTAACTCAGATATTTAATATGGGACTAAGGTGGTATGTTGCAGGTCATGCACCTTGGAGTGATGGCTATGAATCGATGATATATATATCCTTTGCACTGATGTTGGCAGGGCTTATTTTTTCTAAGCATTCTACCATGGCTTTGTCTTTGACGGCTATTTTGACCGGAGTTTTTTTATTTGTTGCACATTTAAGTTGGATGGATCCACAGATAACAAACTTAGTACCAGTTCTTAAATCGTATTGGCTGATGATACATGTTTCAGTTATAACGGCGAGTTATGGATTTTTGGGACTTAATATGTTATTGGGAATGTTTACCCTTATTATGTATATTATGCTTAGTAATGATCCTAAAAATAAAAGAAATAAATCTATCCTAAATGGCATAACAGAAGCAACAAGGGTAAATGAAATGTCTATGATACTTGGTCTTATGCTTTTAACTATGGGTAACTTTTTAGGCGGTGTTTGGGCAAATGAGTCTTGGGGTAAATATTGGAGTTGGGATCCTAAAGAGACTTGGGCATTAATATCTATACTTGTCTATGCAGCAGTAGTTCATATGAGACTTGTTCCAAGACTGAATGGTCAATTTGCTTTTGCGGTAGCTTCTACGGTAGCTTACTTTTCAATTATTATGACATATTTGGGAGTAAATTATTATTTAGTAGGTATGCACTCTTATGCATCAGGTCAGCCTGTACCTATCCCAGATTGGATATATTATGCTATCGCTACAGTTTTCATTGTTATATTTTTAGCTATACCAAAACGAAAATATTCAAAAAGATTATGATATAAAAAGTCACAAGGTGCCAAGCATCTTGTGACAAATACTTTTATGAGTGTCTGCACTATACAGTAGTCTCTTTAACCCAAATATTGCATTAAAAACCATCTTCTACTATAAGTATTGATATATTTTTACTATCTCTCAATAGAAAATTTGGGCATAAAATTAATAATGCTAATATAATTTTTTGGAAATATTTATTTGTAGTTTTGAAAGTGGCGCGGCGGACGAGGTTTGAACTCGCGACCCCCGGCGTGACAGGCCGGTATTCTGACCAGCTGAACTACCGCCGCAACCTAAATAACAAAGTAACAACAAACTACTTAGAAAACCTGTAATCTGTTTTTTTGTTAATATGGTGGTCGCTACAAGACTCGAACTTGTGACATCCACCTTGTAAGGGTGGCGCTCTACCAACTGAGCTAAGCGACCAAGTGTTTGTCCAGGACTTTTTGACCATACTAAATGATGGCGACCCCAAGGGGATTTGAACCCCTGTTACCGCCGTGAAAGGGCGGGGTCCTGGGCCACTAGACGATGGGGTCATTTAAATTATAAATGCTAAATTATGAGTGTTGAATAAAAAAATAATTTAAAATTCATAAGTCAAAATCAAACATTAAATGGTGACCCCTGTTGGATTCGAACCAACGGCCCATTCCTTAAAAGGGAATTGCTCTACCAACTGAGCTAAGGAGTCATCTGTTCACCGTGAAATGGAGTTGAAATTATAGAGAAAAAATATCTTTTTGTCAAGAGTTTTTATAACTTTTAGAAAAAAATATCTTTTTTAAGATTTAGAAGCAGTTTTATTGTATATAAGGCAGCTTGATTTTGGATATATATTCTATCACCTTGTAAATGCAACCTTTCTATTATTTGCCCATTGTCTTTACTTTTTGCTCCTATATAAACAGTTCCTACTGGTTTTTCATTTGTACCTCCATCTGGCCCGGCAATACCACTGATAGCAAGTGATATATCAGAGTTACTGACATTTACAGCACCTTCTAGCATCTCTTCAACACACTGTTCGCTTACTGCTCCAAAATTTTTTAGTGTTTGTGTACTCACACCAAGCCAAGCCTCTTTTATATCGTTTGAGTAAGTTACTAAGTTTCCATTGATGATATTTGATGCACCGCTGTATTTTATAAACATTGAAGACAAAAGACCTCCGGTACAACTTTCTGCCACTGTAATTTTATTATTGTTTTTTATCAATTTATATTTAATATATAAAAGGACATCCTCCTCTGGTATAAGATTTTTATTTAAAAGTTGTTTTGCTGATTCTATGAAGTTGTTTATTTGTCCGTATTTTAAACTTTCTATTTTTATAAGATTCCAGCCTTCTATGATTTTGATAATTTTTATTTTTATTTCAAAGTTTTCTGCTATCGGACTTAATAAAATCTGACAAGATTCTTCATCTATGTCAAATACATTGATAAATTTTATATTATTTTGTTTATTTAGAAGAATTGCAGGTAACTTTTGATTTTCTTTGATTCTTAATACATTTATCTTATTGTTTTTAGTTTCTATCATGTAGGTATTTTTGTCATAAACGGAGCTTTTTGAGGGAAGCAGCATCTCTTGTTTTAACACAAGAGAATCATTATGAATTGTAGATAAAATTTTGCCGATTATATTAAAATTTTTTTCATCAGTTGCAATTACGAGATTATTGTTTTTGGATATAGCTTCTTCCAAACTCAAAAAAAGATTTTTATCGCTTCCCTCTAATAGATAAAATGTATCTAGTGCCTGTAAACGCTCTTTTATAGCTCTTTGTATATAATCAACTAAAATTGTATTGTATTTAATATTCTCGCCCACTATGAACAATGCTGTTTTCATTTAAATTCCTCGTATTTTTATGAAGTATTATATCATAGCTGTTATTAACCGATTTTTAATACCTTTTTCGATATACTTGCGAAATTTATAACAAACTGACCTTGGAGCTAAATATTATGGATTACAAAGATACGCTGCTTTTACCGAAGACTTCATTTTCTATGAGAGGAAACCTGCCTCAAAATGAGCCCAAAAGGTATAAAGAGTGGTTTGAAGAAAAAAATGTATATGAAAAGATGAAGCAAAACAGAAAAAATACTAAAAAGAGTTTTACTTTGCATGACGGTCCTCCTTATGCAAACGGACATATTCACATAGGACATGCCTTAAATAAAATATTAAAAGATATGATTGTTAAAAAACACTATTTTTTTGGTGAAGATGTAAGATATGTTCCAGGTTGGGATTGTCATGGGCTTCCGATTGAGCAACAAGTCGAACTTAAGATCGGGAAGCAAAAAAAAGATACTTTGCCAAAGAGTAAAATCAGAGAGTTATGCAGAGCCCATGCTGCCAAATTCTATAAAATCCAAGAACATGAGTTTAAAGCACTTGGTGTCATAGGAGATTGGGAAAATCCTTACTTGACAATGAAGTTTGAATTTGAGGCAAATATCTACAGAGCACTTTGTGATATTGCAAAAAAAGGGCTTTTGGTCGAAAGAAGTAAGCCTATATATTGGTCATGGGCAGCAAAAACTGCTTTGGCTGAGGCTGAGGTGGAGTATCAGGACAAAGAAGATTATTCTATATTTGTAGCTTTTAAACTAAGTGATGAAGCAAAGAAAAAACTTAAAATTGACGGTAAAGCTTCTGTGATTATCTGGACAACCACACCCTGGACGCTACCTGCAAATATGGCGATAGCTTTAAATCCTGAAGAAGAGTATGTACTGACAAGTGACGGTTTTATAGTAGCTAAAAAATTGTATAAGAATTTAATAGAAGATGAAATTATAAAAGGCGATATAGTTAAAACATTCGCTTCAAAAGAGTTGGAACATTTAAATGCAATAAGTCCGCTAAATGGAAGAAATTCTAAGATTATTTTAGGTGAGCATGTCGAGATGAGCGGAGGTAGTGGATGCGTTCATACAGCTCCAGGTCATGGCGAGGATGATTATAGGGTTGCTCTTAGATATGATATTGATGTTATTATGCCAGTTGATGAAGATGGACTTTATGATGAAACAATCATCAGAGAAAATTTAATCCCCAATGCAGAGGATTTTGTAGGCATGCATGTTTTTAGTGCAAATGATAAAATTTTGGAATTATTAGGGGATGCACTTATAAAATCTTCAAAATTTACCCACTCTTATCCATACTGCTGGAGAACCCACAAACCGGTAATTTATAGAGCTACAAGACAATGGTTTATAGCAATGGATAAAGAAACAGACGGTGGCATACTTAGAGATAATGCTTTAAATGAGATAAAAAAAGTTAGATTTTTTCCAAAAACGGGCGAAAAAAGACTCCAGACTATGATAGAAAACAGACCTGATTGGTGTATAAGCAGGCAAAGAGACTGGGGTGTGCCTATCGCATTTTTTAGAGATAAAATAAGCGGTGAACCTGTATTTGATAAGGAAATTTTGGAAAATATTGCAAATATTTTTGAGCAAAAAGGAGCAGATGCATGGTGGGATCTTAGTATAGAAGAATTATTGCCTAAAAATTCAAAATATGATGCAAAAAATCTTACAAAAGTGATGGACATACTCGATGTTTGGTTTGATAGTGGTTCTACTTGGAGAGCTGTCCTTGAAAGTGGGGATTATGATGCCGGGAGTTATCCTGCTGATATGTATCTTGAAGGAAGTGATCAACACAGAGGTTGGTTTCAAAGTTCACTTTTAGTAAGCACTGCCATAAATGCTCACGCCCCATATAAAGATATTTTAACTCATGGCTTTACAGTTGATAAAAAGGGTGAAAAGATGAGTAAGTCCAAAGGGAATGTTATCGCTCCTAATGATATAGCTAAAAAATATGGAGTGGAAATACTTAGACTTTGGGTTGGCATGAGTGATTATACTACGGATTTGAAAATAAGTGATTTGATTTTAAAACAAGTTGCAGAACAATACAGAAAGATAAGAAATACTTTTAGATTTTTACTTGCAAATGCAAATGATTTGGATACTTTAGAAAGCATAAAAAACTTCTCACCCATTGACAAATGGATACTTTCTAAAGCAAATAGAGTTTTTATAGAGTGTAAAGATGCTTTTGATGTGTATGATTTTTCAAAAGGGTTATCTCTTTTAAGTCATTTTATCACAAATCATTTAAGCGGAATATATCTTGATATATCAAAAGACAGGCTTTATTGTGATCCAAAAGATTCCATTACAAGAAGAAGTTCTCAAAGCGCAATGGCACTTATTGCTAAAAATATGTTAACTCTATTTGCTCCTGTTCTTACTTATAGCGTTGATGAGATATTAGAACACGCACCAAAAGTCATAAAAGGCGAATGTGAAGATGTTTTTGATCTTGTTTATGAAGAGTTGCCTGAAGTCGAAGATGACTTTGATGAAGATTATATGATGGAAGCAAGAGAGAAGTTTTTTGAAATTGTTGACAGTCTTAAAAAAGATAAAAAGATAAAATCAACTTTAGAGTTGGTTTTGTTTTCAAATTCACTTGAACTTGGTAAAATGACAGGTGCTGACGGTGAAGACTGGTTTACTGTGAGCAATATAATCTGTGCTACTAAAGATGAAGAGATAGGCTCTTTTACAGTTGGTAAAGATAAATTTAAAATATATTTTGCAAAAAGATATAAATGCCCTCGATGTTGGAAATACAGAGCTAAAGTTGAGAATGAGCTTTGCGGTCGATGCAAAGGTGAAAAGCCAAAAACAAGTTGTAGTATCGATGTTTAAGGAGCCTGTTACTTTAAGATTTATTTTTGAGACTATCGGAGTTATATTTGTTATAGTTGCAATTGGTATATATTTTGTCAAAAAAATGGCTAAATAGCAGAGTAATAATGTGAAGGAGAAAATATAGTGATAACACTAAAAGAAGCATTGAGTATTCCAAAAGAAGAGATGGCTGAAGTTAGAAAAGATTTGCAAAATAAAATAAAACAAAATAAAGATTTGGGTGCTTATGTAGAACAATTAATCGGTACTGACATAAGTATCAGCGGCGAGGGGATACCTATAGCCATAAAAGATAATATACAAGTAAAAAACTGGAGTGTAACTTGTGCTTCAAATATACTTCAAGGCTATAAGGCTCCTTATGATGCCTGCGTAATAGAAAACTTAAGAAAAGCAGGTTTAAGCCCGTTTGGAAGAACCAATATGGATGAATTTGCTATGGGAAGCTCTACTGAAACTTCATTTTATGGAAAAACCAAAAATCCTTTCAATTCAAAATGCGTACCCGGAGGAAGCAGTGGCGGAAGTGCGGCAGCGGTAAGTGCCGGGATTGCTATTGCTGCTCTTGGCAGTGATACGGGAGGAAGCATAAGACAGCCTGCTGCGTTTTGTGGGTGTGTCGGCATGAAACCTACTTATGGAAGAGTCAGCAGATATGGTTTGAGTGCTTTTTCTAGCTCACTTGATCAAATAGGTCCTTTTGCACAAACAGTTGAAGATGCAGCTATTTTATATGATATCATCAGCGGTTATGACAAAAGAGATTCTACTAGTGCCAATATCAAATACAACAAGGTATCTAAAAGTTTAAACAGTGATAGAAAATTGACTATTGCTGTGATTGAAAATTATCTTGAAAGTGCAAGTGATGAAGTTAGAATTAAAATAATAGATGCCATAAAGGCTCTTGAGAGTGCTGGTCATAAAATCATATACAAAAACAGACTAAATACAAAATATGATATTGCAACTTACTATATCATAGCAACCGCTGAAGCGAGTGCAAACTTAAGCAGATATGATGGGATAAGATATGGTAATCGAGCAGAAAGTATAAATTTAAAAGAGATGTATAAAAAAACAAGAGGAGAGGGTTTTGGTGATGAGGTAAAAAGAAGAATACTTCTTGGAACTTTTGTTTTAAGCAGTGGGTATTATGATGCATATTATATAAAAGCTCAAAAAGCAAGGCATCTCATAAAAGAACAGTTTGAAGAGATTTTAAATGAAGCAGACTTGATCTTTGCTCCTGTTACTCCTACAACCGCATTTGAATTTGGAAGTATAAAAGATCCTTTGCAAATGTATCTTGAAGATATTTACACTATAGCCGTAAACCTTGCAGGACTTCCTGCCATTTCATTGCCACTTGGATTTGATAGTAAAAATCTTCCCGTGGGCGGTCAATTTATAGGTAAGTCTTTTGATGAGCAGACTTTGTTTGATGGTGCTTTAAGCTTGGAAAAATTACTGAAATAAAAGGAGAGGTAAATATGAAAATAAGAAAAAAAGCTTTAACATTTGAAGATATTTTATTGGTTCCAAAATATTCTGAAATTTTGCCGAAAGAAGTTGTTGTCAAGACTATACTGACAAAAAATATCACATTAAACATTCCTTTGGTTTCAGCTGCTATGGATACCGTTACCGAGCATAGAGCAGCTATTGCTATGGCAAGACTTGGAGGCATCGGGATAATTCATAAAAATATGGATATAGCTCATCAAGTATTTGAAGTAAAAAAAGTCAAAAAAAATGAAAGTGGAGTTATCTTTGATCCTATTAAAATTGGACCTGAAGCAAAGATAAGTAAAGCTTTGGATATTATGAGTGAATATAAAATTTCAGGTGTTCCCGTCGTTGATGAAGACAACAGGTTAGTTGGTATATTAACAAACAGAGATTTGAGATTTGAGAAAGATTTTAATAAAAAAGTTAAAGAGGATATGACAAAAGCTCCACTGGTAACTGCAAAAAAAGGAACTACCATAGATGAAGCAGAAGAGCTTTTTCACACAAATAAAATAGAAAAAATACCTCTTGTTGATGAAGATGGACGACTTGCCGGACTTATAACAATAAAAGATATCAAAAAAAGAAAAGAATACCCAAATGCCAATAAAGATGAAAACGGAAGATTAAGAGTGGGGGCGGCGATTGGAGTAGGGCAGATAGATCGAGCAAGAGCTTTAGTTAAAGCTGGTGTTGATGTGCTTGTACTTGACTCAGCTCATGGTCATTCAAAAGGAATTATTGATACTGTTAAAGTTATAAAAGATGAATTGGATATTGATGTGATTGCTGGCAATGTAGCTACTGCCGAAGCCGTTGAAGCATTGGTAAAAGCAGGAGCGGACGCAGTTAAAGTGGGTATTGGTCCAGGAAGTATATGTACTACCAGGATAGTTGCCGGAGTAGGTGTGCCTCAAATAAGTGCCATAGACGAGTGTGCAAGTACAGGAAAAAAATTTGGCATACCTGTTATAGCTGACGGAGGGATAAGATACAGTGGTGATATTTCAAAGGCTTTAGCCGTTGGGGCTAGTTCTGTGATGGTAGGAAGTTTGCTCGCTGGAACTGATGAGAGTCCTGGTGATCTTATCATGTATCAGGGAAGACAATATAAGAATTACCGTGGAATGGGCAGTATCGGAGCTATGAAGCAAGGAAGCAGTGATAGGTATTTTCAAGAAGGAACAGCTCAGGAGAAATTGGTCCCGGAGGGTATTGAGGGACGGGTTCCTTATCGTGGAAAAGTTGGCGATGTGATCCATCAGCTTATCGGAGGCTTGAGGTCTTCTATGGGATATGTTGGTGCAAAAGATATAAAAGATTATCAAGCAAAGGCTGAATTTGTCGAGATTACTACTGCAGGACTTAAAGAGAGTCATGTTCACGATGTCATGGTAACAAGAGAAGCACCGAATTATCATATAAGTTAGAGTATAGTAGATAAAATAGTATATGAAAATAACTACAGCCACTAAGCATTTTACTTCTCCTTTGTATTTAGAAAGTGGCAGGATACTTGAACCATACGATATATCGTATGAAACATACGGCGAATTAAACGAAGATAAAAGCAATGTTATAGTTATCTGTCATGCACTCACTGGAAGTCACCATGTAGCTGGATATTATGAAGATGATAAGAAGCCTGGATGGTGGGATTCTCTTGTGGGTGATGGAAAATGTATTGATACAAAAAAGTATTTTGTAATTTGTTCAAATGTCATAGGCAGCTGTTTTGGCTCAACGGGTCCTATGTCTGCAAAATATCCATCAAGCGAATTATATAGACTTAGATTCCCGGTAATTACAATAAGTGATATGGTCAAAGCTCAAATCAGCCTGTTTGATTCTCTTGGGATTTATGAAGCCCATGCTATAATAGGCGGTTCAATGGGCGGCATGCAAGCTCTTTGCTACGCGGTTGAATATCCTCACTTTACCAAAAGAAATATCATAATAGCAGCAACTCATGCAACTCAGCCCTGGGCAATAGCTTTTAATAAAGTAGCAAGAGAATCTATCATTAAAGATCCAAAATTTAACGGTGGAATGTATGATGTAAAAGAGATTAAACAAAATGGACTTAATGGCTTAGCCATAGGTAGAATGAGCGGTCATATAAGTTACTTAAGCGAAAACTCAATGCAAAACAAATTTGGTAGAAACTATGTAGAAACTGAAGGTTTGTACGAGCTTTTCGGACGGTTTCAAGTAGAGAGATATTTGGACTACAACGGATACAACTTTTCAAAATGGTTTGACCCTCTTAGCTACCTTTATATCACAAAAGCAATCAATATATTTGATGCGAGTAGAAATTATGACTCTTTGGAAGATTCTTTATCTCATATAGAAGGTAAATTGACACTATTGTCTATAAAAAGTGATAATCTTTTTTTTAAAGAAGAGATGGAGCAAATACAAAAGAGTATGAAAATGATAGGAAAATCCCACTTGGTGGATTATAACTGCGTGGATAGTGACTATGGGCATGATGCATTTTTGGTGGAAGTTGATAAATTTACCCCATACATAAGCAAAGCTTTAAAATAAAGGAATAGTACATGGCATATATAAAATTACCGACTTTTGAAGAGATGTCTCCTTCAATTCAGGAAAAGGCAAAACCGATTTTGGAAAAAACCGGAAAACTCGGAGAGATATTCCAACTTCTTGCAATAGATGAAAAAGTATATTTCGCTACAGATGAAATGGTACAAAATTATCTTTTAAAACCTACATATTTATCTTATGAGATTAAAGAGGCTATAGCTCTTTTGGTATCTAAAGAAAATAGATGTAAAATGTGTGTAGATGTTCATCAAAATATAGCAAAAATGCTTGGACTTACAAAAGAAAGGATAGAAGAAATTCTTAGTGGAATTGATGCTATGCATGTTAAAAATAGAGAAAAGCATCTGCTTGGATTTTGTATAAAAGCTTCAAAAAAAGATAACTATAAAATGCAAAAACAAGATATTGACAGGTTAAAATCATTAGGATACAGTGATAAAGAAATTCTTGAGGCCGTTGCAATTACCGGATATTTCAATTATATAAATACTCTCTCAAATGTATTTGGTTTAGGATAATTGAACCAGTATATACAATTCTGATGTTTTAAAGATAATTAACTGATTTATTATTTAAATAGAACATAAAATAAAAAACATAAAAGAAAATTAATTTCTAATTATATTAGAATATGCTAATATACTAAAAAATTAAGGAATCCCGTATGAATTATAAAGCGACAAATAGTTTCAAATGGTTGACTCTTTTGGTGACAGGAAGTACATTATTGTGCTGTGCTTTACCTATATTGCTAGTTAGTTTAGGGTTAGGTGCTACTATGGCAAGTTTAAATTTTAATATACCGGGTTTAGTTTTTTTAGCAGAGCATAAAGTTTGGACTTTTAGTATATCTGCTGTAATGTTGCTTTTTTTGGCATGGATGATATGGAGGCCAAACCAAAGCTGTCCTAATGATCCGGAATTGGCAGGATATTGTGAAACTTCTAAAAAGTGGAACAAAATAGTATTGTTCTTGAGTGTGCTAATATGGTTTAGCAGTTTTTTCTTTAGTTATTTATTGGTTCCAATTAGAGAATATTTTAATATATAAGGAGAAGTTATGAAAAAATTGTTAATTGTTGGTTTGATTGTTGGAGCATTTGTATTGTCATCAGTATTTGCAAAAACAATAAAAGTTGATATATATGGTATGACCTGTTCTTCATGTGTTTATAGTTTAAATAAAACATTTAAGAGTATGAAAGGTGTGAAAAATGCAAATGTAAGCTTAAAAGATAAAAATGCAATACTGGAAATTACAGACAATGGACCCACTATCAAAAAAATAAAAAAAGCTATAGTTGATACGGGGTTCACTCCGACAAAGATTACTGTTCTTTCTAAGTAGTTTTTACGCTATTTATCGCATTGTTCGTATTGTTGAATGTGCTATAATGTGAAGCGTAAGTTTTTATAAAAGGAAGAGTATGGAAAATCTATGTTGTACTAGAATTGAAGTTGATGAAAAACTTATTAAAGATGCCATAAACTTTCTTGGCACTGAAGATATAAACTTAAAAAAACAGGCAAAGTTTTTTTTACTTCTTGGCAATGAAATGCGTCTAAAAATAGTGAGACTAATTTTGGAATTTGGAAGAATGTGCGTATGTGATTTGGCCGATGTGTTGCGCATGAAACAATCTCCTGTATCACAGCATCTAAGAAAGTTGAAAGATGGTGGTATTCTTATCCCAAAAAGAGAAGGAATGACTGTTTTTTATATGATAAGTCCATCTGCTATGGATGATATAAAAAGATGTGTAAAGGAAAAATTATGAAAAATATAAAGATAAAAATTTCGGGAATGACATGTGTAGGATGTGCGAATACTATAGAGAGAGCTTTGTCGGTAAAAGGAATAGAGTATGTAAAAGTTGACTATGAAAACATGTCTGCTTTTATAAGTTTTGATGAAAATATTATAAGCGAGAGTAATATAGCTGACATCATAAACAGTGTAGGGCATTACAAAACTGAAAGTGTTGAAGAGATTGTTGATAAGAGCATACAAAATATAAAAAATCATCTTGTCATTATCGGAGGCGGTTCTGCAGCATTTGCCGCCGCTATACAGGCAAAAGAGTTTGGTATAAAAACTACTATGATCAATGGCGGGCTTCCTATAGGAGGGACTTGTGTCAATGTAGGGTGTGTACCGTCCAAATATCTCATAAGGGCTGCCGAAACTTTGCACAAAGCCAACAACAACCCTTTTGAAGGTATTGTATCCAGCGCAGAGGTATTGGATTTTGAAAAAATTATAAAAGATAAAGAAAAACTTGTCTTAAACTTACAAAAAGAAAAATATATTGATATTTTAAATCAGATGGAAGAGTTTGAACTCATTGAAGATAGAGCCCAACTGCTCTCAAAAAAAGAGATAAAAGTCGGTAACAGGGTGATAAATGCTACCCATATACTCATCGCTACAGGTGCAAGTGCAATGATACCGGATATAAAAGGTTTAGATAGTGTTGATTATCTAACGAATATTGAAGCATTTGAATTGGATAGTTTGCCTAAAACAATGATAGTTTTGGGTGGCGGATATATTGCACTGGAAATTGCTCAAATGTTTTCAAGATTTGGCAGTAAAATAACTTTGTTGCAACGCTCTAGTCAAATACTTTCAAAAGAAGAAAAAGACATCAGTGATGAATTGATAAAACATTTTGAAAACGAAGGGATAGAGGTTGTTACAGATAATAATATACAAAATATCTATCAAAAAGATGATCAGGTAGAGGTTACAACACAGATAAAAGATAAAATAAGAAAATATAGTGCAAAAAAGTTAGTCGTTGCAACCGGAAGAGTGCCAAATACTCTTGGTCTCAGGCTTGATAGTGCCGGTGTAAAAATAGAACAAAACGGATCTGTGTCAGTAAATGAGTTTATGCAAACAAATATTCCAAATATTTACGCAGCCGGAGATGTCATCGGAAAAAATATGTTTGTCTATACGGCTGCATATGAGGCAAAGCTTGCCGTTATCAATATGTTTTCTCAAAATAAGCAGCCGGCTGATTTTGAGGTTGTACCATGGGTGGTTTTTACTGATCCTCAAGTTGCAGGTGTTGGAATGGATGAAAAAGAGGCGAAACAAAAAGGTATCGATTATGATGTAGCCGTTTTACCTTTGAGCTATGTTCCAAGATCCATAGCGGCAAAAGATACACGAGGTTTTATAAAACTTATAAGAGACAAAGAAAATGATATACTTGTAGGTGCTCGCATAGTCTCTCCCGAGGGTTCTGAA
This sequence comes from Campylobacteraceae bacterium, assembly GCA_026993075.1. Taxonomy (GTDB): domain Bacteria; phylum Campylobacterota; class Campylobacteria; order Campylobacterales; family JALSKU01; genus JALSKU01. Next base: position 23,513 of record JALWUQ010000005.1, read on the forward strand.
CTGTTAATGGAAGTTTCTATGGCTATTAAGTTTGGTATCAAAGTTTCCAAGATAAGAGATATGCTTCATCCGTATTTGACGCTCTCTGAGGGCATCAAACTGGCAACTATAACATTTGATAAAAGTGTTAAGTCACTTAGCTGTTGTGCAACATAAAAATGTTTTATAAAATTTTGGATACTCCAAAAAGTAATTATTTATAATTTCTTATGATCTGATATCTCAAAGTGTGAGAAACATATCATCTTTGCTTCTTATGACTTTTGCATTTGCTTTGATGCTTTTTTGGTTGAGTCTGAAAAGTTTGAGCCATATATCAAAGAAATACTACGATAAAATACAAAATAAGTTGAAATTTTTGTTATTTAATCTTTATATTGATATTGATGCTGTGGGATATATAACATCACTTGCTCGATCAATTTTTGGGTATTTACAAGTTGGAGTTTACTGCAAATATATTTTCAAAAGGACATATACCACCTATTTGGGCTATGAAAATGACAAATAAAATTATTGACATGGTTTGGGCATAAATCTTATGGTATAATACAGATATTCATCATATAAAAGAATATTTTAGGAAAAGTTATGACAGTAGTATCAGATATGAATTGTTTGTTATTTGAGGGACTCCCTTTAGAGGAAGTACCTGTAACTTTCAAACAGTATAATGATATTTTAAATATACAAAAAACGATTTTTAAAATGATAGCGAGAAGAGAAGATTATCATATTATTTTAGATAAGCTTTGCAAAATGGCTGAATCTCTTTTGTCAAATGCTGTGGCATCCATTATGATAAGAGACAGTAAAACGGGATTATTAAATGTTTTAAGTGCTCCTTCTCTTTCCAAAGAGGGTATAAGAGTTTTGAATGGATTAAGACCCGGCAAAACTACAGGCTCCTGCGGCAATGCCATATACAGTAATAAACCTCATTTTGTAAAAGATACTTTTCATGACGAAAGATGGAGCGATATAAGGCAGGTTGCCTATGATTTTAATATTTGTGCCTGCTGGTCTATACCTGTAAGAGATAAAAACGGTACAGCTGTGGGAACATTTGCTCTTTCATCATTTGAGCATCGAAGCCCCTCTTATTATCATAAAATTATTCTTGAAACGATATCCGAGATCATCAGTATAATCCTTGAGAATAAAACAGTAGATCAAAAGATAAATAATATGTCAAATTTTGATATTTTAACAGGAATACAAAATAAACACTCTTTAGATGAAACTCTCAATAATAGAGAAAAAGATTTTTCTTTGATACAAATGGATTTAAATAATATAAGTTATATAAATTCAGCATACGGTTTTGGATTTGGAGATAAGCTTTTAAAAGAAATAGCATATATACTTTCAACTAAATTTGATGCTTTTAAGACATTTAGAATCAGTTCTGATGAATTTATACTTTTGTATAAAAAAGAGAAAAATATAATTGATTATATAAAAAAATTACAAGAATATTTTTATAATCACTCCTTGGATATTAATGGTGTTATTTTGAATGTATCTTTTAACTATGGTGCTTGCGTAATGAGTAAAAATTTACTTGAAAAGGCATCTTGGTCATTAAAATATTCAAAAGATATAGGTAAAAATAGATATTATATATATAATGAAAAGCAAGACAGAGTCAAACAAAAAGAGAAAAACAGATTTATAGCAATAAACCAACTATTGCATAAAGCTATAAAATCAGATCAAATTATACCATTTTTTCAAGGAATTAGAGATAATCAAACAGGAAATATTAATAAATATGAAGCTTTGGTCAGAATAGAAACAAATGATCACATCTTATCTCCGATAGAGTTTTTAGATGTTGCTGCTCTTTCGGGATTGTTGCCAGAAATTACCAAGATAATGATAGATAAAAGTTTTAAAATTATGCAAAATAAAGATTATGAATTTTCTATAAATATAACTGAAGATGATTTAAATAGAAATTATTTAATACAGTATCTTGGGGAAAAATCAAAAGAGTATAATATAACTCCTAAAAGGGTTGCATTGGAAATACTTGAAGGCATTAGTCAATTTGGAAAAAATTCTCATATTGTGCAACTCAAAGAATTAAAAGCAAATGGATATTGTCTTGCTTTGGATGATTTTGGAATAGAATATTCAAATTTTGAAAGAGTTTTAGATCTTGATATAGATGTATTGAAAATTGATGCAAAATATATAAAAAATATTGATAAAGATAAAAAGAGTTATGAAATAGCAAAATCAATCGCATATTTTGCTAAAAATGCAGGGATTACCTGTGTTGCAGAGTTTGTGCATTCCAATGAAGTTCAAAAAAAGGTTGAAGAGCTTGGGATAGGCTTCTCTCAAGGATTTTATTTTAGTGAACCAAAAAAAATAAAAAGTTAAAGTTTATATAGGATATATTTAGTCTTATTTAAGGAAGAAGATAGTATAAATCATTAAAATAAATATAAAAAGGTTTTGTTATGATTTTTAATGATGAAGAGATATATAAAGCTGTGGTTTATTATCTCCCTGAAGTAAATGAATATGTAAAATCACATGGAGGCAAAATAAAACTTTTAGGAGTTAAAGACGGTACTGTTTATATTAAATTAACAGGAAGTTGCCAGGGGTGTTCTATGAGTTTAATGACTACTAAAATGGTTGTTCAAAAAAGCCTTAGAGGATATATTCATCCTGAACTTAATGTTATAAATGTTGATGGTATGCCTGAAAATAAACTTCCCGAAGAGTTTTATGCTGAAGAAGAAGAAAAAAATACAATACTTGGAAAAGTTAGTAAAATATTTAAAAGGTAATGTAATGGAAGAAAATGAAGAAATAATACCGGAAGTGAATGATATTATTTTAGAGCATTTAATGAATCCTCGAAATTATGGGCAGATAGATAATTGTGGATGTTGTGGAATAGGATATGATGATAAAAGTGGTGAATTTGTGATAGTTTATATGAATATCGAAGATGACACTATAAGTGATATCAAATTTTCTGCGCAAGCTTGCCAGGATACTATTGTAGCTGGTTCTATGTTTACTGAAATGGTAATAGGTGATAAGTTGGCAAATGGTGCCAAATCAGCCTTATTCGTAAGAGATAAGATAAAAGAAGCACCATTAAAACAAAGAGCTTGCACATCACTTGTGATAACTGCTTTTGAAGCATGTATGAAAAACTATGAAAACAGAGCTTTGGGTATCGATGAAGAGTTGCATAAAACAAAAATACAAGAGAGTTGTGAAATAAAAGAGGAGAAACAACATGGATAAAATTTACAAAAACAAGCATGAACTTTGGCTAAAAGTTTTATTTTCATCTTTTGCAGTTAAAAATACGAGTATCAAAGGTAAATTGTATGATTTTTCACAAATATTGTTTAGACATTTAAAATGGATTTCATCTCGAAATAAAATTTTAAATATTGAATATAATTATGACAAAAGTAATATAGATATCCAAAAAAAGAGTAATTTTGATTTTTTCAACTTTTTAATTGATGAAATAAGAAAAACTTCATCTTTATATCAAAATGAAGAACTTTTTGACAGGATTAAAAATGATGAAAATTATATAGTATTTTATTTACAAAATCTTTTAAAAGATAATAGCAATGATCAACCAATAGAGGCATTTAATAAAAAAAGAATTTACGAAAACAAAGTGTTATCAAAAGCATCAACAGATGCGTTGACACTATTTTTATTTGAAGAGACTTATAAAGAGTATGAACTTATCATGGTTTACTCATATATGCAAAATTATACCAAAAGTATCAAAGAATATGCAATATATCAAGATTTGGTTGATGAGTCACTTTTTCATTTAAAATCATTTGGAAATATGCTTGCAAAAATGGGAATTCTATCTATCCCACGAGTTATCACAGAAAGTATTTATAAAGTTACCAATATAAATAAATTTATAAATGATGGCATCAAGGAAGAGGAAGCTGCGAAAGAAGAGTGCGTAAAACTGGCTTCAATGGTTGATGATATTGAACTTAGTAAATTTTTTGAATTTATAAATTTTCAAGAAAATTATCACATAGAATTAATGAAAAAGCTATTGTAGCTTTTCATGCATAAATATCTAAAAAACTTGTATTATCTGTAAGTTTCGTATTATTTGTTTGCGCTTTCAACTCATTAGAATTTATATTTTGGGTATTTTGTTCTTTTGAGATAGAGATATTTTCCTGATTGTTGCTGTTTTGTTTTGTTGTGTATTCTGGCATACCCATTTGAATCTGGTTTGGATAGGGTGATCTGAATATATAATTTGTAACTTCCATATCAATCTCCTTTTTAAGTAACTGACCTTGTGTATTATAGCATAAATCAAATTTATATAAAAATCACAGCTTCGCATTAAATCTAAATATCTGTATAAAAATAAGCCAATTTTGGGTATAATAAGAGAATATTTTTAAGGATTTATATGAAGATAAACGACTTTGAAAAAAAGATAGAAAAATCAAAAGAAATTTTAGATAAATTGATGGATCCTGAAATTTCTTTGGATAACAGTATGAAGTTATATAAAGAGGGTATCAAGGAACTAAAAGAGGCAAATAAAATGCTTGAACTTGCAAAATTAGAGTTTGAAGAACTTTCCGGTGATACCAAGGCTAAAGAGTGAATGTAGTCGCACTCCAACTCTCAACTCTTCCTATGAGTAAGGCTAAGCTGGATTATTATCTTAATATTTGCAAAAAAAGAGATGTTTCATTGGTATTATTAGGTGAATATAATTTAAATAGTTTTTTTAAAGAGTTGGAGTCTATGCCAAAACTTATGATTAAAAAACAGTCAACCCATAAGATAAATATATTAAAAGAGTTGGCAAAAGAGTACAACTTGATTATTGTGGCACCGATTATAATTTTTAAAAAAGATAAAATGTATAAAACGATTGCAAGATTTACTCCAAAAACTACACACTTTCAAAATCAACAATACCTTATAAATTATAAACACTGGAATGAAGAGAAGTTTTTTGATAATGAAATTTCCAATGAATATTCTCCAATGATATTTACAATAAATGGTATGAAAATAGCAGCTATGAATGGATTTGAGCTTCATTTTGATAATATTTGGTTAGAAATTTTGAAAAAAAAAGTTGATCTGGTTTTATTGCCTACTGTAAGTACCTTTGGCTCAGAACAAAGGTGGAGTGAGCTTATAAAAGCAAGAGCATTTTTAAATGGAGCTTTTATTTTAAGAGCCAATCGTATCGGAGAATATACAGATAAGGAGATATCCTGGAAATTTTACGGAGAGAGTTATCTGGTATATCCAAATGGAGAAATCCATAATATTTTAGGATCTAAAGAAGAGATGCTTATAGCTCAAATTGATAAAAGTATATCAAAAGATGTAAAAAGAGATTGGGGATTTGGTGCTCAAATTACAAAAAGAGAAAAATTATGATTCAATTTAATGAATATCCTTTTGAGAAGTTAAATAAGCTTTTAAAAAATATTAAAGCAAATGATAATTACGAACCACTTAGTCTTACTATAGGCGAACCACAGTTTCAAACGCCACTTTTTATCCAAAAAAAGCTTAAAGAGAGTGCTGTATATTTAAACAAATATGCAAAAACTTCCGGAGAAGAATTTTTAAAAGATTCTATGATAAAATTTGTAAAAAAGAGATTTGGTGTAGTGCTTCAAAAAAGTGAGATTATTCCTACTTTTGGAACGCGAGAAGTGCTTTTTAATTTTCCGCAGTTTTTTCTACATGATAAAGAAAATCCTGTTATAGCATATACAAATCCTTTTTATCAAATATACGAAGGTGCTGCTATGGCAGCAAAAGCTAAAAGTATTTATATAAATCTTACTAAAGAAAATAGCTATAAACCTATAATAAATGAGAATGATTTGAAAAAAACAGATTTGGTGATACTTAATTTTCCAAACAATCCAACAGCCTCTACTATGAGTATTGATGATTATAAGCCATGGATAGAATTGGCACTAAAATATGATTTTACTCTTTTAAATGATGAGTGCTACAGTGAGATTTATATAAAAAAGCAGCCATCTCTTTTAGAGGCTTCTTTATCTTTTGGCAATGATAAATTTAAAAACATTCTAATTCTTAATTCAATATCTAAAAGAAGTTCCTCGCCGGGACTTAGAAGTGGTTTTATAGCTGGAGATAAAGAGATATTAAGTGGTTATACAAAATACAGAACATATACCGGATGTGCGGTACCGCTTCCTTTACAACATGCTGCAGCAGTCGCATGGAGTGATGAAAAACATGTTGAGGAAAACAGACAAAAATATAGAAAGAATTTTGAAATTGCAAAAAAGATTTTAAATATTGATATACCAGAGGCTACATTTTATATATGGCTTGAAGTTGATAATGATATTGAGTTTACAAAAAGATTGTATAAAGAAAAAAATGTAAAAGTAATCCCGGGTAGTTTTCTCTCAAGAGACAATCAAGGCAAAACAAATGTAAGAATTGCTTTGGTAGAAGATGAAGAAAAAACCAAAGAAGCCCTAACAAGAGTGGCTGAAATTTTAAAGGAAAGAGTTGAATAAAATTCATTTTATAGGAATTGGAGGGATAGGTCTCTCGGCACTGGCAAGATTTTTAAATCATAAAGGATATATAGTAAGCGGCTCTGATATAAAAGATACTCATATTACAAATGAATTAAGAAATGAGGGTATCAGAGTTGATGTTCCCCATAATTCTATAAACATAACAAATCAAGATTATATAATTTATTCTGCAGCAATAAAAAAAGATAACATAGAATATAAAAGAGCAAAACAATTAGGACTTACGGTACTTTCAAGAAAAGAGGCTTTGAAGATTATATTGAAAAATAAAAAAGTATATGCAGTTGCCGGAGCTCATGGAAAAAGTACAACAAGTGCAATTTTGGCATCATTGGTTGATGGAAGTATGATAATAGGTGCAGAAAGTAATCAATTTAGCTCAAATATGCACTATTGTGATAGTCAAAATTTAGTTTTTGAAGCGGATGAGAGTGATGAGAGTTTTTTAAATTCAAATCCTTATATGGCTATTGTTACAAATTGTGAGCCTGAGCACATGGACTTTTACAATCATGATATTAAAAGATTTTACAGTGCTTATGAAAGATTTTTAAAAATAGCAAAAGTTAGAGTTATAAATGCTGAAGATGAATTTTTAGGTTCACTTGACATTGATGCAATTAAGCTTTATCCGTCAAAAGATATCAAAAATATAGGTTATATTTTGGAAAACAATAAGCCTTATACTATATTTAATCTAAAGGATTTTGGTAAATTTAAAGTGATAGGTCTTGGAGATCATGTGGCGCTTGATGCATCTTTGGTTATACTTGCTGCACTTTATGAGGGCATGAGTAAAGATGAAATTCGATTTAAAATAAAAAACTATCAAGGCATAAAAAAGAGATTTGATATTTTAGTAAGTGGAGACAGAGGTGCAATCGTGGATGATTATGCTCATCATCCAACTGAAATAGAAGCTACACTAAAATCAGCAAAAAAATATGCAAGCCTAATGGGTTACAAGAGTGTCAAAGCGATATGGCAACCGCATAAATATTCAAGAGTTATAGACAATATAGAAAAATTCAAAACCTGTTTTCAGGAGGCAAATGAGTTGACTATATTGCCTGTTTGGAGTGCAGGAGAAACAAAAGTAGATATAGATTTTGGAGAAATATTTAAAAGTTATAAACCTGTATTTGCAGATAGAGTAAAAAGAGAAGACGATAAGCTTAAATTGATAAAAGACAACCATTGTATCAATACTTTAAAACAAGAGTTGATTATTGGTTTTGGAGCCGGAGATTTAACTTATCAATTAAGAGGAAAATAATGAGAATTGTATTACTTCTTGTAGTAATTTTACTCTTTTTGATTATATTTTCAAACAAAACAATACCTACATATTTAAAGACTATTTTTTCAATCTTATTGGTTGTGATATTTGCTTTTGGATATTTATATGAAATGAATATGGAAAACAATGAAGCTGTGAGAATAAAAAGACTGGAATATTTTCAGCAAGGTAAAGAGTTGTTGTGTCGTGGAAAAATAATCGTAAATAATAAAACATTCTCATATCTTAGTGGTACAATGACATTTTCTCCATTTTTGGGAAATATTAAAGATAAAGGACTTATCATCAGTATCAATAATTGTCGTATTAAGAAATAGGTTACGCTGATGCAAGAGATTATAAATAAACTTGATTTGGGCAATTTTATAACGACATTTACTACCTTTTTATCAAGAAATAAGCCTGTATTTATACAAGGAGATATTAAATTACATTATAAATACATACAAGAACTTTCAAAATATGAGTTTAAGCCTCCGCCTGAAGTATCCAATCTTGACCAAAATATTATCCATCTTAAAAAAATGGGTGTATTAAAACTTTATGAAATATATGAATTTATAAAAATTATTAATTATTTTACATATATTAAAAAAATTTTATTACAGGGTGATTTGGTAACTTGGTTGGAAAATATTAAGATTCCTCAGGATATTTTAGATTTGATAAAATACTTTGATGAAAAAGGAGAGTTAAGAAGTGATATAGATGATGAATTTTTAATGATAGAAAATGCAATTATTAAAAATAAAAAAAATTTAAAAGAGTCTTTAAGAAGAATTTTAAGTTCACAAAAACTTGCTCCATATCTTGTCGATACTCAAATACATTATGTAAATTCTGAAGAAGCTTTGCTTTTAAGAGGAGGATTTAATCATGTTTTAAGAGGTACCGTTACAGGTAGAAGTTCAGCTGGATTTTTTTATATTGTTCCAGAGTCAATTAAAAAACTAAAAGAAAAAGAGGCAGGATATTTAAGTAAAAAAGAAGAAATCAAATATAAATATGAAAAAAAAATATCCTTGATTTTAAGTAGTTATATTAAATTTTTAACTTTTCTCAATAAAGAGTTTGACAGATTTGATCATTATCAAGCAAGAGTTTTTTTTGCAAAACAAAAAGATTATAATTTTTTATTGCCAAATAGTAAAAAGGAGATATTGATAAAAGATTTTAAACATCCTGCTTTAAAAGAGCCTAAGGCGGTATCAATAGAATTTAAGAAAAAATTACTTTTTATTACGGGCGTAAATGCAGGTGGAAAAACTATGCTTTTGAAATCAATATTAAGTGTAGCTTTTTTATCAAAATACTTACTTCCTATGAGTATAAATACATATCATTCCAAGATAGGTAGTTTCAAATACATAAAAGCTATTCTTGATGATCCTCAAAATGTAAAAAACGATATCTCCACATTTGCCGGTAGGATGACTGAATTTAGTAAACTTTTTAGATTAAATGGAGCATTAATAGGGGTTGATGAGGTGGAGCTTGGAACAGATTCTGATGAAGCTGCGGCACTGTTTAATGTAATGCTTCAAGAATTAATTAAAAAGGATATGAGAATTATTATAACTACTCATCATAAAAGACTCGCATCCATGATGGCATCTTTTGATGAAGTTGAGTTATATGCAGCTTTATACGATGAAAAATATAGGATACCTACATTTGAATTTTTAAAAGGCACTATTGGGAAAAGCTATGCTTTTGAAACAGCTTTAAGATACTCTATACCTGTAAATATAGTTCAAAATGCTAAAAAGTTATATGGAAAGGATCAAGAAAGTTTAAGTGATTTGATTCAGAAAAATATTGATTTAGAACTTGATTTAAAGAAAAAAACTTATCAATTAAAAGAAGATTTGGATGAAATTAAAAAAGAGAAACAGAAGATAAAAGATATAAAAGATAAGAGTCAAGAAAAATTAGAAAATATAATAAATTCTTATGAATCAAAATATAGAGTCTTGATGAGTGAAATTAAAAAAGTTGCCAGAGAAAATAATACTAAAGAAATTCATCGGACACTAAATAAAATAACTAAAATCAAAAAAGATATCAAGGTTGAAAAAATACCTTGTAATGACTCTTTTAAATTAGGAGATTTTGTAAAATTTGGAAATCAAAAAGGAAAGATTGTCTCTTTAAAAAAGAGTGAAGCAACCTTGGAGTGTAGTGGTATGATTCTTAGAGTACCATTATCTAAGTTAAAACATACTACAATTATTTTAAATAAAGAAAAAATAAAGACAAGTATTAAACATCAAAAGCCAAACTCATCATCCATTAAGATTGACTTACATGGAATGAGAGCAGAAGAGGCACTGGAAAAACTTGATAAGTTTCTTTCAGATGCTTTGATAACAGGATATGATGAAGTTTTGATAAGCCATGGCATAGGTACTGGCAAATTAGCCTATGCAGTTAAAGAATTTTTAAAAATTCATCCAAAAATAAAAAGTTTTGAAGACGCTCCAATAAATCTTGGAGGTTATGGGGCAACTTTGGCAAGGCTATAATAAATGAAATATTCATATTTTTCAAAAATACAAATACAAATAAAAACTATGAATGTTTCTCTTGCCCATTGGGGCAAAGCAATGCTAAAGAGGAATTTTGCTGAAGCTTGCTTTAGTAAAAAGGAGATTATTAGGTGAAAAAAATTATATTAATATTGATTATGTTTGTGAGTTTACTTTTTTCATATAACAGCAATGATTTAAATAAATTTAAAAAAAACAGAGATTGCCCAAAATGTGATCTTAGCTATGCTAATTTGAAAGGATGGGATATTACCTGGGCAGATTTAAAAGATGCAAACTTAAGCCATGCAAATCTAAATGGAGCCAATGCTCACAGGGCAGATTTTAGTGGTGCTGATTTAAGCTATGCAAGTTGCAAAGGAACAAATTTAAAGGGAGTAAAATTTATAGGCGCAAAACTTGTAAAAGTTAATTTTACAAATGCAAGAATTTGGAAAAGCAATTTCACCAATGCTAAGATTGTAAAATGTAATTTTAAAGGTGCGGCTCTTGGCTCAAGTATTTTTAAGGGAAACAATTTAAGTAATTCAAAATTTGACAGCAATACTATTTTATATAAAACGGTATTTGAGCATGTTAAGGGAATACCAAAAAGGAAATAATATGGATACAAAAGAGTTGTTTTTTAAGTTGCTTTCATTCAAATCAATAACCCCAGATGATGGTGGAGCTTTTGAATTTATAAAAGATTATATGAAAGACTTTAAATCTGTAAGGCTTGATAAAAAGGGAATTAAAAACCTTTTTTTATATAAGAAATTTGGCGAAGGCAAACATCTTTGTTTTGCAGGACATATTGATGTGGTACCATCTGGTGAGGGATGGGACAGTGATCCTTTTGTACCGGTTGAGAAAAATGGATATATTTATGCCAGAGGTGCACAGGATATGAAAAGTGGAGTTTGTGCTTTCTTGCAAGCTTGCAAAGAGTGCAAAAAGTTTGATGGAACTCTCTCTTTACTTCTTACAAGTGATGAAGAGGGTGAAGCAAAGTTTGGAACGGTTGAGGTTTTAAATTACTTGAAAAAAGAGAATTTTTTACCCGATTTTGCTGTAGTTGCCGAACCAACATGCGAAAAAATATTTGGTGATACCGTGAAAATAGGAAGAAGAGGTTCGATAAACGGATATCTTACTTTAAAAGGGAGACAAGGACATGCTGCCTATCCTGATAAATCAATAAATCCTATCAACCTAATAGCACCGATTTTATTTAAAATAGCAGGTATTGATTTGGATAGTGGAGATGAAAATTTTGCTCCTAGTAAGTTTGTAATCACTGATATAAGATCTGGAATGCAAGTTACAAATGTAACTCCTGATAAGTTGGATATGATGTTTAATGTAAGAAATTCTACTAAAACATCAAAGAGTGATATTGAATCTTTTGTATATAAAAATTTTAAAGGATTTGAGACAGAAATTAGATTAAAACAAAGTTCAAAACCATTTTTGACAAATAGAAACTCTAAAATAGTAAAGTTAATGTCTAAAACAATTAAAGAGTGTACCAAAGTAAATCCAAGTTTGAGCACTTCAGGGGGAACCAGTGATGCCAGATTTTTTGGTGAATTCGAAGTAGAAACTGTTGAATTTGGCGTAAAAAATGATACAATACATTCTGTAAATGAAAGAACAACTTTAAAAGAAGTAAAAAAGTTGGAAGAAGTTTTTAAAACTTTGATAAATAACTTAAAAGGATAAAATATGCAATACATTCAAACAGATAAGGCACCAGCAGCTATCGGACCATACTCTCAAGCTATAAAAGTAGGTGATATGGTTTACACTTCAGGACAAATAGCTCTTGATACAAAAGGATTATTTTTTGATGGTACGGTCAAAGATCAAGCTCAGCTTGTTTTGCAAAATCTTGAAGAAGTTTTAAAAGAAGCGGGGAGTTCTATGCAACAAGTTGTTAAAACTACAATATTTCTGGCAGATATGACAGATTTTAATGAAGTCAACGAGGTATATGCAAAAGCATTTGGAAATCATAAACCTGCAAGGAGTACAATAGAGGTGCAAAATCTTCCAAAAGATGCACTTATAGAGATTGAGGCAATAGCTAAAATAGATTGAATAACTGACCTTACGCACTTTTTTCTCGAAAAGTCCTACTTTTCGTAAGCTTCAAGGGGTTGTAGGGACTTTGAGTTTCTGCCACTATAGAGAGCTTTGCTCATTATAGTGCGTAAGGTCAGTGAATAACTTAGGATATATAAGTGAAAAAAATAATTTTATTTTTATCTATATTTGCAGTCTTCTTGTATGCAGGTGTTAAAACGACTATAAAATTTAAATCTCTTGACAATGTTATTATCACTGCTGATTTATACATAAGTAATATAAATAAAAAAACTCCATTTATTGTTTTATTTCATCAAGCAGGTTGGAGCAGAGGTGAGTACAGTGGTATCGCATTGAAACTGAATGCTCTTGGGTATAATTGTATGGCAGTAGATCTTAGATCCGGAGGAGAGATAAGAGGTGTTGAAAATCTTACAAAAAAGGATGCTGTAAAAAAAGGTAAAAGTACAACATATATAGATGCGATGCAAGATATAAAAGCATCTCTTTTGTATGCAAGAGATCATTTTGCCAAAGGGCAGCTTATCGCATGGGGAAGTTCTTATTCAGCTGCTCTTGTTATAAAGATTGTTGGTGATGATAACAAACTTGCTGATAAAGTTATATCTTTTTCTCCCGGAGAATATTTTACAAAATACAATAAAGCACCGGATTGGATTAAACAATCTGCAAAAAAACTAAGAGTTCCTATATTTATAACTTCAGCAAAAAATGAAAAAAAATATTGGCAGCCTATATATAATGCCATAAATTCTAACAAATCTTTTTATCTTCCAACAAAAACAAAAGGTCATCACGGCTCAAGATCTCTTTGGAGCAGATACAGTGATAATACCGGATATTGGAGAGCTGTTAAAGGATTTCTAAGGAGTGACTATAAATGAGTTTAGACCTTTATGCAAAGATAGAGCCTTATATAGGTTTCTACGAACATTATGAGAGGTTATATGGCTTTTATATGAAAATTTTAAGTGAATTTGAGATAAATAATATTTTAGATGTAGGATGTGGAAATGGTAGAATGTTGGAACATTTGCAACAAAGCTATGATGCCCGTGGAATTGATTTGAGTGCCAAGATGGTAGAAATAGCAAGAAAAAGAGGTGTTTTGGCAGAACAAAAAAATATATCTCAAGTTAAAGAAAAGTATGATGCCATTGTTGCTGTTGCTGATGTGTTAAACTATATGGATGCGAAATCTCTCAAGAGGTTCTTAAAATATATAAAAAATGCTTTAAAAAAAGATGGTATATTTATATGCGATATCAATAGCAAGTATGGATTTTGTGATGTTGCAGACGGAACAATGATAAAAGAAGATAGTGAAATATTTTTGGCAATAGATGCTATATTTGATGGAAAAATATTAGATACCAATATAACATTTTTTGAAAAAGAAGATGAAATGTATAAAAAATATAGTGGTTCGATTTTACAGTATTATCACAGCAACAAAGAGATAATCGAATATACTCCAATGGAGATAGTAGATAAAAAACAAATTAGCCTTTTCTCTGAGAAACCTGATAAAATAATTTACACTTTTTCAAATAAAGTATGAAAGTTGTTATCTATAAGTATCATATAATGCTCTACTTAACCGAAATTTAAATATTTTTAGGATATACTTCGCGTTCATGGTCTGTTTTTGCAGGCTAAATCACTTAAAAAGGAATAGCTGATGTACGCTATTATCAAAAATGGTGGGAAGCAATACAAAGTTCAAGAGGGAGATTTTTTAAATCTCGACAAGCTTGACGCTCAGCCAAAAGATACCGTAGAGGTAGAAGAAATACTTGCTGTCAATGACGGTGAGTTTAAAGTGGGTACTCCATTTGTTGATGGAGCAAAAGTAACACTCGAAGTTGTAACTAACGCAAAAGCCAAAAAGGTTGTGATTTTCAAAAAAAGAAGAAGAAAAGACAGCAAGCTAAAAAAAGGTTTTAGAAGAGAATATACTCGCGTAAAAGTTACAAATATTTCAGCATAAGGAGAAGAAATGGCTCATAAAAAAGGTCAGGGTAGTACCCAGAATAATAGAGATAGTGCAGGAAGGCGTTTAGGTGTTAAAAAATTTGGCAGTGAATTTGTCAGAGCCGGTAATATTATAATAAGACAAAGAGGAACCGCTACTCATCCAGGTAACAATGTTGGAATGGGTAAAGATCATACATTGTTTGCTTTAATTGATGGATATGTAAAATTTGAAAGAAAAGATAAGCATAGAAAAAAAGTTTCAGTTTATACCGCAGCATAACTTGAAAAGAGAAAGTTTAATTCTTTCTCTTTTTACCGACCCATCTCCTATAACCAATTAATACAAGGCAATCAAAATGTTTACAGATAATGTAGAATTAACACTCAAATCCGGAAAAGGAGGTGCAGGTGCAGTATCATTCAGAAGAGAGAAATTCGTTATAAAAGGTGGTCCCGATGGCGGCGATGGCGGCGATGGCGGCGATATTTATATAAAAATAGACAATAACAGTCATACCCTTTCTCATTTTAGAGGAAAACATATACTAAAAGCCGGAAATGGAAAACAAGGAGATGGAAGAAAAAGATATGGCAGCAAAGGAGAATCTTTAACAATATCTGTACCTCCTGGAACGCAAATCATAGATGCACAAAGTAACGAAGTGTTGTTTGATATGCTTGAAGAAGGTAAAAAAATTAAATTTTTAAAAGGTGGTAAAGGGGGGCTTGGTAACTGGCATTTTAGAAGTTCTACAAATCAGCGTCCAACATACGCGCAGCCAGGATTAACGGGTGAAGAGAAGCATATAAGGCTTGAGCTTAAACTTATAGCCGATGTAGGTTTGGTAGGTTTTCCAAATGTAGGAAAGTCAACACTTATATCAATATTATCCAACGCAACACCTGAAATCGCAAATTATGAATTTACTACTTTAACACCAAAATTAGGTGTTGTAAATGTTGATAATTTTCACTCTTTTGTTATAGCGGATATTCCTGGTATAATAGAAGGTGCAAGTGATGGAAAAGGGCTTGGATTGGGCTTTTTAAAACATATTGAAAGAACAGAGTTTTTACTTTTCATGTTGGATATATCAAATTACAGAAAATTAGAAGAACAGTATGAGTTATTGAAAAAAGAATTAGAAAATTTTTCAGACAATCTAACAAATAAAGCTTATGCAGTTGCTTTTACAAAAGTGGATACAAAGAGTGTTGAAAGTGTAAATGAAAAAATAAATGATTTTTTTAAAAAAATTGATTTACATCCTAGTGAAAAAAATAATTTTGGTTTTGATGAAAGATATTTATTTTTTAATCAAGACAAATATGAGTTCAATGAAAAAAAACCATTTTTTATCGCACCTCTGTCATCAGTAGCCAATATAAATAAAAAAGCGATTAAATACGCATTATATGATGGCGTAGGGGTTGTTTTAAAAAAGTAAAAAGTTTTTATATGCTGATAAAACTTTTACAAAAGGAGAGTGCAGGTGAAGCACTCATATTTCAAAAACACAAATAACAATAAAAATCATGAGAGTTTCTCTTGCTAGAGGCAAAGTTTTAGTGAGAGGAATTTTTACTGAAGCTTGCTTTAGTGAAAAGGAGATTATTAGGTGAAAAGAGTTGTTGTAAAAGTCGGCAGTCATGTTTTAAGTGAACAAAATAGAATCGAAAAGACAAGAATGATGAATTTAGTTGAATTTGTATCTTTGCTGCATGATCGTTACGAAGTTATACTTGTAAGCTCAGGTGCGGTAGCAGCCGGGTATTCAAAGCTGAAACTTGATAAAAATTTCATTTCAAACAGACAGGCGATAGCTTCAGTAGGTCAACCTTATTTGATGCGGGAATATCAGAAAAAATTTGAAAAATTTGAAAAACTTACAGCCCAGTTTCTTTTAACTGCTAGTGATCTTGATTCAAGAAAGAGAACAAAATTTGCTAAAAATGCCATAGAAGTTTGTTTAAAAAATAAAGTTATACCTATCATCAATGAAAATGATACAACAGCAACGGATGAATTGGTTTTTGGAGATAATGACCAACTTTCAGCTCATGTTGCATATTACTTTAATGCTGATATACTTGTGATATTGTCTGATATAGACGGATATTATGATAAAGATCCAAGAAAAAACAGTGAAGCAAAAATAAAAAAAATAGTCCATCAAATAAGTGAGGATGAATCCAAAATCCCAAATGAACCGACTGATTTCTTTGCAACAGGAGGCATAGCTACAAAGCTTAAATCTGCAGATTTTCTTTTAAAAAGAGGCAAATCCATGTTTATGTGTGATGGTTTTAACTTAAATGATGCAAAAAGTTTTTTGCTGAATGAAGAACACCAGGGGGGAACACTGTTTTGTCCAAAGATGGTAGATTAAAAATAATTTTTATGGGTACTCCTGATTATGCGGGAGTTATACTTGAAAAACTTTTAGATAGTAGCTTTGTAGATGTTGTGGGAGTTTTTACTCAACCAGACAAGCCTGTTGGGAGAAAACAGATAGTCACACCTCCTTTTGTCAAGAAAATATTATTACAAAAATACTCAAATATCAAGATATACCAGCCAAATGATTTAAAATCTTTGAAGATTGAGCAGATTATAAAAAAATTGGCAGCAGATTATATTGTGGTTGCGGCATATGGACAAATTTTACCTAAAAATATACTAGATTTAATCCCTTGTATAAATTTACATGCTTCCTTGCTGCCATTATACAGAGGTGCTAGTCCGATACAATCTTCCATATTAAATCATGATAATTACAGTGGCGTAACAGCTATGCTAATGGATGAAAAGCTTGATACAGGTGATATGATAGGGTTCGAATATATAAAAATAGATAAAAATATGATGGTTGATGAATTATTTGTGAGATTGTCCAACTGTGCTGCGACTTTATGCATAAAGGTATTAGAGCAATATAAAACTTTAAAACCAATAAGTCAGTTTAATGTGCTTAGCTCATATTCAAAAAAGATAAAAAAAGAAGACGGATTGGTTGATTTAGATGATGCTGATTTAATCTATTCAAGATTTAGAGCTTATCATCCATGGCCTGGTATTTATCTTTCAAATCAGTTAAAATTAAAAAAAATTAAAATTTCAAATTTAAAAAGCAGTGGGAAAAAGGGAGAAATTATATCTGTTGAAAATGATTTTATTACAATTTCTTGTGATAAAGGAGCTATCAATGTGTATAGGATTCAGCCAGATTCCAAAAAAGAGATGCCGGCAAAATCATATATACTTGGAAAAAGGTTAAAAGTTGGAGATTGCATACTATAAAAGTATTGATTCTACACATCAGTTGCTTATAAGTGAAATTAAAAAAGGTTTAACAAGTAGATCCAAATGTATAGTTGCAGATATGCAAACTAATGGTATAGGAAGCAGAGGAAATAGTTGGATTGGACAATATGGCAATCTGTTTATGTCAATATGTGTAGAATTGAAACAATTACCAAATGATTTGCCTTTGCAGTCAAATTCGATCTATTTTGCATCCCTTTTTAAAGACATTTTATCAGAAGAAGGCTCTAAAACATGGGTAAAGTGGCCAAATGACTTTTATGTAGAAGATAAAAAAATAGGCGGAATTATTACAACTAAAATATCTACCTTTATAGTTTGCTCTATCGGCTTGAATATCAAGCAGTCACCGGAAAATTTTGGTATTCTTGATGTGATTGTATGTAAAGAAGAGATAATTAATAAATTTATAAAAAAAATTAAAAAGTTTATTTCATGGAAGAAAGTTTTTAGCAAATATAAGATAGAATTTCAAAAGAGTAAAAATTTCAATTTTCATAATCAAGATAAAATAATCTCATTGAAAGATGCGGAGTTGGATTTTGATGGTTCCTTGATAATCAATAACAAAAAGGTGTATAGTTTAAGATGAAATATTTAAAAAGACTGATATGAAAGAAATTATTGCAATTGCTAACCAAAAAGGTGGCGTAGGAAAAACTACTACCGCTATAAATTTAGCAGCATCATTGGCTGTTGCAGAAAAAAAAGTTTTATTGATTGATGCTGATCCTCAATCAAATGCAACAACTGGTTTAGGATTTCATAGGAATGATTATGAATTTAATATTTATCATGTATTAATCGGTAGTAAGAAATTATCCCAGATAATTCTAAAGACTTCTATTCCTACTCTTCATTTGGCACCATCAAATATCGGTCTTGTGGGTATAGAAAAAGAATTTTATGATGAAGATACCAATGGTAGAGAAT
Source organism: Campylobacteraceae bacterium (assembly GCA_026993075.1). GTDB lineage: Bacteria > Campylobacterota > Campylobacteria > Campylobacterales > JALSKU01 > JALSKU01. The sequence continues at coordinate 42,281 of JALWUQ010000005.1, forward strand.
TAGTTCTTAAGGATAAAATTGCTGAAGTTAAGAATTCTTATGATTATATAATTATAGATTCTCCACCTGCTCTTGGAAGTATCACAATAAATGCATTAAGTGCAGCAAATTCAGTAATAATACCAATACAGTGTGAATTTTTTGCACTTGAGGGTTTGGCTCAACTCTTAAACACTATAAAGCTTATCAAAAAAACCATAAACCCAAAATTGAGAATAAAAGGATTTTTGCCTACAATGTACAGTACTCAAAATAATCTATCAAAACAAGTATTTGCTGATCTCAAACAACATTTTAAAAATAAATTATTTTTAGATAAGGAAACATCTTCTTATGTTGTCGTACCTAGAAATATAAAGCTTGCAGAAAGTCCAAGTTTTGGTAAGCCTATAATACTATATGATATCAAATCAACCGGCTCTTTGGCATATCAAAATCTTGCTACATCTATTTTGGCTGGATAAGTAATGGCTAAAACTAAAAAAGCGTTAGGTAGGGGAATTGGTGCTATTTTAGAAGATGTGGAAGAGGCATATAGGCAAGATATACAGAAGAAGGCAAATCTTGTAAGAGAGATTAGTATAGATGAAATAATTCCAAATATCTACCAACCTAGAACTTATTTTAATAAAACAGCATTGAAAGAACTTGGACAGTCTATAAAAAAACATGGATTGCTGCAACCTGTAATAGTGGTAAAAAAAGATAATGGTTATATGCTTATAGCTGGCGAGAGGAGACTGCGAGCCAGTAAAATTGCCGGATTAGATCATATAAAAGCTATCATTGCGGATATTGAATCAGAAAATTTAAGAGAATTGGCTCTTATAGAAAATATACAAAGAGAAAATTTAAATCCTATAGAACTTGCAAATGCTTATAATGAATTGATAAAACAATATAAGATAACTCATGATGCACTGTCTAATATAATACATAAAAGTAGAACCCAGATAACAAATACTATGAGGCTTTTGAACCTGACAGACAAAACAAAACAACTTTTATGCGAAAATAAAATTTCCCAAGGCCATGCAAAGATTTTGGTTGGTTTAAATAAAAAAGATGAAGAGAGCATTGTAAATAGTATTATCGGGCAAAAACTAAGTGTAAGAGAAACTGAAAATATTGTAAAATTACTAAAAAATGGTAAGTCTGAACGAAAAGACAAGAATATTACTGCTCAGTTATTAGAAATAGAAAAGATTGTCCAGAAGTTTAAAAAAATTGGCTTTAAATGTAAACAAAAAAATAATAAAATTTCTATTGAATTTAATAATCAAGATGAAATTTTAAAATTTTTATCTAAAATTAATAATTTAGTTTAGTTTGTTTAATAAAAGTTTACAATTAATTTTGATACAATACGCTGATTTAAATAAAAAGTAAGGCTAAAATATAAGGAGTTAGAATGTTGGATATAATTCCAGGGCTGATATTGCTCGTTGCAGTTATATTTATCTTTTTGATTATAGTTCTCAATAAGATACTATATAAACCATTACTCACATTTATGAGTGATAGAGATAAATCAATACAAAGTGATACCCTGCAAGCAAAAAACAATAGCAGTAATGTCGCTCAACTAAATGAAGAAGCATTGAAAATAATTCATGATGCAAAAACACAAGCTTCAAATATAAGAGAAAGTGCTGTGCAAGAAGCTAAAACAAAAGTTGCAAAAGAAATTGAGAGTAAAAAAATGACTATGGAAAAAAAGTATGATTTGTTTATCGGTAAATTAGAAAATGAAAAGCATGATTTAAAAGTAAAACTTTCAGAAAGTTTACCACTATTCCAAAAAGCTTTAAAAACTAAACTTAATCAGATATAAGGAGTATATTTTGTTGATTAAAATATTGATATTATTATTACCAGCTTTTTTATTTGCCGGTGAAGGACATACTGATATAATACCACGTACCATAAATTTCTTAATTTTTGCTGCTATTTTGTATAGATTTATTGCTGAGCCTATAAAGAGTTTTTTAAAAGATAGAAGTAACGGTATATTAAACCTCCTCAAATCAATTCAAGAAAAAGTTGATGAATCAAAAAAAATAAAACAAGATGCACTGTCTAATCTCGAAGCTTCAAAAGTTTTAGCTCAAAATATTATAGAGGATGCTAAAAAAGAGGCTGAATTATTAGTTTTAAGAATTCAGGAAGATTTTGAAAACGAATTGAAGATAATGCAAAAATATTATGAGGATAAACAAGATATTGAAAGACGAAAAATGGTTAAAATGGTTATCGCAGAAACAATAGATTCCTTGTTGGGTGAAGAATTAGAAAGCTTCAACAATAAAGAATTGATAAATATCGTTATTAAAAAGGTAGCATAATGGTTACTGTAATTGCTAAAAAATATGTTAGAGCATTGTTGGAAGGAAAAAGTTTAGAAAATGTGGAAGGATATTATAAGGATTTACATATTTTAAATGATGTATATAATTTAGATAAAATGAAAAATATTATTTTATCTCCAGATATTGCAAAATCGGATAAATTTGATTTTATTATATCACTTTTAGATAATTGTGATAATCGTATAAGAAATTTTATCAATATTTTAGTACAAAATGACAGAATATATCTTTTACCAGCTATATGTGATGAAATAAGATATCAAATCTCAGTAAGAAAAAATGAATTTATTGGAAATATTATCACCAAAGAGGCAATAGATATCAATAGTAAACGCAATATTGAAGAAAAAATAAGTAAAAAATTTAATTCATCAATAAGTTTAAATAATATTGTTTCCAACTATCCCGGTATAAAAATTGAAATAGAAGATTTAGGTGTTGAAATAAGTTTTTCGATTAACAGACTTAAAGCTCAAATGGCTGAGCATATATTAAAAGCAATATAAAAATACAATAAGGAGTGCTCAAGTGAGTTCAAAGATTAAAGCTGATGAAATAAGCTCGATTATAAAAGACAGAATTGATAATTATGAGTTGAGTGTAGATATTGAGGAGACTGGTAAAGTTATCTCTATCGCTGATGGTATTGCCCAAGTTTATGGACTTAAGAATGTAATGGCGGGTGAAATTGTAGAGTTTGAAAATGGTGAGAAGGGTATCGCATTAAATCTTGAAGAATCAAGTGTCGGTGTAGTTGTACTTGGAAAAGGTAATGATATAAGTGAGGGATTTTCTGTAAAGAGAGATGGAAAACTTTTAAAAGTTCCAGTCGGTGATGCAGTTATTGGAAGAGTTGTAAATCCTCTTGGTGAGCCAATAGATTCCAAAGGTCAAATAGAAACAGATGAGTTTAGATTTGTGGAAGAAAAAGCTCCCGGGATTATGGCAAGAAAATCAGTCCATGAGCCATTGCAGACAGGTATTAAAGCTATAGATGCCTTGGTTCCCATAGGAAGAGGACAAAGAGAGCTTATTATTGGAGACAGGCAAACAGGAAAGACTACTGTTGCTATTGATACTATCATAAATCAAAAAGGACAGGATGTAGTTTGTATTTATGTAGCAATCGGACAAAAGCAATCAACTGTTGCCCAAGTTGTTAAAAAACTTGAAGAATATGGAGCGATGCAATATACTATTGTAGTAAATGCCGGAGCCAGTGATTCAGCAGCCTTGCAATATTTAGCACCATATTCAGGTGTTACTATGGGCGAGTATTTTAGAGATAATTCAAAACATGCATTAATAATTTATGATGATTTAAGTAAACATGCTGTTGCTTATAGAGAAATGTCATTGATATTAAGAAGACCTCCTGGTCGTGAAGCATATCCTGGTGATGTTTTTTATCTTCATAGCAGACTTTTGGAAAGAGCAGCAAAGCTTAGTGATGATTTAGGTGCCGGAAGCTTGACGGCATTACCAATAATAGAAACTCAAGCAGGCGATGTATCTGCTTATATACCTACAAATGTTATTTCTATTACCGATGGTCAGATATTTTTAGAAACAGATTTGTTTAATTCTGGTATCAGACCTGCTATAAATGTTGGACTTTCTGTATCAAGAGTTGGTGGTGCTGCACAGATAAAAGCTATAAAACAAGTTGCAGGAACGCTTAGGCTTGACTTGGCACAATACAGAGAATTGCAGGCATTTGCACAATTTGCGAGTGATTTGGATGAGTCAAGCAGAAATCAGTTAGAAAGAGGGGAAAGAATGGTCGAAGTGCTAAAACAGCCTCCATATTCACCTCTGCCTGTTGACAAGCAAGTTGTAATAATTTATGCCGGTGCCAATGGTTTTCTTGATGATATAAGTGCTGAGCTTGTAACAAAATTTGAATCAGAATTAATTCCTTTTATAGAGTCAAAATATCCAGACCTTTTTGATGATATTAAAACAAAACAAAAAATTGATGATGAGATTAAAGTCAAGTTGAATAAAATATTAGATGAGTTCAAAAATACCTTTGAAGTTAAATAGGATAAAAAATGGCAAATCTAAAAGATATTAAAAGGAAGATTGGTAGTGTTAAAAATACCCAAAAAACTACTAGGGCTATGAAACTTGTCTCAACTGCAAAATTGATGAAAGCGAAATTGGCAGCTGAGCGCTCAAGGGAATACGCTATTAAAATAAATGATGTTTTGTCTGAAATATCTTATAAAATCAATAAATATAGAGTAGGTGGTATCAAGAGTAGATTTTTTGATATAAATGATAATCCTAAAATTGTAGATATAATTTTTATTACTGCTGATAAAGGTTTGTGTGGAGGATTTAATATTCAAACTATTAAAGCGGTAAATAAGCTTTTAGACAAATATGAGAGTAAAAAAACAAAAATTAGGCTTAGAGCAATTGGTAAAAAAGGAATTGCATACTATAATTTCAAGAGTATTAAGATGTATGATACAAAAGTAGGTATTAGTTCAGCTCCAACTTACGATAAAGCTTCTGAGATTATAAATGAGACTATAAATGATTTTCTGGATAAAAAAACTGATAAAGTTATACTTATTCACAATGGATATAAAAATATGATCTCTCAAGAATTAAAAGTTCTTGATCTTGTGCCAATAAAATCTTTTGATGAGCCAAGTTCCGTCTCAACATCAATGATTGAAGTTGAACCAGAAGATAATACAAAATTATTAGATGAATTAGCAAAAAAGTATTTTGAATACAATATGTACTATTCACTTATAGATTCGTTAGCAGCAGAACATAGTGCAAGAATGCAAGCTATGGATAGCGCAACAAATAATGCAAGTGAGAGAGTTCAAGAGTTGACCCTTGAGTATAATAAAGCAAGACAAGGTTCAATTACAACTGAATTAATTGAGATTATAAGTGGCGTAGAGGCACAAAAATGATTGCAATAAGTAATAAGGAGATAAATAAATGAATGGAGTGATAAGCCAAATTTTAGGGCCTGTTATTGATGTAGAGTTTGAAGGAAAATTACCTGAAATCAATGACGCTTTAGAAGTGGTATATGATGTTGAAGGCAAGTCTCATAAACTTGTCTTAGAAGTTGCCGCACATTTAGGAGACAATGTTGTCAGAACGATAGCAATGGATATGAGTGAAGGCTTGGTTAGAGGAATGAGCGTAAAGTCATTGGGCGGTCCTATTAAAGTGCCAGTAGGAACTGAAGTGCTCGGAAGAATTTTTAATGTTATCGGTGATGTTGTTGATCTTGGTGAGCCTGTAGTAGCTAAAGAGCATTGGTCTATTCATAGAGATCCACCATCTTTTGAAGAACAAAGTACAAAAAGTGAAATCTTTGAAACTGGGATTAAAGTTGCAGATTTATTGGCTCCTTATGCAAAGGGTGGTAAAATTGGATTATTTGGCGGTGCTGGCGTTGGAAAAACTGTTATAATAATGGAACTTATCCATAATGTTGCTTTTAAACATAGTGGATATTCTGTATTTGCAGGGGTTGGCGAGAGAACTAGAGAAGGAAATGATTTATATAATGAGATGAAAGAATCGAATGTTCTTGACAAAGTTGCTTTATGCTATGGTCAGATGAATGAGCCTCCTGGAGCTAGAAATAGAATTGCCTTAACTGGTCTTACGATGGCTGAATATTTTAGAGATAAAATGGGACTTGATGTTTTGATGTTTATTGATAATATTTTTAGGTTTGCGCAAAGTGGTTCTGAAATGTCTGCATTATTGGGTAGAATTCCCAGCGCTGTTGGCTATCAGCCTACACTTGCAAGAGAGATGGGAATGTTACAGGAAAGAATTACATCAACAAAAAAAGGATCTATTACATCAGTGCAAGCAGTTTATGTTCCAGCAGATGACTTGACTGATCCAGCTCCTGCTACTGTTTTTGCACATCTTGATGCAACAACTGTATTAAATAGAAGTATAGCTGAAAAAGGTATTTACCCTGCTGTGGATCCTTTGGATTCAACTTCAAGACTTCTTGATCCAAGTATTGTTGGAGATGAGCATTATCAAGTTGCCAGAGGCGTACAAGCTGTATTGCAAAAATATAAAGATTTACAAGATATAATAGCAATTTTAGGAATGGATGAATTAAGTGAAGAAGATAAGCAAGTGGTTGAAAGAGCAAGAAAAATTGAGAAATTTTTATCTCAACCATTTTTTGTTGCAGAGGTTTTCACAGGAAGTCCTGGAAAATATGTAACCTTGGAAGAAACAATAGAGGGTTTTAAAGGTATATTGGAAGGGAAATATGATGATCTTCCTGAGAATGCATTTTATATGGTTGGTGGAATTTCAGAAGCTATTGAAAAAGCTCAAAAGATGAAAAACAGTTAGGGATTTTTCCTGACTGTTTAATTATAAGGACACATAGATGCAAACAATTAAACTTGAGATAGTTAGTCCAGAAGGTCCCATATTTAAAGGTGAAGTATCAAGCATCACGCTACCTGGAAGTGAAGGTGAATTTGGTGTACTGCCAGGTCATGCTTCGCTTTTGACATTGCTAAAAGCCGGTGTTATAGATATAGAAAAAAGTGATAGCAAACATGAGATTGTTGCTATAAATTGGGGCTATGCTGAAGTTGATGAAACAAAGGTAACCATACTTGCCGATGGTGCTGTATATGTTGGAGGCGATAGTAGTGCTGAGATTGAAAAATCAATACAAAATGCAAAAGAATTACTTCAAAGCATCAGTAGTGATTCAGTTGCGATAGCAAGTGTTGTCTCAAAAGTCGAAAATGTTGCAAAAAGTAGATATTAACTTATGACTGCAGCTGATCTTTTTTTAAATTATTTATCAAGAAGTAGCATGATTACCATCGCGGTCTTGCTTTGGTTGTCCTTATACTTTTTGATTACTTTTTGGGTTGTTATATACAGATATCTTTACCTAAATTCGCTGATAAGAAAAGAGGAGTCTTCTCTTGAGGCAATACTTATGGGAACCAATACAGTAAGAGCTGATTCAATACTTAGAAAATGTACAAACCAGTATAATGACTCAATGGCGATATTTGATGTTTGTACAAATGTTGCTGAGAAAAATGCAACTACATATCTCTCAACACTGTCAGTGATATCTTCTACATCACCTTTTATCGGACTTTTTGGTACTGTTGTAGGTATTCTTGAAACATTTTCAAAACTCAGTGGAGCTACCAGTGCATCTTTAAATATAATTGCACCTGCAATCAGTGAAGCATTAGTAGCAACTGCCGGAGGAATTTTGGTTGCCATTCCAGCTTATAGCGGATATATATTTTTAAAGAGAAAAGCTTATGATTATCTAAGTGTTGTTGATAGAGAAAAAACTTTACTTTTGAGTATAAATTTGCAAAGTAAAAACAAAGAAGCATGAAGATAGACTGGGATGAGAAACCTGAGTTAAATATAACTCCTTTAGTTGATATAATGCTAGTGTTGCTAGCTATATTAATGGTAACTACACCTGCTATAATTTATGAAGAAAATATAAAATTACCTACTGGTACAAAAAAAACATCTTTAAGTAAAATCCCTGATTTGGAAGTAAGAATTACAAAGAATAAAAAAGTTTTTGTTGGTAAAAATCAATATCAATATAATGCATTTGCTGATAATTTTATACTTTTTTCAAAATCAATACCAAAAAGTACCATTGTTTATATAAGAGCAGACAAGCATTTACAATATGGTAGTATTATGTATATTTTGAAAAGTGTCAAAGAGGCTGGATTTTCGAAAGTATCTCTGATAACACAAGGATAAATATGAAAGGAAACAGCACTTATTTTTTTATAGGTGGATTTTTATCACTTGTGATTTACATATCATTATTATTTTTTATTTTTTCATATTTAGGTCAGATTGATGTAAAGTCAAAACAGTATTCTAGTTCAAAAAATAATTTTATTGAAGTTAGTATCTCTGATATAAAAGCTCCAAAAAAACATAAAGTAGCCCGCAAAAAGAAATCAGTTGAAAAAAAGAAAAGAAATAGAAAAAGAAAAGTTAAAAAGAGTATCAAGCGGACAAGTGTCTCAAATTCCTTAAAGTCTTTATTTAAAAATATTAATACCTCAAAATATATGAAGAAATATAAAGAAAAGAATTTAACAAAGAAAACTGTACAAAATGAGAATAGCAGAATACCACAAAAAAGTAACAATTTGGAAATTGAAAACAGAGCTTCAAAAATTATAAAAAGCTTAAGTTTAGAGAATGTAAATTCAAGTAAAACTAAAAATACTGGAGAATATAATAAATATTTAGGTAAAATTAGTGATATTCTTGATAAAAAATGGCAAGATACACCAGGAACTATTGCGGGCAATTCAGCAACAGTTACTGTAAGAATTGATAAGTTTGGAAATTTCAGCTATAAAATAGATTCTCTTTCTTATAATAACGAATTTAATGCAAAATTGCAAAATTTCCTGGAAAGTTTAAAAGATGAAAAATTTCCACCATACAAAAAAGGAAATTATATAGAAATAAGAGTTAATTTTAAAGATGAATAAAGGAGTTTGTGTGAAAAAAATTATTGTTTTAATTTTAGTTTCTTTGGTTTCATTGTATGCTTATGATGCAAGTATTGATATAGTGAAAAACAGCGATAAATTACCAAGTATTATTGTACAAGATGCAACAAATATAAATTTTAATTCTAAAAAAATTGAAAAAAAGATATTTAAATTACTTATTGGCGATTTAAAAATATCAGCGAATTTTATAGTAGATGATTCTTATGTAAGAACTTCTTATGATGGTAATTTTAAAAATAATTTTCAAAGTGATAAACATGTTAATTTGATACTTAGATTTAAACTTGAAAATGACGGTAATTCATTGATAGGATATATGAAGCTTATAAATGCAAAAAATGGAAATATTGTTACACAAAAAATATATAAAATTTCAAATGATAGAAGATATCCTTTTTTAGCACATAAAATGATTATAGATGCAAATAACGCAATAGGTGCACCCTCTATAGACTGGATGCAAAAATTTGTTATATTTTCTAAGATAACAGGTAAAAGAAAAAGTGATATTGTTATTTCTGATTATACTTTAAGCTATCAAAAAACCGTTGTGACAGGCGGTTTAAACATATTTCCAAAATGGGCTGATGATAATCAGGATGCTTTTTATTATTCATCTTATAACGGAAGAATTCCAGTGCTTTATAGGGTAAATCTGGACAAAGGGACACGAACAAAAATAATATCGAGCCAAGGAATGCTTGTCTGTTCTGATGTAAGTAAAGATGGTACAAAACTATTGCTTACAATGGCTCCACATGACCAACCAGATGTTTATCTCTATAATATTAAAACTAAAAGAAAAGAGAGATTAACAAAATTTCCAGGTATTGATGTTAGTGGAAATTTTATTGATAATGAAACAAGATTTGCATTTGTATCTGATAGACTTGGGTATCCAAATATTTTTGCAAAAAGATTTAACATAAATGCACCAGTAGAACAACTTGTATATCAGGGCAGAAATATAAGCTCATTTAGCTCTTATAATAATTATATAGTATTTTCCAGAAGAGAAGGTGATAGCGAATTTGGTAAAAACAGTTTCAATCTCTATCTCATATCAACCAAAACTCAATACATAAGACAGCTAACTGCAACAGGTAAAAATTATTTTCCAAGATTTGCAAACAAAGGTGAGACGATAATGTTTATTAAAAATTATAAAGGTCAATCAGCATTGGGGATTATTAGATTATATTCTAACAAAAGTTTCCTTTTTCCATTAAAAGTTGGAAAAATTCAATCCATTGATTGGTAATTTAAGAAAAAAATGGTAGAATAATAAAAACATTTAAAAAAGGACTCGATGTGAAGAAGATAGTATTTATAGGGATAGGAACAGCTCTTTTATTATTTACAGGATGTAGCAAAAAAACTCCAGAGGTGGACATGACTAAAAATGCTCAGATGAGCACCCAGCAAAAGCCACAGTCAGCTGATACAAAAATTTCAAATATGAACAGTGAAATGAGTAGCACTGGTATGCAATCAGCAAATAATGGGAATAATGTTAATAAAAATAGTGTTAACTACCAGATTGCACAGTTGGAACAAGAAGTAAAAATAATACATTTTGATTTTAATAAGTATAATATTAGAAAAGATCAAAAACCTTTAGTAGTTTTTGATGCAAAACTTATAAATTCACCTGCTGCAAAAGATTTTTCTGTCAAGCTTGAAGGAAATTGTGATGAGTGGGGAAGTGATGAATATAACTATGCCCTTGGATTAAGAAGAGCAAATAGAGTAAAAACAACATTATCTGCATTAGGTGTAGATTCAAGTAGATTAATGATTATAAGCTATGGCAAAAGCAATCCTGTTTGTACTCAACATACAAGAGCTTGTTGGGCCAAGAATAGAAGAGTCGATTTCGAATTTTTACCATAATATAACATATAAATTATTTAGAATTAAATCAAGTATATTGGTGGATTAGTATAGCTTCAGTGTTTTGGTGCTGAAGCATTTTTAAAAAAGGAGATATATTTTTGAGGTTATTTTTTACATTATTGCTATTGGCTGTTTTTTCTTTAGCAGCCGAACCCTCCGCTTTTGATGCAGGCAATATTAATTTACCAAATCCATACGGTCTTACAAATAATGAAAAAGTAATACTTAAAAATAAAAAAGAAGTTAAATCTTTATCTACAAATATTGGTTTTGTCAAATCAGATTTATCGAATATGCAAGAAAAAATAGACGGTATCAGAAGTGTTGTAGAATCACAAAATTTAAGGATTGCAAAAATCGAAAAAAAAATTTTTCAGTTACAACAAAGTGATGCAAATATTTCTGTAAAAATGCAAAATATTGGTAATGATTTAAATACTACAAAAAATATACAAAAACAAAATTATCAAAAAATCAAATTAGTTTTATCAGAGCTTAGCTCACTTATTGATTCTATTAATAATTCATATATCTCGAAAGATGATTTTAACTCTAAATTAAATATTTTGCGAAATAAACTAAATCAAAAAATTACTGCACTAAAGCAAAATAATCTTAATAACACTTTGGCTTCAAAAAATGGTAAAGCACTATTTAAGGAAGCAAAAAAACTTTATAAAAATAAGAATTATTCTAAAGCAAAAATATTTTTTACACAAAGTATAAAAAAAGGGCATTTGCCTGCGACTAGCAATTTTTATTTAGGTGAAATTAGTTACCATAAAAAAAATTATTCAAAGGCAATCAGCTATTATAAAAAAAGTATATCTTTGTATGGTAAAACTACAACTTTTACGCCTACATTACTTCTACATACTTCTTTGTCATTTAAAAAATTAGGAGACAGTAAGGATGCAGATAGGTTTAAGAAAATACTAATAATGAAATATCCAAGGTCTAAAGAATCAAAACAGGTAAAAAAACTATAAAATTTAACTCAAAAAATATATCGAAATTTAAGTTAAAGCTATAATAAAACTTATTTTGGTTACAATCAATATTCAAATATATTATAGGAGTTAAGATGTCAATTGGTGATAATAAAGTTGTATCTTTGGAGTATGAATTAAAAGATGCAAATACAGGTGAAGTGTTAGATAGTAATGTTGGAAAAGAGCCATTAGAATATATTAGTGGCAAGGGACAAATTATACCTGGTTTAGAAAGTAAAGTTAACGAGCTTAATGTGGGAGATAAAGCCGATGTATCTGTTTTGGCAAAAGATGGGTATGGCGAAGTTAATCCTGATGCTGTTCAAACACTTCCAAAAGAGCAATTTGCCGGTATTGAATTAGAAGAAGGAATGGTGCTGTATGGTCAAGGTGAAGATGGCAATACCGTACAGGTTGTTGTGAAAAGTTTTGATGATGAAAATGTCAATGTAGATTTTAATCATCCATTAGCTGGTAAAGACTTAATGTTTAGTGTTTCTTTATTGGGGCTTAGAGATGCAACTTCAAATGAGATTTCAAGCGGTGTTGTTGGAGGTGGAGAATCTTGCGGTTGCGGAACAGGTTGTGGCTGCGATTAATTTTATTGCAAACAGTAGGGCCTCAAAAGAGGTCCTTAAATCTGCGAATATATTAAGAAGTATTGATATCAATGCACTAATTCAAGGTGAAGCAGGTGTAGGTAAAACTTTATTGGCTAAGTATATTTTGAATGCACCTATTGTAGATGCAGATACTAATATTGATAATATTATACACTTATTGTCTCAAAATAGTAAATTAATCATAAAAAATTTTGATTTGATACAGCATATTGATTTATTTGAAAAAAATTTAAAAAAATTTAAAACCAGAATTATTGCGACAACAAAAAAAAATATAATTGACAAAATTAGCGATAGATTTTTTAGTTTAAGGATAAATATCCCACCATTAAGAGATAGAAAGGAAGATATATACCCTTTAGCTAAGAAATTTTTAAATGAAGCAGAGTTAAATTTTAACAAAAAAAGTAGTATTAAGTTATCTGTGCTGGATTTTTCATTAAAAGAAAATTGTTATTCTCTGAAATTTGATATTTATAAAGCATTTTTTGAGGAATTTTTTGATGATAGAGATTTGTTACAGTTTTTACAAAAATTATTTGAGAAAAAGATTGGTACAAAAAATGATTATAGAAAAAATCTTTATCTATATGAAATACCATTAATAAAAGCCGGAATGGCAAAATTTAAATCACAATTAAAAATATCAGAGGAATTCGGGATAAATAGAAATACTTTAAGAAAAAAAATTTTAGAATATAATATTTTGGAGAGTTAAATAATGCAAAAAACTAAAAAAACAGTCTTTTTGTTTCCAGGGCAGGGAAGTCAATTTGTAGGAATGGGTAAAGATTTTTATCAAGCAAGTGTAATTGCTAAAGATATGATAGATAATGCAAGTGAGAAAATAAAAGTCGATTTTAGAAAATTACTTTTTGAAGAAAATGATAAACTAGAAAGAACAGAATTTACTCAACCTGCTATTTTGCTAATAAGTGCGATTGCACATAAACTATTTGAAGATGAGATGATGATAAGAGCATCTTCTGCCATGGGACACTCTTTGGGTGAATTTTCTGCTCTTGTTGGTATTGGAGCACTTGATTATCTTGACGGAGTTTGGCTTACTCACAAAAGAGGAAAGCTAATGCAAGAAGATTGCAAAAATATTGATGCGGGCATGATGGCACTTATTGGACTTAGTGATGAAGATGTTGAAAATATAGCAAAGAAAGCAAGAGAAAATGGTAAGCAAATTTGGCCGGCTAATTATAACAGCAAAGGACAAATAGTTGTTGCAGGTATAAAAAAAGATCTTTTTGATTTAGAAGAAATATTTAAAAAAGCAGGTGCAAAAAGAGCGATAGTATTGAATATGTCAGTAGCAAGTCATTGTCCCTTGCTTGCATCCGCCTCAGATGCATTAAAACCATATCTTCAAGAATTTTTAAAAGATGAATTTATCTCACCAATTATTTCCAATGTCACATCTGAACCTTATCAAAATAAAAAAGATGCGATTGAGCTTTTATCAAAACAGTTGATTGAACCAGTTTTATATAAACAATCCATTGAAAATGTAGATCCTTACAATGATTTATATATTGAATTTGGTGGTAGTGTCTTAAAAGGGCTTAATAAAAGAATTACCAAAAAGCCTACTTTTAGTATAACTGATATGAATTCATTAAATAGTGTATTTGATACATTGTCAAGGTAACATATTAAAGCTAAAGGAATGCAGTGAAAGTATGTTTATCTCAAATCACATCAAAACTCTCAAGAGATAATATTAAAAAGCACCTAAGATATGTAAGTGTGGCAAAAGAAGATGGATGTGATTTGGTAATATTTCCTGAATTGTCATTAAATGGATATAGAATGATGGATTTGGTTTTTGAGGATGCATACAATATAGAAGATCTTATGCTACTAAAAAATGCAAGTAAAGATATTGATATTTTAGCAGGTGCTGCTTTAAGAAGTGGCCATAAAATCTACAATAGTGCCATTTATTTTAGTAATTCAGAAATTTTAAATATATATCATAAAAACACGCTGCCAAATTATGGAATGTTTGAAGAGGCAAGATTTTTTTTCGCCGGTGACACAATAAGTAGTTTTTCAACAAAGTTTGGCATTGCTGTTTGTGTTATCTGTGAAGATTTGTGGAATGTTAAAATAATAGATAAAATAGTTTCAATAAAACCTGATTTTGTATATGTAATATCTTCATCTCCCGCAAGAGGTTTTAGCAATGAAGGGATTGAGATAGAGAATAAATGGAACAGTATCCTCTCGGTAACAGCGGGACTGAGTGGAACTTATACTATATTTGTTAACAGAGTTGGTTTTGAAGACGGACTTGGTTTTTGGGGAGGTAGCAGGGTTGTGAATCCAAAAGGATTGATTGAAAAAAAAGCTTCTTTGTTTGAGGAAGAACTTTTAGAAGTTGAACTTTTTAATAATCTTTCAAAAACAGAAAAATACTTATTAAGGATAAATGAATGATAGTAGGTTTGCTGGGAGCCATGGTTGAGGAGATTGAGCCATTATTGGAGTATTTTAAAAATTATGAAGTTGTAGAGTATGCAGATAATAAATTTTACCTTGCTGATTATAACGAACACAAAATAGTCATAGCTTATAGTAAAATTGGTAAAGTGCATGCTGCATTGACTGCTGCAACTATGATTGAAAAATTTAAAATTGAAGCTCTGCTTTTTTCTGGAGTTGCGGGTGCGATTGATGAGAATTTGCATATAGGCGATCTTATAGTCGCTTCTGCTTTGTGTCAGCATGACTTAGACATCACAGCTTTTGGTCATCCTTATGGTTATGTGCCAGAGGGAAAAGTATGCTATGAGTCTGATGATAGCCTTAGAGAATTAGCCCAAAGAGTTGCTAAAGAAAATAATGTTGACTTAAAAGAAGGTATCATTGCAACAGGGGACCAATTTATAGCAGATGAAAAAAAGAAAGAATGGATAAAAAGGGCTTTTAATGCTTCGGCTATTGAAATGGAAGGTGCCAGTGTTGCTGTGGTGGCTCACTCTTTAAAAATTCCTTTTTTGGTTATCAGATCTATAAGTGATGCAGCAGGCATGGATGCAGGATTTGATTTTGATGAATTTTTGAAGACTTCTGCCAAAGTGAGTGCTGTTTTTTTAACTGATATTTTGGATAAACTTATTGCTAAAAGCTAATATTAGTAAAAAATTACTTAAAGCAGTAGGCAGGACAAACGGAAAATATAATCTTATCCAAGAAGGTGATAAAATACTTTTGGGTCTTAGCGGTGGGAAAGATTCTCTTACGCTATCTCATATTTTAAAACACATTAGTAGTGTAGCTCCTTTTAATTTTGAATTTAAAGCAGTTTGCGTAAGCTATGGAATGAATGAAGAATTTTCATCTTTGAAAAACCATTGTAAAGAGTATGATATACCTTTTGAGATTTATGAGACTGAAGCATTTGAGCTTGCAAAAGAGAAAATTCGTAAGAATTCCTCTTTTTGTAGCTTTTTTTCAAGAATGAGAAGAGGAGCTCTTTATAGCGCTGCATTAAAAGGTGGATATAATAAAGTGGCACTCGCTCACCACTTGGACGATGCAGTGGAGAGTTTTTTTATGAATTTTATGTATAATGGTGCCTTGAGAAGTTTGCCTCCAAAATATAAGGCTTCAAATGGACTCGAAGTAATTAGACCCTTGATTCTTGTAAGAGAGAGACAGCTTGTCGATGCTGCTAAATTAAATGAATTTCCGCTTGTAACAGATGAGGCATGCCCTGCTTTTAGGTTTGATGTTAAAATGCCTTATGCAAGGGCAAAAACAAAAAAAATGTTAAAAGAGATGGAAGAAAACAATCACCAACTTTTTATCTCTTTAAAAGCTGCATTTTCACATATACATAATGATAGTTTTTTGGAGTAAATATGAAAAAAGAATTGAAAGATTTTAGTAGTTATTTTGTTCAAAATATAGGTTCAAAAAAAGGTCCAATTTCTCCTTGCATTGCAAATTCTGCTTCCTTTTCTTATGGAGACAGCAATACAGCAGAAGGTATATTTGAAGGAAGTATAAAAAAATCTTTATATTCTAGAATGGGCAATCCAACAACCAAAAGGCTTGAGACTATTTTAGCCGGGATGGATAAAGGAGTTGGTGCTGTGGTAACAAGCAGTGGCATGGGAGCTGTATCTCTTGCTTGCATGTCTTTACTGAATGCTTCTGATGAAGTTATTTGTATCGGTGGACTTTTTGGTGGTACTTATTCATTTTTTAAGGAAACAATGTTTAGATTTAGCATAAAAACACATTTTTTAAATGCTTCACAAACAAAAGATATAGAATCATTGATTAATGAAAAAAGTAAAATAATATATTTTGAAAGTATTGGCAACCCAAATATGAGAATTGTGGAAATCGACAATATAGTGCAAATTGCAAAAAAATACAATATCGCAACTATTATAGACAATACTTCTACCCCATTAACATTTCAACCATTAGGTATGGGCATAGATATTGCAATATACTCAACAACAAAAATTATAAGTGGAAATTCATCTGCTTTAGGCGGGGTAGCTATTTTTAGAGGCATAAATAAGAAAGATGATAAATTCAAAAGTGATAAATTTAAAGATATTCATAAATTTATAAAAAGTAAAGGTGAAACAGCACTTGTTGTAAATGCTAGAAAACGGGCTTTAAGAGACTTTGGTATGAGTGCGTCCGCTTTTAACAGTTACCTTACTCTTTTAGGATTGGAGACATTAGCAATTAGAACAAATTTTGTTGCGAATTCTACAAAAAAGATAGTCAAGGCATTGTCCAAAGCAGGAATGAATGTAAATCATCCATCACTCAAAAATCATCCTGATAATAAATTGTATAAAAAATATTTTAAAAATGGCTGTGGCACTGTTTTTACCATTGATTTTGGAGTTAAAAAAAGAGCATACGAATTTATAAATAATTTAAAATTTGCATTTGTTACAGCAAATATATCTGATAGCAGGACATTGGCACTTCATATGGATTCTACTATATTTAATGATTTTTCAAAGGATGAGAAAGAATTTTTGGGTATTGGCAAAGGTCTTGTTCGTATTTCAGTCGGCCTTGAAAATCCTGATGATATTATAGCTGATTTTTTGCACTCATATACAGCTTTTTCTACTTCTTAAAACAAGTCTATTTCAAAAACTTATCTTTTACCCCACAAAATGTGGGGTAAATTAGTTATTTTACATTAATTGATATATTTTTATCGATTTCATCGACTATTATGGTATCACCATCATTTATTTTATCTTCAAGGATCATTTCGGCTATTTTATCTTCTACAAATTCATATATAGTTCTTTTAAGCGGTCTAGCTCCATATATAGGATCAAATCCTGCCTCAGCCAAAAGAGTTTTCGCGTTTTCGCTTAAGCTTATTTCTATACCTCTTTGTTTTAGTCTGTTTTTAAGATCTATCATCATAATATCAACTATCTCTTTAATTTGCTCCAGACCCAATGGATTAAAGATAACTATATCATCAAGTCTGTTTAAAAATTCCGGCTTAAAGTGAAATTTTAACTCATCCATTACAGCTTTTTCCTTATCTTTTTGATCTGTAAACTCCATTATTTTTCCACTTGCTATATTTGAAGTTAAGATTATGATACTATTTTTAAAATCTACCGTAACACCTTTGTTATCAGTTAATCTTCCGTCATCTAAAACTTGTAAAAGTATATTAAATACATCAGGATGAGCTTTTTCAATTTCATCAAAGAGTAAAACACTATAAGGGTGTCTTCTAACAGCTTCAGTTAACTGTCCGCCCTCATCATATCCAACATATCCAGGAGGTGCTCCCACAAGTCGGCTTACGGCATGTTTTTCCATGTATTCGCTCATATCAAATCTAATAAGTGATTTTTCATTATCAAATAAAAATTTTGCCAAAGTTTTTGCAGTTTGAGTTTTCCCCACTCCAGTAGGTCCTAAAAACATAAAACTACCTATCGGTTTTGTCTCGGAACTTAATCCTGCCTTATTTCTTTTTATAGCTCTACTGACAGCTTTTAGCGCCAAATCCTGTCCTTTGACTTCTTTTTTAAGCTCATCTTCTATGTGTAAAACTTTATCTTTTTCGCTTTGAAGCATTTTGGTAACAGGTATACCTGTCCATTTGGCTACAATTTTAGCAATCATATTTTCATCAACACTGTTCCTAAGAAGTGTACCACTCTCTTGCATTTTAGCCCACTGTTCGTTTAATGCCTCTTCCTTTTTCATAAGTTCTGGAATTTTTCCATATTCTATTTCGGCAGCTTTATTAAAATCACTATTTCTTTTTGCAAGTTCTGCTTCTCTTTTTAAAGTATCTATTTCAGTTTTAAGTTCAGCTATTTCATTAAAAACTTTTTTTTCATTTTCAAATTGATTTTGTAATGATCTTTTAGACTCTTCTTTGTCGGCTAACTCTTTTTCTATCTCTTTTAGTCTATCTTTATTTTTTTTAGGACTATCCATTTTCAGTGCTTCTTTTTCAACCAATAATGCATTTATTTCTCTTTTAATCTTTGAGAGTTCCATAGGCTCACTCTCGATCTGCATTTTAAGTTCAGCCGCTGCCTCATCTATCAAATCTATCGCTTTATCAGGTAAAAATCTATCTGATATATATCTGTCACTTAATTTGGCCGCTGCTACTAGCGCACTGTCAAGAATGGTAACATTATGATGGGCTTCAAGTTTTTCTTTTATGCCACGAAGAATTTGTAAAGCTTCGTTGATGCTTGGCTCTTCAACCTTAATAGGCTGAAATCTCCTCTGGAGTGCCGCATCTTTTTCAAAATATTTTCTATATTCTTTAAGGGTTGTTGCGCCGATTGTATGCAGTTCACCTCTTGCTAATGCAGGTTTTAACATATTGGCAGCATCCATACTACCCTCGCTTGCTCCTGCTCCAACAATTGTATGTATTTCATCTATAAAAAGTATTATATTTCCATCTTCTTTAACTTCATTTATAACAGCCTTCAATCTGTCTTCAAACTCACCTCTATATTTTGCACCGGCTATTAATGCACTCATATCCAGTCCGACAACCCTTTTGTTTTGAAGGCTAATGGGTACAACCTTTTCTATTATTCTTTGAGCTAACCCTTCAACAATAGCTGTTTTTCCGGTTCCTGGCTCACCCAATAGTATCGGATTGTTTTTTGTTTTCCTGATTAGAATCTGCATAATTCTTTGTATTTCCTCATCTCTGCCAATAACTGGATCTAATTCATTATTTGCTGCTTTTTTTGTCAAATCTATTCCGTATTTTTCCAAATTTTCCAAATTTTCATCTGCAGTTTGAGATTCAATTTTTTTATTACCTCTTATTGCTTCAATATTTTTTTTAAGTTCACTAATATCTAAATATTTTGAAAAAATATTTTTAAATTGTTTGTTATCTATATTTGAGAGTATCCAAGTGTCAACTGCCAAAAAACTATCTCCTGTTGAATTCATAAGACCTTCAGCTTTTTGCAATGTTTCAGCTAATTTTCTAGAAATTTTAATATTCTCTTTTGTAAGTGTTGAAACTTTTGGCAATCTCTCAGCCTCACTTTTAACCTCAAGTTCGATAGCAACTTTATCAATATTCATTTTATTTAATGCTTGATTTAAAATAGAATTGCTATTGCTTAGCAGACCCCATATAACATGTATCTCTTCAACTTCACTGTTTTTATTGTGTAGTGCCAAAGAAATACCGCTTTCAATAGCTGCTGTCATTTGGTGTGTCAGTTTTTCAAATAATTGTTTCATTTTGATATCCTTTAGTAATAATTTGGGGTAATTATACAACATTTAGTCTATATATGTCAAGTTTTATTAATAATATTTCTAAATGAAGTTTAAAAATATATATAAACTATAAGTATATTTATCAAAATTGATAATAAAAATATTTTTTTAAAAACTTCTTCTTTATTTTAACAATCTATTTAGGAAATTTTATATAAAATATCGTTCTTAATATCACAATTATAGGAATTAAAAATATGAAAAAAACAAGACTCATAACTTTAGGCTTTATCAGCACATTAATAGGTGGTGCACTTCTTCTGTCTTCAACTCTTTCAGCTAAAAGCAAATATGATAATGATGCAAGACTCATGGCTCTTTCAAAATTTACAAAGGTTCTTGGAATTGTGAAAAAATACTATGTTGATGATTTGACAATGAATAAAATTATCAATAAATCCATTGCGGGTCTGCTGTCAAATCTTGATGCGCATTCATCTTTTTTAAATAAAAAAGCTTTTAAAGAGATGCAAGTTCAAACAAATGGTGAGTTTGGTGGACTTGGAATCACAGTTGGTATGAGAAATGGAATTTTAACAGTTATTGCACCTATTTATGGTACTCCAGCATATAAGGCTGGTATAAAAGCAGGTGATATTATCTTAAAGATTAATAATAAATCAACATTAAATATGACCATTGATGATGCGGTATCTCTAATGAGAGGAAAGCCAAAAACAAAGATTTTTCTTACTGTTGTTAGAAAAGGTGTAAATACACCTATAAAGATAAAAATTATTAGAGATATAATCAAAATACAATCAGTATATGCAAAAAATATTGAAAAAAGCGGGATTTTATATATCAAAGTTACAAGCTTCGATAAAAAAGTAGTCGCAGGTGTTAAAAAAGCGATAAAAGAGTACCCTGACAATAAAGGAATTATATTGGATCTTAGAAATAATCCAGGAGGTCTTCTGTCCCAAGCTGTAGGACTTGTAAATTTATTTGTTAAAAAAGGTATTATAGTTTCGCAAAAAGGAAGAGTTAAAAGTGAAAATATGGTCTATAACGCAACAGAAAAAGGAACAATGTCTAAAGTGCCTTTGGTAGTTTTAGTAAATGGTGGAAGTGCAAGTGCCAGTGAAATCGTAAGCGGATCTTTGCAAGATCACAAAAGAGCGATTATCGTTGGTGAAAAAACTTTTGGAAAAGGAAGTGTTCAAGTTATCCTGCCGATAGATAAAACTGAAGCAGTTAGGCTGACAATTGCAAGATATTATTTACCAAGTGGTAGGACAATCCAATCTGTCGGGGTCACTCCTGATGTTACAGTCTATCCAGGAGTCGTACCTGGTAAAAAGAATGAATTTATATTAAAAGAAGTAGAGCTTAAAAAACACTTAAAAAGTGAGCTGGAGAAAACGATTCCAAAAAAAGAAAGAAGAGTGGTTAAAGCATTAGGTAAAAAAGAGACAAAAAGCATAATAACAAAAACCCAATTGTATAAAGATTTACAATTAAAAACTGCAAGAGATATCATAAAAGTTTTAGATATAGAAGGCAAGCAATGAAAAAAAAAGAATTATTATATGAGGGAAAAGGAAAAAGATTATTTAAAACAGCAGATGAAAATCTTTTAATATCTGAATTTAAAGATGATTTGACCGCATTTAATGCACAAAAGAAAGGTAGTGAAAAAGGTAAGGGTGCATTAAATTGTAAAATCAGTACCGAACTTTTTAAATTATTGGAAAAAAATGGTATAAAAACTCATTTGGTTGAGACAATCAGTGATAATGAACAATTGGTTAAAAAGGTAGATATAATACCTTTGGAAGTTGTTGTAAGAAATATAGCAACCGGATCTCTAACTAAAAGATTAAATATAAAAGATGGGACTGTGTTGCCTTTTTCTTTGCTTGAATTATATTTTAAAGATGATGATCTCGGAGATCCTTTGTTAAATGATGAACACTGTATCTTACTTAATATTGCCAACAATGATGAATTGGAAATACTCAAAAATGAAGCAAAGAAAATTAATAAAATTTTAAAAAGCTTTTTTAAAAACAAGGGATTAAATCTTGTAGATTTTAAAGTAGAGTTTGGCAAAGATAAGGATGGAAATATTTTGTTATCAGATGAAATAAGTCCTGATAGTTGTAGATTTTGGGATATAAATACCAATGAAAAATTAGATAAAGATAGATTTAGAGAAGGTATAGGAAATGTTAAAGTTGCCTATGAAGAAATATTAACAAGAATTTTGGATATAACCTAAAGGAGTGTGTGTGAAAGTAAAAGTAAATATAGGTTTGAAAAAAGGAGTTCTTGATCCACAGGGTAAGACAGTATTTCATGCTCTCAAATCTTTGTCTTTTAATGAAGTTAAAAATGTTAGGATAGGAAAACAAATTGTTTTAGATATAGACAATGATGATCCGATAGAAATAAAAAATATGGTTAGTAAAATGAGTGAAGAATTACTTGCAAATACTGTTATTGAAGATTATGAAATTATACTTGAGGATGATTGATTGAAAAAATTATCTAAAAGTTTTGATAAAAATTTTTACTACTTCATCTTTTTGCTGAGAAATAAAACTTTTTTACAAAGAGGATAAAAGAATGAATGTGAGTGTTGTCGTATTTCCTGGGACAAATTGTGAGTTTGATGCCAAATATGCTTTTGAAAAGCTCAATGCCACTGTTAGTATGATTTGGCATAAAGAAAAATCTTTACCAAAAGATATTGATCTTTTGATTTTACCAGGTGGATTTAGTTATGGTGATTATTTAAGAAGTGGTGCGATAGCAAAATTTTCTTCAGTTATGGATGCAGTTGTAAAATTTGCCAAAAATGGTGGTAGAATCCTTGGAATATGTAATGGTTTTCAAATACTGTTGGAATTGTCATTGCTTCAAGGCGCAATGAGGAAAAATGAAAATGTACATTTTATTTCAGATTTTCATCATTTGAAAGTAATAAATAAAAATAATAAATTTCTTTCAAAATTAAATGAAGGCGATATCTTAAATATACCTATTGCTCATGCTGAAGGTAATTATTATGTATCACAGGAGGAATTGAAAAGTTTGTATGATAATGAGCAAGTACTGTTAAAATATTGTGACGCATTTGGTGCTGAGTCAAATCCAAATGGCTCTATTGATTCGATTGCCGGAATATGCAATAAAGAAAAAAATATTTTTGGACTTATGCCTCATCCAGAGAGAGCTATGGAATCTATTTTAGGCTCAGATGATGGTGTTAAAATGATAGAAGGTTTTATGAAGTAAAATTAATGCAGAAATTTATTATACTATTGCTTATCTTTTTTTCTGCAGTATATGGTACAGAAATTATTGACAATAATATAAGCCAAAACACTAAACAAAATCTAATATATCTTTCTTATGACAAAAAACCAAATAGGGTTTATGTAAAACAAATTTTTGAAATTAAAATAAAGGCTGTTGTTGCCACTACAAAATTTGATAAAATTTCTACAAATTTTACAGGCGGAATTGGGTACAAAGTTTTAAATACAAATAATTCTTGGAAATGGTATAATGATAATATTTATTTTAATACTTATTATATTCAGGTTACTAAAAATAATTCTGTGTTTCCAAAAATTACAGTATCGATATTGTCAAAAAACGATGTTATTGCCAAAGGTACTTTAAAACCCATAACTCCAAATATTATCAAATTGCAGTATAATTCTTTATTTAGTGGTGTCATAGCAAACAATTTAAAATTAATTAAAACAAAAACAACAAAATTTAATAATAAATCAAATATACTTGTTATGGAGATTGAGGGAAATAAAGCTAATTTAAGGGATTTTAAAGTACCAAATACTTTAAAAGATGGAATTGATTCTTATAGTGTAAGTTTACCAAATATTAAGGTTTTCTATTTCGCCATAATACCAAATACAGAAAAAATATTTAGATTCTCTTACTTCAACTTAAAATTAAATAAATTTGAAAAATTATCAATACCTGTTGAAATTGATACAGAAGATACAAGTACACAATTAGGTCTAAATCCAAAGGAAAGTAAACTTGAAATATACAAAAATATTATACTTGTATCTATAGCTTTGTTTTCATTGCTTATTTTTCTTTTTAGAAGGAAAATTGTTTATATATTAATTTTTATAGTTATTGTGATTTATTTGTTTATCTTTTATAATCCTTTTGACAGTATTATTTTAAAAAAGAATACCAAGATAAGGATACTTCCTACTTATAACTCTACAATTTTTTATATCACTAATAGAAAGATTATTGCAGAAAAACTAAATACTGTAAAAGATTACATTAAGGTTTTATTGCCTAATGGAAAAATAGGTTGGATAAAAAAGGATAAAAATTGAAAAAAACAAAAATTGTTCAAAGAGTTATAGCATTGTATTTTTCCATTAATTTTTTTGTAACTATTTCTATTGTTGTGGTTTTAATGTTTTTATTTAGAAAGCATCATAGAAAGTTTAGATTAATATGGGCAAAATTACAATTAAAATTATTGAGGGTAAAACTTAAAATTATAGGTAAACCAGACGAAGATGCAAAAATGTTGATTTTAAATCATCAAAGTATAGCAGATATTATTATAACAGAAGCACTGTATCCAGCAGATCTTGCTTGGGTTGCAAAAAAAGAGATTGGAAAAATTCCATTTTTTGGACATATACTTGATCTTCCTGAAATGATTATTATAGATAGAGAAGATAAAAAGTCACTTGTTAAACTCATAAAAGATGCAAAAGACAGACTTTCAAAAGGTAGAGTTATTGCTATATTTCCAGAAGGTACAAGAGGGAGCGGAAAAAAACTTTTAAAATTTAAAGCCGGAGCCAAGATAGTTGCAAACAAGTTAAATTTGAAAGTGCAGCCTGTTGTCATGATTGGTACAATCAATATTTTTGATTCTAAAAATTTTTTAGCTAATTTTACTAAAGCAAAGCTTGTATATTTAAGCTCCATTGATCCTTCAAGCAATCCATCTTGGTACGAAGATGTTAGAAATAAAATGGAAAATACCCTATCAAAGGAGTTGTTATGAAAAGATTTTTAGGTGCAAAAAAGATTGCAAGAATATATATTGACAATCAAGACAAATATAATGGTAGACCGTTATGGGAAGAGATACTAAAAAAAGTAAAAGAACTCGGGCTAGCAGGAGCAACTGTTTTTAAAGGGGTTGCAGGTATTGGCGCACATGCCCAAATGAGGAGTTTTAATGTATGGACTCTTTCTCAGGAATTGCCATTAATCATTGAAATAATTGATGATGAAGATAAAATAACTAACTTTATTAACAATACTGATGATATGATTGATGAAGGTTTGATAACACTTTGCGATACTCAGGTCATAAAATACAAACATAAATAATTACAGGGATAATTTTGGATTTAATAACTTTATTATATATAGGGGCAGGTGGATTTTTTGGCGCTATTTCCAGATTTTTTATAGCCAATTCTGTACAAAGATTTTTTGATTCTTTTTTTCCTATTGGAACTTTAAGTGTCAATGTTTTGGGTAGTTTTATAATAGGCTTTGCCATAATGTATTTTAATCAAATAGTTGCACCTGAATATAAAGCATTTGTCATAACTGGTTTTTTAGGAGCACTTACAACATTTTCTACATTTTCATTGGAGAATGTAAACATGATACAAAATGGTGACTATAAGCAGGTTGTTTTAAATATATTTTTAAATGTAGTTTTAGCAATATCTGCAACAATATCAGCTATGGTAATATTTAAAAGAATATATACTTGATAATATCTATATCAAGTATTATTACTATATTTACTAAAATATATTTACAAAAATAATTTTTTCTGCTATAATTCCAAATAAATTTTAAGGAGAAAATATGTCAAAATATAAATTCGATACTGAGATAAATCAACTTTTGGATTTAATGATACACTCATTATATTCAAATAAAGAGATATTTCTAAGAGAGTTGATTTCCAATGCTTCAGATGCAATAGATAAACTAAAATTTTTAAATGTAAGTGATGAGAAGTATAAGAATATAGCTTTTGAGCCTAAAATTGAGATTATTTTAGATAAAGAAAATAAAAAACTAAGTGTTAAAGATAGTGGGATAGGCATGAGCAAAGATGATTTGATAGAGCATTTAGGTACTATTGCAAAAAGCGGTACAAAGTCATTTTTGCAGACACTTAGTGGTGATGCAAAAAAAGATTCATCATTAATAGGTCAATTTGGAGTTGGATTTTATTCGGCCTTTATGGTTGCTGACAAGATTGAGGTTGTTTCAAAAAAAGCCGGTGAAGAGAAAGCATACAAATGGGTTAGCAGTGGGCGTGGAGAATATGAAATAGAGGATGCCAATAAAGATAGTTTTGGAACAGAAATAATTTTAAATTTAAAAAATGATGAAACAGAATTTTTGGAAGATTATACAATAGAAAATATAGTAAAAAAATATTCAAATCATATACCGTTTCCTATATTTCTTCTCAAAGAAGAAGAAAAAGACGGAAAGAAGGAGAAGAATTTTGTACAAATAAATAAGGCATCTGCCTTATGGAGGCTTAGTAAAAATGGAATTAAAAAAGAAGAGTATATTGATTTTTACAAGCAATTATCTGGGGATAGCAATGATCCATTATTTTGGACACACACTAATGCTGAAGGTACATTAGAATATTCTACACTATTTTATATACCTTCTGTTGCACCATTTGATCTTTTTAGAGTTGACTACCAATCTGGTATTAAATTATATGTAAAAAGAGTATTTATAACTGATAATGATAAAGAGTTATTGCCAACATATTTGAGATTTGTTAGAGGTATTATTGATTCTGAGGATTTGCCTTTAAATGTAAGCAGAGAATTATTACAACAAAATATGATACTTTCAAAGATTAAGAAAGCTTCTGTTAAAAAGATATTAAATGAATTGAAAAAAATAAAAGACAAAGATTTTGAAAAATACTTAACATTTTATAAACTTTATGGAAAAGTTTTAAAAGAGGGTGTTTACACTGATTTTGAAAATAAAGATTTGCTACTTGATCTTTTATTGTTTAAAACATCAAAAAGAGACAATGTAAGCTTTGAAGAGTATAAAAAAAATATGAAAAAGGATCAAAAATCTATCTATTATATAGTTGGGGAAGATGAAAATCTTTTAAAAAATTCTCCTTTGATTGAGAGTTTTAAATCTAAAGATATAGAAGTATTAATACTTGATGAAGAGGTGGATTCTATTATTATGCCATCTATCAATGAGTATGATAAAACTCCCGTCAAATCAGTAAATACCAGTGATATTGATGAAGAAGAAAAAGATAATGACAAAGAAATAAATGATGAAAATAAAAAAGAATTTACAAATATAATTGTAAAAATGAAAGAAGTTTTAAAAGATGAAATAAAAGATATTAAGATTAGTAGTAGGCTTAAAGAATCTCCTTCTTGTATAGTTTTTGATAAAAATGATCCCGACTTTACAATGCAAGAAATGTTAAAACAAATGGGACAAACAAATCTTCCCAAAGTAAAGCCAATTTTAGAAATAAATATAAATCATGATATTCTAAAAAAATTATTAGAGAATGATTCTTTATCAATTATTAATGATGTTGCTTATATTCTATATGATCAAGCTAGATTGGCTGAAGGTATGAAATTAGATGATAGTACAGAATTTATAAAAAGAATAAATAAAATATTATCAAAAAGCTTATAATTATTTTATAGCAGGCAAGAGATATTTATACTTGTCTGCTAAACTGCTTTTAAGTAAAATTTTAGTAAAATCCATTCCTTAAACTATATAAAAACAAAGGATTTTTAAATATGAAAAGAACTTATCAACCGCACAATACGCCAAGAAAAAGAACACATGGTTTCAGGCTTAGAATGAAAAGTAAAAATGGCAGAAAAGTTATCAATGCCAGAAGAGCCAAGGGTAGAAAAAGATTAAGCGTATAAAAAAATTTGAAATAATTAGAGAATCAAAAAGGTTTTCGCAAATTTATAGGATATCTAAAAAAGATTTTAATCCATATATGGTACTGTTTTATAAACAAAGCGACAAACAAGAAGTTGGTTTTACAGCTAGTAAAAAAATTGGAAATGCTGTAAAAAGGAATTTTGCAAAAAGAAGAATGAGAGCACTGTTTTTGGATATCAATACCCATCTAAATAGCGGTTCTTATGTTTTGATTGCAAGAGATAAAATTTTATTTTGTAAATATGAAGATATAAAAAAAGGGTTAATTGCTTCTCTTGTAAGAATAAAAGCTTTTAATAAAGCAAGTTCTTGCAATTAGGTTTTTTATGAAAAGAATATTATTGTATATACTGTCATTTTATCAGAGATTTTTGACAGTAGTTTTTGGTTATGGAAGTTGTAGATACTATCCTACCTGCTCAGAATATGCTAAATGGCAAATAGAAAACAATAATGTCATAAAGGCAATCTTTTTTTCTTTGTTAAGATTACTAAGATGCAACCAACTTTTTAGAGGCGGTATTGAGTACCCAACAGTAAGAAGGAATTTTTTATTTCCTATCTTAAAACAGAGAAAAAATGAGCAAATCCATATTAAATATTGGTTTGTTTTAAAAAAAGAAAATATCTTTTATGTTATAAAAGAATTTAAAGGTATAAATAGTGTTAGATAAATTAAGCACACAACAAAGAGTTATAATAGCCACAGTTTTGAGTTTCCTGTTTTTTGCAGGATATGATTATTTTTTTATTCCAAAAAAACCAAATATATCGATCGAACAAAATAGTACAAAATCCCAGATGGCGACTGCTGCCCCTAAAACAGTTGGAACGGTAAAAGTATCTTCTGCAAATACTTCATCTCTTAAAACTTCTACTAAAACTATTAAAACTGTAAAAAATGAAAAATCTTTAGTTGTATTAAAAAGTAAAAATTTTGAAATGGTGCTTGATCAATTTGGACGGATAAGTAAATTTTATCTAAATGGAAAAAGATATAAAACCAAAAACGGAAAAAGAGTTCAGCTTTTTAATGATTCAAATCTTCCTTTACCATTAGAAATCCGTTTTAGCAATTCAAAATTGAACAAGGAAGCTTTTAAAATACCTTATACTGCCAATAAAACTAAAATTATTATGAATGGTAAACCTATAAAGATTGTTCTAACACAAAAGTTACCTAATGTAACTATTGTAAAGACACTTACAGTTTATCCTATTGGAAAATATACGCTTAATATTTCTTTATCAAAGCCTGAAAGTTATTTTGTAAGTACCGGTTTTCGCCCTGATGTATTAGCAGGAGGTTATACATTTCATGGCGCATTGATAAAAGGGCATGATAATAAAATAACAATGATAAAGGATGAAGATGCAAAAGGAGATGAGCACTTTGTAAATGCCAAAATAGCAGCAGACAGTGACAGATATTATACAACATTATTTTATAGTACCAAAAGTAAACTTGATATTTATATATCTAAAAATGCCAAAAAAGATCCTCTTGTTTTTATAAAAGGAAAACAAAATTATACTATTAATGGCTATATTGGAGTAAAAGAGTTAAAAATTTTAAAATCGATCAATAAGGGATTGGGAGATGTTGTAGAATATGGATGGTTTACTTTCATAGCAAGACCTGTTTTTTTATTACTCAGTTTTTTAGAGTCAATTATAGGCAACTGGGGCTGGGCTATTGTTGCTACAACTTTACTGATTAGAATTGTATTGTTTCCTTTGACCTACAAGGGTATGGTTTCAATGACCAAGATGAAAGAGCTTGCTCCCAAAATAAAAGAAATTCAAAAAAAATACAAGGGTGAGCCACAAAAATTAAATGCACACACTATGGAATTATATAAAAAACATGGTGCAAATCCTCTGGGGGGATGTTTGCCTATGGTGCTGCAAATCCCGGTATTTTTTGCTTTATACAGAGTATTGCAAAATTCTGCAGAATTACAAGGCGCCCCTTGGATGCTTTGGATCACAGATTTATCGGTTAAAGATCCATACTATATTTTACCGGTGCTTATGGGTATAACAATGTTTTGGCAGCAACACATTTCTCCAAACAGTATAACAGATCCAACCCAGGCAAAGATTATGAAATATCTACCTGTTGTTTTTACATTTTTCTTTATGACTTTTCCCGCAGGTCTGACTTTGTATTGGTTTGTTAATAATCTTTTTTCAATCATTCAACAGTATTATGTAAACTCAATCTTTGCAAAAAAGAAAAAATCATATAGTATTGAAGAAAAAGGCTAAACAATGACTATGCAAATAGAATCAAAAACAATAGAAGAAGCATATT
This sequence comes from Campylobacteraceae bacterium, assembly GCA_026993075.1. GTDB lineage: Bacteria > Campylobacterota > Campylobacteria > Campylobacterales > JALSKU01 > JALSKU01. The sequence goes on from JALWUQ010000005.1 coordinate 72,806, forward strand.
TAAAAGCATCTAAAGAGTTTAACTGTTCTATAGTCGAGCTTGAGATTGACATAATTCAAAGCCCCAGTAGCGGTATTTTGGGTATGTTTAAAAAAAGTGCGATTATCACTGTTTCAAAAAAGGATAAAAATAAAGTAAAAAAATCTGATATCAGCAATATATCTAAAGATAAAATTAGTGATATGACTATGAAAGAGATAAAAGATGGTGTTATCAGGCTTTTAAATGCAAGTTGTTTTGATATAGAGCTTACAAAAATACAAAAATATAACAACATGACTATTTCTATTTTTCTTGATGGAAAAGATGCTGCTTTGCTAATTGGTAAAGAAGGTTACAGGTATAAAGCTTTTTCTTATCTTTTGTATAATTGGGCAAATATAAAATATGATATAAATATAAGATTGGAAATAGCAGAGTTTTTAACAAATCAAAAAGAGATGATTAAAAAATATTTAAAACATGTTGTAACAAAAGTAAATAATAATGGAAGAGCACAGACAAAAATATTAGACGGTATATTGGTTAAAATAGCTTTGGAAGAGTTAAGAAATGAATTTCCTGATAAATATGTTGGTATTAGAACAGCTAAAAATGGTGGAAAATATGTTTTAGTGAATAACTTTAATGCAAAAGTGAAGGATGAAGACAATAAATAATACAATAGTTGCAATAGCTACAGCACATGGAATTGGTTCTGTGGCTATTGTCAGAATCAGTGGAAAAAAAGCTTATGAAATAGGCTTGAAAATTACAAAAAAAGAATATTTAATCCCAAGATTCGCTATGCTTTGCTATTTGCAAGATAAATATAATGAAGTTATCGATGAAGCAATTGTTATATATTTTAAATCTCCTAATAGTTTTACAGGTGAAGATATTATTGAATTTCAATGCCATGGAGGTACTGCTGTTGCTGATTTGGTCATGAATGAAGTGATTAGTTTGGGAGCAAGGGTTGCAGAGCCTGGCGAATATTCTAAAAGAGCCTTTTTAAATGGTAAAATTGACCTTACCAAGGCAGAAGCAATAGCAAAATTAATCGAAACAAAAAATATAGATGCTGTAAAGATTCTTTCAAAGCAATTAAAAGGTGATTTAAAGAAATTTATTGATGATTTGCGAAATGATCTGGTAGAAATATTGGCTTATGCAGAGGTTAATATTGACTATGCTGAGGAAGATTTGCCAACTGATATTATGGACAGTATTATTGCAAGGCTTATAAATATTTCTAAAATAATCACCAATTTGATAGAAAGTAGTTTGCGAAAAGAGGGTTTGATAAATGGATTTAATATCTCAATTATCGGAAAACCAAATGTTGGCAAAAGCTCTTTGCTTAATAAACTGTTAAATTGCAACAGAGCGATTATAAGTGATATTGCAGGTACAACAAGAGATACAATAGAAGAGGATATAAGAATAGGAACTCATTTGGTAAGGATTATCGATACTGCAGGAGTTAGAGAATCCAAGGATCAAATTGAACAAATTGGAGTCCAAAAAAGTATAGAATCTATTGAAAATTCAGATATTGTTCTTATGATATTTGATAACTCACAAAACTGCACTCAAGAGGATGAGAAGATTATTGATTTTATTGATAAATATAGCAAAAATAAAAAGATATTTGTATTTCTAAATAAAAATGATTTAAAAAATAAGTTTGATATGAGTAAAATTGCTAAATATAATCCTATTGAAATAAGTGCAAAGAAAGATGTAGATATTGTCATTGATACAATAAAAAAATATTTGGATACTCAAAATATAAATGAATCATTGATATTGACATCAAAAAGGCAAATAACTGAAATCAATGCAGCCTTATGTGCGATTCAAAGAGCATATATTCCCTTGGAAAATGGAGAATTGGAACTTTTTGCTTATGAAATAAATGATGCAATTATGCATATAGCTTCAATAACAACAGAATTTGAAAGAGATGAAATCTTAGATAAAATGTTCGGAAGCTTTTGTTTGGGGAAATAATCCGTTAAGAAAACGACAACTGCTTGTCGTTTTTAGGATTTTTCGAGTTTTTTCATGTGCAAACTTGCACGAAAAAAGTCCGGGTACCTTGATAGAGAGTGAAGCGAACGGGTTAATTTGCGAAGCAAATCCAATCAATCCGTTAAGAAAACGACAACTGCTTGTCGTTTTTAGGATTTTTCGAGTTTTTTCATGTGCAAACTTGCACGAAAAAAGTCCGGGTACCTTGATAGAGAGTGAAGCGAACGGGTTAATTTGCGAAG
>JALWUQ010000005.1:75163-96593 GCA_026993075.1 Campylobacteraceae bacterium
CAAATCCAATCAATCCGTTAAGAAAACGACAACTGCTTGTCGTTTTTAGGATATATTCCATAAGGTTTATAAGCCAATAATTAGCACTTTTTTTATATAATTATCAATATAAAATATTTAGGATTAAAGATGGACAGCCTTGATGAGATACTTAAAAAACATAAATTAACTAAAGATGAATATAATAATATTTTAAAGATATTAAATCGTGAGCCAAATATGCTTGAGCTTCAAATATTTGCTTCTATGTGGAGTGAGCATTGTTCTTATAAATCAAGTAAAAAGTATCTTAACGGTTTTCCTACAAAAGCTCCATGGGTCATACAAGGTCCCGGTGAAAATGCAGGTGTTATAGATATCGGGCAAGGAATGGCAGCGATTTTTAAGATGGAAAGTCACAATCATCCAAGTTTTATAGAGCCATATCAAGGTGCGGCTACCGGGGTTGGCGGGATATTAAGAGATATTTTTACTATGGGGGCTAGACCAGTTGCTAATCTTAATTCCCTTAGATTTGGCAATATAAAAAGAGATGATAAAATAGGCAAATATCAAAGGTATTTAGTTCGAGGTGTAGTAGCAGGTATTGGTGATTATGGTAATTGTATGGGTGTTCCTACTATTGGTGGAGAAACTTTTTTTGATGATTGCTATAATGGAAATATTTTAGTAAATGCTTTCACTCTTGGAATTTGCAAAAGCAATGAGATATTTTATGGTCTTGCTGAGGGTGTTGGTAATCCTGTTATTTATGTTGGTAGCAAAACAGGTAGAGATGGGCTTGGTGGAGCTGTAATGGCTAGTGACAGTTTTACAGAAGAGAATAATGAATTAAGACCCACTGTACAAGTTGGAGATCCTTTTACTGAAAAATTATTATTGGAATCTTGTTTAGAACTTTTTAAAGAAGATTATATTATAGGTATTCAAGATATGGGGGCTGCCGGACTTACTAGCAGTAGTTTTGAAATGGCTGGGCGAAGCGGAAGTGGTATGGTGATGCACCTTGATAAAGTCCCTGCCCGTGAAGAGGGAATGCAGCCTTTTGAATTTATGTTAAGTGAATCTCAAGAAAGAATGCTGATTTGTGCCAAGAAAGGGTATGAAAAAAAAGTTTTAGAAATCTTTAAAAGCTGGGATTTGGATGCAGAAGTTATTGGAGAAGTTACAGATACCGGAAATATGGAGCTTTTTTGGCATGAAAAAAAAGTAGCAAACATACCGATAGATCCTATAGCCCAAGAAGCTCCTGTGCTTGATAGACCTATAAAAAAGCCAAACTATTTAGATGATATTAAAAATATAAAAGCTGACTTTAGTAATGTGGATGTAAATGAAGTTTTTGATAAACTTATGCACTCAAGTGAAGTGGCAGATAAATCATGGATATATAAGCAGTATGATTCAATGGTTCAAACAAATACAGTTAAAGGTCCAGGTTCGTTGGATAGTTCCGTGATAAGAGTTAAGCAAACAGATATCGGACTTTCTATGAGTAGTGACTGTAATCCAAGGTATTGTTATATTGATCCACTTGGTGGGGCTGCTGCTGCTGTTTTGGAAAGTGGCAGAAATGTTGCTATGAGTGGAGCGGTGCCAAAAGCTATAACAGACTGTTTAAATTATGGAAATCCTGAAAACCCTGAGATTATGTGGCAGTTTGCAAAAGGCTGTGAAGGAATCAAAGAGGCTTGTAAAAATTTAAATACTCCGGTTGTAAGTGGTAATGTATCACTTTATAATGAAACAAATGGTGAGGGTATATTCCCGACTCCTGCTATAGTTATGGTTGGTGTGATTGATGATGTGAAAAAGTCAATACCAAGTTTTTTCCAAAAAAAAGGTAATTCTGTCTATATTGTTGGGGAAACTTTCAGTGATTTTGGAGGGAGTCTTTTGCTGAAAGAAGTTTTTGATGAAGTAAGCGGAGTGTTACCTAAAATTGATTATAAAAAAGAGTTAAAGTTGTGGGAATTTGTAAAAATTGCAAATGAGCAGGACTTGCTCTGTTGTGCAAAAGATATTAATGTGGGCGGAATAGCTGTATCTTTAGCTAAAATGTCTGCCTTAAGCTCTTTTAGTGTTGATGCAAAAGTTAATGTAAAACAAGAGATAAATCTTTTTAGTGAGTCTTTCTCAAGAGCAATTTTAGAAGTTAAAAATGATAAAGAATTTGAGAAAATTGCAGATAGGTTTGGGATTGTTTATGATAAAATCGGTATTGTGGATAGTACAGATATATTTCGAGTAAATAGTATAAAAAAGGATATGGATACGCTTAAGAATAACTATTATAATACATTTAAAGATTTGATACAGAGTGATTTGTGAGATTTATTTTTTTAATTATTCTTTTTATATCTTCACTTTTTTCCAAACAGTGTGCAGACCAATATAATCCTGAGAAATTTTTGGACGCACCTGATAGGTTTGGTGAGATAATTGATGCTAATTTGAAAAATATAAAATTATTTGCAAGTGTAAAAGAGTATTTAAAACTTCATTTCAAAAAAATGAAGATATGTGATAAAATCTACTTCGTTAAAAAAAATTCATTTATTAAAAAAGGTGATTATATTTATCCTGTAAAAAGTGGATTGTGGAAATACCATATAAATAAATATACCAAAATCGATGAAATTGATATTGCTGATGTGTATAATTATAAAGACTCTATAGGTAGTGTGTCGGATGAAATAAATAGTGATTTTGAAGGTTTATGGCGTAGATCTGGTGGAAGTGCTTATGAAGCAAAGTTACTGCCGGAGGATACACAAATAAGATTTGGAAAAAAATATATAGCATTGAGCGTTTATCTGTATGGACTAAGAGATGATTCAACTGAACTTAATACAACTGTTGTTGATTATCATATTTTAAACTATACCCGTGAAGTTGACAAATTTATGGAATGTAGTGAGAAAAATAAAAAAAAGGATATATTAGAATGAAAAGAGCATTATTGAGTGTTAGTGATAAAGAAGGAATTGTACAATTTGCAAAAGCCTTGAATGAAATGGAATTTGAGATCATATCAACTGGAGGAACTTACAGGCTTTTAAAAGAGAATAATCTCAAAGTTACCGAGATAACTGATGTTACCAAGTTTCCAGAGTGTTTTGATGGTAGAGTGAAAACACTAAATCCATATATTCATGGAGGAATTTTATACAGAAGAGATAAGGATTTGCATAAAAATGAAGCAAGGAAGCTTAATGTACAAGCCATTGATTTGGTATGTGTGAACTTATATCCTTTTAAAGATACTATTGAAAGAACAGAAGATTTTGAAGAAATTATTGAAAATATTGATATTGGCGGGCCTACTATGATAAGAAGTGCCGCAAAAAATTTTAAAGATGTTCTTGTAATTACTGATAAGAATGATTATAGTAGAGTGATTGAGATAATTAAGAGTAAAAAAGATGATATAAACTATAGAAGAGACCTTATGATAAAGGCATTTTCACATACAGCACAATATGATACTCTTATTTCAAATTATATGAATGAAAGATTTAATAATGGTTTTGGTGAAAAACAGTTTATAGTAGGTAATAAAGTAACAAAAACAAGATATGGGGAGAATCCACATCAAAATGGTGCACTATATGAATTTAATAATTTTTATAGCAAAAATTTTAAAACTTTAAAAGGTGAGGCCAGTTTTAATAATCTCACTGATATAAATGGGGCTGTAAAAATAGCTTCTGCTTTTGGCGGTGAAAATGCTGTTTGTATTTCAAAGCATGGCAATCCTTGTGGATTTGCTATGAAGCAAACTCTACTTGATAGCTATAATGAAGCTCTAAAGTGTGATCCTGTATCAGCTTATGGCGGTGTCGCTGCGATAAATGGAATCGTTGATGAAGAATTGGCACTTAAAATGAATGAAATTTTCCTTGAAGTTATAATAGCAGGTAAATTTACAAAAAAAGCAATAGAAGTTTTTTCTAATAAAAAAAGAATAAAACTTTTTGAATTTGGTAAGGAAAGATTAATTATAAGTGATGACAAATATGATTTTAAACATATTAATGGTGGTTTCGTGTTTCAAGATAGTGATAAAGTAAAGATTAACGAGATTAAAAATGCTAAGTTAGTTAGTGAAAAAAAAGCAAGTAGCAACGATTTTAGAGATCTTGAAATTGCTTATAAAATTGCCAGTTTAACTAAATCTAATTGTGTTGTATATGTTAAAGATTCTGCTATGGTTGCTATTGGTATGGGTATGACAAGTAGAGTTGATGCGGCTAAATGTGCTTTGAGAAAAGCAAAAGACTTAGGGCTTGATGTTAAAGGAAGTGCATTGGCAAGCGAAGCATTCTTTCCGTTTCGTGATTCTGTTGATGCAGCAGCAGAAGCTGGAATAAGTTCTATTATTGAACCAGGAGGCAGCATAAGAGATGATGAAGTTATAAAATCAGCAAATGAACATAATATGAGCCTATATTTTAGTGGTATCAGACACTTCTTGCATTAGTTAGAAAATTTATAGTTATATCATAATTTTTATGAATACCTGCACTAAAATTTTCAAGCAGTTTTAGTGCATTTTCTCCATTATCGGGGTAAGTTGAAATAACGCTTTCTTTATTTTCTATATTGTAAAATTCCTTTATGCCGCTTGCAATATCAAAAGATGCATTCCAATCAGCTCCCGGTGAGAAAATAACAATATTTTTCTTATTGATAAAAATAATATCAGTATTTCTTAGTATTTTTGTAAGCATTTGAATTATATCTTTTATTTGTTTTTTATTTGATTTAATAAAAATCAGTGAAAAGTCTCTGTGATATTTATCTTCAAATCTTTCTACAAGGGAGATATGGTGTTTTATCACAGGAAAAATATCTTTAAAGTCTAATTGAATACAAGCCATCGTATTTCCTAAATTATTAATTTATTGATACCTTTGAAAATAAAGGTATTCCATCCGTCATTGTAACTATAAAACAATTTTAGCTTATGTGCACTTAAAATATTATCAACTAAATATAATCCAAGTCCAAAGCTATCTTTTTGATTGCCATCACTAGTAAATGGTTCCTTGTATTCATCCAAATCTTTTGTGAGGTGTTTTCCAGTATTTTTAAATATTATCGCCTTGTCATTGACTATAATTTTTACTTTTTTATCTTGAGAATATTTTATAGCATTATCAATCATATTTTTAACAGCAATGCTAAATAAATTAAAATCAACTTTCAATGTTATCTCTTTTGCTTTTATAAGTTCTATTTGATTTTTTTCTATCATAGCCAGGTCAATGGCTTGATCTAATATATCAATAAATCTATATGTATTTTTTTCCAATTTGATAAAACCGCTTGATATCTTTTCTATAGTGATAAATTCTTCAATCAAATTTTGTAATTTCTCAAATACTGAAATCAGCCTATCTTTATTTTTGCTATCAGGTAGCATTTCAGCACTAATTCTCCCCTTTGTTATAGGAGTTTTAAGTTCATGCATAATATTTCTTAAGAATAATATTCTAGAACTATTTAATCTTTTTATCTGTTTAACAGCATTATCAAAAGCATTTGCAACATCTGCTATTTCATCATCATTTTCAAGTCTTACATTTACATCAAGATCACCTTTGGCAAATTTATCTATCTCAATTTTTAATTTTTTAAGTGGTAAAAGTTTTTTTATAGTTAAAATATATGCCATTATTATTAGTATTAATATAGATAAAAATATAGAGCTGTAGATCAAATTTCTGTTAGAATTGTAATTCTTGTCTTTAAGCAGCAATGAGTATTTTTTTGTTGTAACATAAAGATATGCATTTTTATTGTTTTTTAAAATCAAAGCTGTACCAATTGATGAAGTGTGCTGAAAAACAATAGGCGTATTATTCACAATTCTAAGAGCTTTCTTAATGTTTTTTATCGGCTCCATTTTATATTCTTTTAAAAGTTTAAAAAAATCTTTTAGATTGGGAGAAAAAACCAATTGATACTGAATTGATTTAGACATGAGCGCATATCTGTTTAAAAAATTTTTTGTGTTTTGTTCTTTGTCATATTGATAAAAAAGTACAAAAGTAAAAATTGCACCTATTGTAGCAATGATAAAGATAAAAGTGATACTTGAAAATATTGATGATTTTTTCACTTAAAAATTCTCATGCAATATATTTGTAGCCAATTCCTCTGACTGATTTTATATGTTTAGGCTCTTTTGGTGATTCTGATAGTTTTTGTCTAATTCTTCCAACTATTACATCTATACTTTTATTGCTGCTTTCTTCACTAATTGCTTCAATATTATATATCAATTCCTCTCTTGATACAACACCGCCTTCTTTCTTCATTAAGTAACTCAGTATTCCATATTCAGCTGCGGTTAACTCCAGTGTCTCCCCCTTGAGTGTTATCTCCTGTTTTGATTCGTCTATTGTTAAATCTTTTTTAATATTTTCATTTGAATTATTTGCTACAATAGGTTTTCTTCTTAGGATTGTTCTTATTCTAGCTTCTAATTCTCTTGGATTGTATGGTTTTGGAAGATAGTCATCTGCACCATTTTCAAGTGCAGTAACTTTATCTAAAATATCATGTCTTGCCGAAGAGATTATGATAGGTATATCACTCTCTTTTCTGATCTCTTTGCAAACATCTAAACCGTCTATACCGGGCAAGGTCAAATCCAATATTATAATATCAAACTTTTCAACCGATAAGGTTGAAAGACCCAGATAAGGGTCTTCCAAATTTTTTACATACATGCCAAATTGTTCTAAATATTCAGTTAAAATTTCTGCAAGTTCAGCATCATCTTCTATCATTAAAATCTTTATCATAAGATCTCCAAATTATTTATTTTTACCTGCTGTGTATGCAAGTGGAATAACAAAATTCCTTCTTTGAACATAGATTATACCTTTTTTCAAGTTTTTAAGGGCATTATCGTAATCTTCCAAACTTTTTATATGTTGCGAATTAATCTGTATAATCACATCACCTCTTTGAAATCCCATTGTGTCTGCTTTTGAGTTATTTTCTACATTTACAACTAAAACACCTTGAACTTTTTTAGGTATTTGATAATTATATCTAACTTGTTTATCTAACTCAGTAACTTTCAATCCGTTTATTAGATTGTTAGTTTTTCCAATTGCTAAAGTACTACCTGGCATTTTAGCAAGTTTTACTTTAAAAGTTTTTATTTTATTGTTTTCATTTTCAATTTTAACAGTAATTACTTTGTTTGGCTTAAATGAGCCAATAATATTTTTTAAACTATTGGCATCTTTTATAGTTTTGCCATCAACTGAAAGTATCAAATCACCTCTTCGTATACCTGCTTTATATGCCGGTTTGTTTTTTTCTACAGAAAGCACAAAAGCTCCATGATCACTTTTATATATAGATTTCAATCCTTTACTAAGATTTGTTATGGATACTCCAAGAAATCCTCTTTGAATTTTCCCATTGTTGATAAGAGCTAAAGCAATCCTTTTAACCATATTTGAAGGAATTGCAAAACCTATGCCGTTATTTCCTCCACTTCTTGTTATGATTGCACTGTTTATACCTATCAAGTCACCTCTGCTGTCAACTAATGCTCCACCTGAATTTCCAGGATTGATTGAGGCATCTGTTTGAATAAAGTTTTCATATTGGTTTATTCCTACCTGATTTTTATTTAGTGCAGATACGATGCCGGCAGAAGTTGATTTTCCAATTCCAAATGGATCTCCTATAGCAAAAACAATATCTCCAACTTTTAAGTTGCTGGAATTTGCAAATTTAATAGGAGTTAAACCTTTAGCATCAATCTTGATAACTGCAATATCTGTTTTTGGATCTCTTCCAACAATCTTGGCTGTGTATGTTTTGTTTTCTCCGGTAATTGTTACTTTTATTTTACTCGCATTAGCTACAACATGATTATTTGTAACAATATAGCCATTACTAGTTACAATAACTCCAGATCCAAGTGCATACATTTTTCTTTCTAATCTTTTTGGAACTTTGTGATATCTTTGACCGAATCCTTGTCCGAAAAAATCTCTAAAAAAAGGATTTCTGTAGAGATTATACATTTGATTGTTAACAAAAACATTTTTGGTCGTAGAAACATTAACTATACTTTTTTGAGGACCTTTTAATACTGCATAATAAGAAAGTATTTTATCCCCGCTTTGACCCGGCACAACTCTTTGCATTACATTGGGTGCTTCTTTGAAAGTAACCTTGGCAGATAAAGTTGTGGCAAACAGTGCTGTAAAAAGCACACTTAAATATAATAATTTTCGTTTCATCCCATTCTCCTTGAGTTTAATTTTTAAAAGTATAAGCGATTATTGTAAACGGCAGGTAAATATAAAGAAAAACTTTCAATTTATAATATATTGATTGACATAGACTAAAGTATTATGATATAATTTGGTTAAATTAGTTAGTCAAAGGAGTGCAAATTGAGCAATAGTCTATATGAAACATTAGGGGTTAGTGAAACAGCTTCTGCAGATGAGATAAAAAAAGCCTATAGACGCCTTGCTAGGAAATATCACCCTGATATTAATAAAAATGCTGATGCTGAAGAAAAGTTTAAAGAGATTAACGCAGCATACGAAATACTTAGCAATGAAGAAAAAAGAAAACAGTACGACATGCATGGTGATAATATTTTTGGGGGTCAAAATTTTCATGATTTTGCTTCTTCACATGGCAATGCTGCTGATTTAGATGAGATTTTAAGAAATATTTTTGGCGGTGGCGGCTTTGGCGGCTTTAGTGGAAGTGGTGGCTTTGAAGGTTTTGGAGGTAGTTTTGGGCAACAACAAAGAAGGGAACCTGATCTTGATGTAACGGCAAAGATTACTATACCGTTTGATGTAGCAGTCTTAGGCGGTACTCATGCTATCAATTATAATGGAGAAAGTTTTAGTGTTAAGATTCCTGCCGGAATAAAAAATAATGAGAAATTAAGAATTAAAAATAAAGGTAAATCATATAATGGCAGAAAGGGGAATTTGTATCTTATAGTTGAAATTGCGCCAAGTAACGAATATGAGAGAGTGGGAGATAACTTATATAAGAATTTTGATATTCCTTTGAAAACTGCACTCTTTGGTGGCAAAGTTACATTAAAAACTCATTTAAAAGATATAACTCTTAAAGTAGGAAAAAATACAAAACAGGGACAAAAGTTTCGTGTTAAAGGGCATGGAGTCATCAATAGAAAAACAGCTCAAAGAGGAGATTTGTATTTAAAAGCAAATATTGTCTTACCTAAAGTTGAAGAACTTGATGACAAACTTGTTAAAGTAATGGAAGAAAAATTACCAGGAGATTAATATGCATGGATATGAAGAACCAGTTTATCTTATAAGTGTAGTAGCTAAAGTTTTATCAATTCATCCTCAGACATTAAGACAATATGAAAGAGAAGGATTGATTGAGCCCTCTAGAACTGAGGGGAGGATGAGATTGTATTCTCAAAGAGATATGGATAAAATAAAAATGATATTAAGATTGACAAGAGATTTGGGTGTCAATTTAGCTGGAGTTGATATCGTTTTACAATTTAAGAATCAAATAGATGAATTTGAGAAAGAGATAGAGCTTTTGAAGAAAGAGTTGGCAACTTTAAAAAAACAAAGCACGATTGATGAAAATAAAAATCTGATTAAAAAAAAGCATTTATATGATGTTATCTTGTTTGGAGAATAAGAATTGTATTTCACTATTTTTAAACAATTCTATACTATGATATTAAATAATTTTTTAAAAGAGTTTAAATGAAGAATTGCTTATTTTTACTGATTTTTATATCTTCTTTATTGTTTGGAGCAAATTATGCAGCAGCAAGCACGCAAGAGTTACTTGCGATTGTTAACTATACTGTTATAAAGAAAGATCAAAATTCTATATTAAAAGAATTAAAAAGTAGAGTAAATGAAATGAGTAGTAAGCAAAAAAAAGAGTATTTAAAAATCATCAAGCAAATAAAGAAAAAAGATGCAAAATAGCAAGATTTTTTTACTTGAGGATGACATAAGTTTAAATGAGACTATTTGTGAATTTCTTGAAGATGAAGAGTATGAGGTTATTTGTACTTATGACGGCATAAGTGCTGAAGATACTATATATGAAAATAATTTTGATATTTTGCTTTTAGATGTAAATGTTCCGGGTTTAAATGGTTTTGAATTACTTAAAAAGATTAGGGACAAAGGTGATGAAACACCTGCTATATTTATAACTTCTCTAAACTCTACTGAAAATCTAAGCGATGGATACAGTAGTGGCTGTGATGATTATATACGAAAGCCTTTTGAACTTAAAGAGTTACTCTTGCGTATAAAAACTATATTAAAAAGAGGTTTTTATCATAAAAAGGAGAATATAATTACGATTGATTCTGAGACTTACTATGATATTGATAATAAAATGCTGATCAAAAACAATAGTAAAATAAATTTAAATAATAAAGAAGAAAAGCTTTTAAAACTATTTTTACAAAATCAAAATCAGATTATATCTCATGATAGGATATATGAAACTCTTTGGGAATTTGATGAAGCATATAGCGACAATGCACTTAGGACATATATAAAAAATCTTAGAAAAATACTGGGGAAAGACACTATTTTAAGTGTTAAAAAATTTGGATACAAAATTATTACAGAGTGAAAAAAAGAGTTTAGTAGCATTTTTATCGCTATATATATTTTTTTCTACTTTGGTTTTGTGTTTTATGATATTTTTGTATTATAACTTTCAAAAAGATTTAATGCTTCAGCAAAAAAGAGAATATTTGCAACACTATTCAAAAGGATTTATCTTAAAGCTTCAAAAATTACATAGGAATTTTTCAAAAACACATATATATCCAACAAATAAAAAAATAAGAACAGCAATCTATGACAGTGATAGAGTTAAAATTTTTTCCTTGCTGCACCACAAACCTGATTTAGATAAAATCATATATACTGTTGGAAATGATATTCAGTATGTAAAAGAGTTGGATTATTATTATCTTGGTGCAAAATATGTTGTATTTGAGATAAGTGATCCTTCCTGGTTTCATAGATTTTATCAAAAAACTATCTTGTTTGGTATTCCGATTTTTATAATTATGATAATTTTTGGCTACTTTTTGATGAGACTATTTTTAAGACCAATGAGGGAGGCATTGTTGTTGCTTGATAAATTTATAAAAGATACAACTCACGAATTAAATACACCTGTCTTTGCAATATTGGCGAATATTGAGACTATAGATATGAATCTATTAGATAAAAAAACTATAAAAAAAATAAATAGGATTAATATAGCTGCAAAAACAATTTCAAATATTTATCAAGATTTGACTTTTTTGGTTTTAAATCATAAAATACAATCTATTGATAAAAATTTAAATATTTCAGAAATTCTTAAAGATAGAATAGAGTATTTTGGAATTATTGCAAAATCAAAAAAAATTGATATAATTTCACATATTCAAGATGATGTTATTTTACTTATTGATAAAAATAAAATTACAAAATTTATAGATAATATTATTTCCAATGCAATTAAATACAATCAAATACAAGGAACAATAAAGATAACACTTGATAATGGTTTATTCATTGTTGAAGACAGTGGTATCGGTATAGAAAAAGATAAATTAAATAAAATATTTGACAGATATCAAAGATTTAATAAAAGCCAAGGCGGTTTTGGGATAGGGTTAAATATAGCTTGGATAATAGCACAAGAGTATAAGATGAAAATAACTGTGAAATCAAAACTCAACGAATATACAAAGGTGGTGGTAAAATGGTAAAATTATTTTTTGTTTTTATTTTAGTAAGTGTTAGTTTTGTAAATGTACAGGCAAAAGAGAATATTTATCAAAAGAATTGCGTAAGTTGCCACAAAAATCAAGCTGTAACCTTAGATAAGCTTTTTTTTCAATATTTACTAAAATACAGTAGCGAAAAAATGGTAAAGAAATCTCTTTATAATTATCTAAAACATCCGTCATATTTTAAAACAGTTATGCCAAAAGGATATATAAACAGATATGGTGTAAAACTTCCGTCAAAGCTAAGTGATAAAGAGTTAAAAAAGGCTATAGACATTTATTGGAATAAGTATAAAGTTTTTGGAAAGCTAAAAATTAAAAAATAGTTTACACAATTATTTCACTTTTTTGCTTTATAATTTCTTATATTTTTTAAAGGAGTTAGAATGAAAAAGTTAACATTAGCAACAATATTTATAGCAGGAGCATTGTCTCTGATGGCAGCAGACGGTAAGGCATTGACTCAAAAATGTGCCGGATGTCATGGTGCTGATTTTGGTAAAAAGGCACTCGGAGTTTCAAAAATTGTAAAGAATATGAAAGCTGATGAGATAGTAAAGGCATTAGAAGGGTATAAAGCTGGAACTTTTGGAGGTCCGATGAAAGGTGTTATGAAAAGTCAAATTTCTTCTTATAACGACAAGCAGATAAAAGTTATAGCCAAATATATAACTGGATTAAAATAATATTTGACATGTATAAATATAGTTGCCATTAGACTTAATCGTTTAGTGGCAATAAAATAGTAAAAACTGCTCCATTTTTTCCATTATTTGCATATAATCTACCATTAAAATTATCAGCTATTATAGTTTTTGACATATATAAGCCTATTCCTGTACCTGAGCCTTTTTTTGTAGTAAAATGTGGTTCAAAAATCTTATCTATCAAATCAGCTTTAATACCTTTTGCATTATCCTCAATTTCTATTTTTATATAATTATCTTCCTTGAAAAGCCTTATTATTATAAATGGATTTTTTATTTTGTTAGATTCTAATGCATCTTTTGAATTATGCAAGAGATTGAGTATAACTTGAGAGAGTTGATTTGGATAAGCTTTATAGGTAATATTATCATCTATTTGAGTTTTTATTTTGATACCATTGTGTCTTATGATGCCTGCGATAATATTTAAAGCACTTTTTATTGAATCTTTAACTTTAAAACTTACTTTTTCTTTGTCGTTTTTGTAAAAATTTCTAAAATCATCGATAGTTTGTGACATGTATTCTATTTGTTCTAATGAATTTTGAATATATTTATCTAAAAGTATATTATCTAATTTGCCATGCGAACTGTATAGTCTTATATTTTGAAGTATCAGACTCAGTCTTGTCAGTGGATGTCTCCATTGATGTGCAATATTTGCTAACATTTCTCCTAAAGCTGCCAATTTTGATTGATTTTCAAGCAATCTGTCCTTTTTTCTATTTTTTTCTATTTCAATATTTACTTTATGTTCAAGATTATTTGCTAAATCCTTTAATTCATTTGATTTTTCTTCTAAAGTTTCATACATTTTATTGATTGGTGAAGATAAAAGAAATGCAAATGGTATTGCAACCAATATTGCCAATAAAACTGTAAAAAAAGTTCTTTTTTCTATATAGTTTCTTTCATTTTTTATTTTTGTAATCTTTTCTATATATATCATTTTTAAGTTTTGGGAATTTTTAAATTGTAATGGCTGAATATAATATTTTTTCTCTTTTATAAACATAGGCTTTTTAACTTGCATAATTATTTTAGCATATTTTGGAAATTCATCATATATTGTTTTTTTGTTATTTTTATATTTTGACCAATTAAACATTTTATTTTTATTGATTATAAAATACCCTTTTTCATCTATTAAATATACATTAAATAACGGTGAAAATGTTAATATCTGTAAATATTGTTTCATAAAAACATTTAAGATTATAAAGCCTTTATAAACATTTTTTATATAGATTGGATAGGCTATTCTAATAACAGGTTTAAATGGTTTCTCCACTTTTCCATGCTCTATATTAAGATCTATGTTTGAGAACCATATTACTTTTTTTGGAAGATTCAAGCATTGTTTGCAATAATATCTAAGATGTTTGTTTTGTAGCATTTTTTTTGGAACATCAAATGCTCTCTTGCCAACCTTTTTTCTCTCAAATCTTATTATCTCATTCCCTTTGGAGTCAATATATCTTAACTGCATGTAAAATTTATCACTATTCATCATAGTTAAAAAAAGATTGTTTACAATAAGATTTTTATTTGGATGTTTTACAAAGTTTAAGAAAGATTTATTGCTGGCTATGGCTTTTAAAGTATCTGAAGCATTTTCATAGAAAAAGTTAAGGTACTGCATTTTATCTTTTGCATGTGTCTTTGCTTGATGTTCAAATTTATTAATCGATGTTAAATTATTAAAATAAATATGTAGTGCAAAGATTGAGGACAGCAAAACAATAGCAAAAAGCAAATATGAAAAAAATAAAAAAATCTTAAATCTCTTTTTTTGCCTTTTAAGGTTTTGAAGTTCAATCATATTTTTCTATTTTGTATCCAGAGCCTCTTATGTTTATTATAAAATTATGTTTTAGTTTTGCTCTTAATTTTTTTATTTGCGTTCTTAAAGTATTGCTGTTGATAGGTTTTGCTTGCCATACATATTCAATTATAGTATCATAGCTGACAATATGGGGAGCGTTTTTGATAAGTAGAAATATTAAATTTTTCTCATTTTTACTGAGCTCTATTTCATTATCTTCATTATCAATTAATTCTAATTTGGTGATATCAAACTTGTAAGTGTTATTTAGTACAATAATATTGCTTGAAGAATTTTTAAGTAATAGTTTATTGATTCTAAGCTCAAGTTCTTCAAAATAAAAAGGCTTTCTTATATAATCATTACAGCCAAGAGAGTATGCCTCCTTGACATAATCAATCTCTGACATTGATGTTATAAAAATAACAGGCGTATTTATATTAAATTTTCTGAGCTCTTTTAAAGTATCAAAGCCATTAAATCCTGGGAGGTTGATATCTAAAAGCAGTATATCATAGTTTTCAAGATTCATATCATCAAATAGCTCATCAGCATTCTCATAACCACTTACCTCATGACCTTTTATCTTAAAATAAGTTTCAATTTCATCTCTTATAAATCTGTCATCTTCCAATATGAGGAGTTTCACTAAAAAATTTCCTTAAAGTTTATATACAATAATAAAATAAATTGATTAATCTGTGCTTGTTCCAAATTACATCATACCCATAGTTTGTAGATATTTTTTAAGCCCTTCTTTTTTATAGATACCTTTTGAAACATAGTTTAGGAAAATAATCATTTGCTTAGGATCAGCATATCCTGGTAATTGTATGATTTTATTCCAATGTTTGTCAAATATTATAATTTGTGGAGTTGCCTTGACACTAAAGCCCATTTTTAGTGAAACTGTATTGGTTTTTTTTGGTGGTTTTTTATCCCCCATATCATATTCGTGATATTCATCAAGGGGGATTGAGTATACATTGAAACTCTTTTTTAATATACTGTGCAAAACTTTATTTGTTTCTATATCCTTTTTAAGAATTTTGCAATAAGGACAAGTTTTTGTTTCAAACAAAAGTAGAATATTTTTTCCATTTGCAACCAATTTTGTTGTATGCTGCAAGATATTATCATTGGCATTTAAAATTGCAAATGATGTTAATAACATGAGAATCAATACATAAAATTTTTTCATAAATCCCTCTTTAAAAATTTTGATAAAATCATTTTTTATCTTTTATGATACCTTTTTTTATATAAAACTTTTTTAAAGCTTTATATACATCTGTATTTTTTCTATTCTTACCGAGCCATAAACCACTTTTTACAAAATCAAGTGTAACCAAAAATTGCTTTGCAGGCATATATCCTGGCACTATAAATATACTCTTACCGCTTTTATCAGTAAAGATCAGTGTTGGAACAGAAGTAACATTGTAGATATCGATTAATGTTTTTGTATCAACATCCATTATTTTGCCCTCATGCTCAATTTTATGTCTTTTATTTTTTAGGGCATTTAAACTATATGTTGAAAATTGATTCTCTAACTCATTATATAGTTTTTTATTATTATGTATATCAAGTCTCAATTTTTTGCAATACGGCCCATTTGCAGTTTCAAATATTAGAATCATATACTTGCCTTTTGGTGTGACCAAAGCAGTATCTTTAAAAACTCCATCTAAGCTGACTGTTGGTATAGTATTGCTTACCTGTGGGATTTGTTTTTTAACTTTATCTTTTTTCACTACATTATTCGATTGATGATTTATAGTTTTTACTGAAGTGTTTTCATTGCATCCACCAAATAAAAACAAGGTTGCAAAAAGCAACCCTGTTAAAACTTTAATATAAGTTTTTCTCATTTTTTAAGACCTTTTACATATCCGTGAAAAATCTTATTAACTTTATTGATATGGTCTTTGTCGGTTAATATTCCAGGATTTGTGTTTACTTTTGCCCATAATTTTTTATTGGACATGTTTTGGTGACAACCCATGCAGACTCCTGTTCTTTCCATTTTTTCTCTCATATCTTGATCAAGCGGACGAGATGCCGGCCAATGAGATCCAACATTAGCGAGTTGCTTTCCATCTCTTGTTACAACTTTTGACCATGCAAAATCCATACCTGGAATTGCTTGAATCTGTACTTGTGTGTGTGATGAAGCAAATTTACCATTTGCAAGATTTTGTAAGTCAACTTTAACATTTTTATCTTCATCTATGATACTGTTTTTCTTTCCGTATCCAAGTGCTTTTTGACTTGAGTGACAGCTTTCACAGGTTCTAGCATGAAGTGTTGTTGTATGAGGTTGAACTGGAGACATATCGATAGCATCAACTATATGACCATTGTCATGAACTCTGGCTTGTTTGTTAAGTATCAGAGTTTCTCCTTTTGGCCCGATTACTGTATAGGTTACTTGGCATCCTGGAATTATCGGAGTTACAAGACCTTCTCCGTTTATTCCAAGTATTGGATTTTCCCATTCAGTGTAACTTCTTGTTTCGCTTGATTTGCCGATTTGTCTTTTGCCTTTTGTTCCAAGAACAGATTCACTTGTTTCACCGTTTTTAAAGTGAGTCGAACCACTTGCAATCCAGTCGATTTTACTCTTACCTTTTCTATAATCAGTTTTAACATGACATCCATAACATTGTGGAGCCCAACTAGAATGGCATGCATAGCATTCTAATTTTTTCATATGCGCTTTAACATCATACATTGCAACTTGACCGTTTTTGGATAATTTTTTCTTAATTTCTAATGACTTCAGAATAGGTACAACTAAATCTTTACCACTTGCCAAATGAGCGATAACAGTATTTGATCCTTTTTTCTTAACAACATTGCCAAGTGGATTTCCTCTAGTACTTAGTAAATATCCACCCTCGGGATTATAAACTGTTCCTTGTTTCATCCAGTTAGGAAGTGTATTAGCCAAGCCTCTTGCGCCTTCTGGCGCACCAACAGCGAGATTGTTTTCACCATATCCTATTTTTAATTCCCAAGGAAATTTAGTAGTAGTGCCATGACAGTCTGAGCATTCTATCTCAACTTGACCCAAAGTGGTTCCTGCGATATTACCATCGCCGTGCATATCTATGGATGTGTGACAATCTTGACAAGTCATACCTGCTCTAAAGTGAATGTCAGATTTTAAATGTTGATATCTTTTGCCATGAGTTTTTAGCTGAGGTTTTCCTCCGGGTCTTAGTGGTGAGCCGTAAGGTTGTTCCATTAACCCCATAAATGAAACGCCGATTCTTTTACCTCTATTGTGACAAGAGTTACAAGTCTCAGGATGAATACCGCTAAATGTTACACCAGTTGATGGTACATGTACTTTGGCATCTCTTGTGGCTTGCATTTCGTGAACGAGTAAATGACCATGCTCTTTTTTATTGATAGTCGGGTCATTTCCTTCATAATAACCTTCATTTCCATAAGGTATATGACAAGAGCTACATCCCATCCCTCTCCAGTCACCTCTGCCTTTTCTTCCTCTAACACCTATATGACATCTTTGGCAGTCACTTCTTTGATAGCTTATAGAAGCATCATAAGCAATCTCTTTTTCTGTTTTTCCCGTCAAATCTTTTCGGCTTTGAGGAGGTAAAGGAAGTTGTTTAAGCTCAGTTGGAAACTGATCAGGATACTTTTTGATCATAGAAAGCATATATTTTTTATATACTTTTGTTCCCCATGAAGGAGTTTTGCCATCAGTGTCTTTAGTAGCATAATCTCCGTATATAACCTTTTGAGTATCCAGGCTTCCCCAAGTATGAAGGTTGCCCTGAATTTTGCCAGCCTCAGTTGCCATCAATGCTTTTTTCATATTGGCTACTGTGTCAGCATGGCAAAGACCGCAGGTTTTATCCATGATCCAAAAACTTCCCGGGTCTCTAACAAATGCTTCTAAGCCGCCAGGATGTCCCGGAGCCCCTTTATGAGCTGCCATTTTTGTAGTTGCTTTTACATTGCCACCATGGCAGAT
The DNA here is from genome assembly GCA_026993075.1 of Campylobacteraceae bacterium. Taxonomy (GTDB): domain Bacteria; phylum Campylobacterota; class Campylobacteria; order Campylobacterales; family JALSKU01; genus JALSKU01. Next base: position 93,520 of record JALWUQ010000005.1, read on the forward strand.
AGTACAACCGGCAGGATCTCCTACGCTAGCACCCAATGCTTTTATCTGTTTCATCATACCAGAGTCTTCACTTCTTATATGTTCTATGCCTTTGTGACACGACAGACAATCAGCAAAAGTCCAAGTGGATATTAAAGTTATAAAAAGTATAACTTTGCTTAAGTTAGATCTTAACATGATTTCTCCTTTTTTATAATCTTATTGTTATGACTATTCGAAATTGTAGCAAATGAAAGTGCCTGTAAAGTGCTTTTTCTGATATAAAATACTATTTATATAAATTTATATAAATTTAAGAATATAATCAGTATTATTTTCAAAAATAAAAAATTATTATAGTTTGATAGTATTATTTCGATGTAAGGAGATATAGTGAAAAAAATATTTTTATTGTTTATAATGTTTACCTTTACTTTATCATTGTTTGGTTCAGAACTTGGAATTGATTGGAGAAATGATGTAAACGATGCCAAAGAAGCGGCAAAAAAGCAAAAAAAACCTATTATTGTTTTTTTACATTCAAGAAGTTGTTTTTACTGTCCCAAGATTATTGAACAAGTATTGCCAAATCCTAAAGTTAAAAAATTCTTAAATAAAAATTTTATTAAGTTAGCTCTTGATACATCAACAGGCTCTGATTCTATTGAAGATGAAGTTACAGATCAGGCACCTCCTAGATTTATTGTAAGTATTACCCCGGCTTTTATATTTATGGGACCAAATGAAGAAAAGCTGGCAAGAAACGGTAAAAAATATATGATAATATATGGATATTGGACTCCACAACAATTAATTAAATGGGGAAAAGACGCTCTAAAGAGATTTCACAAATTATATGGAAAAAAATATGGACTTAAATAGTTAAAGGAAGGAAATTGAAAAATTTTATAATTTTATTACTGATAGCGGTTTCATTTTTATATGGTGCAAAAGAAAAAAGAGGGCAAAAGTATTATCTAAAAAGATGTAGCAGTTGTCATGGAAGTGGAAAAATGTGGGGAAATGTTGCTACGATAGATGAGTGGAAAAGTTTTTTTTCAAATGATATAAAAGATTTGAAAGACTTCCATAAAGACAATCCTAAAGTTTTGATATATTTAAATTCTAATCTTTTTAAGAAAGAGAAAAATAGAATAGGAAGATTTTTGCAAGAATTTGCCAGTGATTCTGAATCAATTCCGAGTTGTAATAATTAGTATGAGCTACTAAAAATTAGGGTATTTAGATATTTGGAGCTGGCTTGCCAAAGTAGTATCCTTGGGCAAATTTGATACCAATTTCTTGCAGTTTTTGAGCTACTTCTTTAGAGTGAACAAACTCAGCTATAAGCTCAATGTCTGTTTTTTTTGTAAACTCAAGGATAGTTTTGGTAATGATTTGAGATGTTTTATCTTTATCAATATTTTTTATCAAAGTGCCGTCGATTTTGAGTGTGTCTATATTTAATCTTAAAAGTTCTTCAAAATTAGAATATCCACTTCCAAAATCATCTATAGATATTTTACAATTATATTTTTTTACTAAAGTAATAAACTCAGATATTTGTTTATAACTCATCATTTCTTCACTCTCAAGAAGCTCAAAAGTCAAGTGATTTGTGATATCTTTATTTAATTCAAGAATATTGATAATCTTATCTCTGATTTTTATATCGGTCATATTACTATTTGGGATATTGACACTGATATATACACTTTCTTCTCTTATCTTTTTTAAAGAAGCAAGAAGAATAATTTCTGTAATTTTACTTATTAATTTTGCTTTTTTGGCTATATCTAAAAAATAAAAAGGAGACAATACTTCACCATCTTTTTTTATCAGTCTGACTAAAGCTTCGTATTTTACTATTTTTCCACTGTTTAAGTTAACTATTGGCTGAAAATAGGGTATTACTCTATGTTCAAGCAAAGCCTTTTTCAGTCTTGATAAGATTTCCAAATTTTTTTCCAAATTTTTAGCTGTATTAAAATCATCCTTATATATTTGATACATTGTCGTATATGATAATTTGACTTTTTTCAAGGCTATGTCAGCACATTCAAGAAGTTTTGGCTGATTATAACTAACACCGATAGAAATAGATATATCTATACTATGATTATCTATCTCAAAGATGGTATTATTTATCTCATGCAAGATTTGTAAAACCTTTTTTATTAATTTATTTTTTCCTTGAAATTCAGAAAGTATGCCAAAATCATCTGTCCCTACTCTGTAAACTTTTGCACTCTTCATATCTTTTGACAGAGAATCAATCTTTTTGGATAATATTTGCAAAACTTTATCTCCAAAATCTGTTCCATATAAATTATTGATATCTTTAAAGTCATTTATGTTAATAAGTATCAAAGAAGGATTCTTGAAAGTTTTTTTATCTTTTTTATAGCATGTTCTGTTGCTTAAGCCTGTTAATTTATCTGTAATAGTTGAGAGATATAGCTTTTTGGAAATCTTTTTAAGTTTTAAATTTTCTTTTTCGGTATGAAAGATAAAAAACAGTATAACAGTTATACTAAAAAGATACAAAATAAGTATAAAATTGAAAATTTTGTCTATTTTTTCTTCTTCTTTAAGAGACTTTTGAGTATGTCTTTTTAAAATCTTTTTTATATTATTTTCTATCGGTAAAGTTAAAATGGTATTTAAATCTTTTTGAAATATTGGAAAGCTTTTGATAAATACTCCCAAATTTGCACGAAAAACTTCAATCAACTCTCTTTTTTTGCTATCTTTGATATTTTTAGAGAGTTGATACAATTTTTTATTATAATTTAAAATATTTTTCATAAAGGTATTATTTGAAGTATTTATATTGAAAAAGATACTATCTTCTGATTTTGAAAAAAGCAAAATTGTATCTCTATCTTTTTTATTATTCATATTAAATGTATCAAAAGATTTTTCCAATATTCTTGAGAGATACATGGAACTGTTTTTAATAGGTGCGTTATATCTTAGAAATTCATAAATACTGCTTTTTAGTTTTTCAAATCTTTTTTTCTCATTTTTTAGAGCAAAAAATATATCTTTATGCTGATTTTTTTTAAAATCTTTACCTGATAAAGCAATATTAA
>JALWUQ010000006.1 GCA_026993075.1 Campylobacteraceae bacterium
TTATGAAATCATCACAAATCTCTCGCCAAATATCAAAAGAGTTGTGATTTAAAATTATTTTATCTTCTGACCTTACGCACTATAATGAGCAAAGCTCGTTATAGTGGCAGAAATTCAAAGTCCCCACAACCCCCTAAAGATTACGAAAAGTAGGACTTTTCGAGAAATAAGTGCATAAGGTCAAGTTATCTTTTCAAAAGCTTCTTCAAAAACTACCCCGTCTATGCCCTGTATTGCTACTTCTTCCAAATCAGTATCATTTTTTATGATTGATAATATTTTCATATCAAACATATACTCATTTGCCAATTTTTGGGCAGTTTTTGAAAATTCTCCCTTAGTAACAGCAAAACCACATCCTAATATATTTGCAAACATTAAATCTTTTATTTTTGATATTCTAACAGCATAAGTAATATCATTTTTTTGACAATATTTGGCCAATGAAAAATCAAAGTCAAAAATAACTGCTGAATTTGATAAAGTATGTTTCAAATCTTCAGAGGAGTTTATCTCAAAAAAAGGAAAATAAGGAATATTTTTATGCCCGATAATTATCATTTTATTCCTTTAGCATACACTCTTTTGAGCAATAATACTTACCATCTTTTATAAAAGCTTCTTTGGTAGTTACAAAAGTTCCACATTCACTACATTCAACCATCTCTTCACTTTCAGTGTCATTTTTTGAATTTGATTTATTGATATTGTTTTTTATAGACTTTCCTTTAGAATAAATCACATAAATAACATATACAATAACCCCAAAAACCAATAATTTAAACATTTATTTCCTTTATCAACAGATAATATCTTTTTTCATTTTGAATAATATCATAATTTTTTATTTGTTCCAACTCTTTTTCAACCTTATCGCCTTTATATAAAAGTAATTTTGTATCTTTTTTTATAAATTTTGCCACCAAAGATATCAAGATTTTTGCACTACTAAGCGCTCTTGAAGTTATCAAATCAACATCAAAAGGCTCACTCTTTTCAACTCTGTAGCTTAAAACAATAACATTTTTTAATTCAAGCTTACTTTTCATCAAATGCAAAAATGCACTTTTTTTTAAAATAGGCTCATATAGTGCAAAACTGACTTCAGATAAAACAATAGCGAGTAAAAGTCCGGGAAATCCTGCTCCACTTCCGATATCAATAACTTTTTTCATACTTTTAAAATCTAAAAATTTCAAAGGATAGATACTGTCATATATATTTTTATATATCTCTTTTTTTGTTTTTACACCACTTACATTATGAGTTTTATTATATTTTAGAAGTAAAGAGGCAAAAAGTTCAAATTTTTCAAAAATTTTATCATCAATTCCTAAATTCTTAATCTTTTGCATATATGTTTTCATTTATAAAAGATGTCCCATTTTCTCTTTTTTAGTTTTTAAATACTTTTCATTAAATTCATTTGCTTTCATTATTATAGGTACTATCTCTGCAATTTTCACTTCTTTTAAACTATCGATTTTCTTTGGATTATTTGTTAAAAGTTTTATCTTTTTAATATTAAAATATCTCAATATAAATTCAACTATTTCATAACTTCTCTCATCATCTCCAAATCCCAACTGATGGTTTGCTTCAACCGTATCAAGCCCTTTATCTTGCAGGGCATAAGCATTTACTTTATTTAACAATCCTATGTTTCTTCCTTCTTGTCTAAGATATATCACCATCCCGTTTTCTCTCTCCATAGCCTTCAATGAGTACTCAAGCTGATCTCTACAATCACACTTGAGACTTCCTATAGCATCTCCGGTTAGACATTCACTGTGAACTCTCACCAAAGGCATATCATTCAGCGGTTCTTTAAAAATTGCCAAATGCTCTTTCTCATCTTCTTTAAAAGCTATGATTTTAAACTCTCCAAATCTCGTAGGAAGGTTTGCTTTTTGTGAAATTTTTATATTTTTCATACTGTTTTATACTCTTTTTTGGTAAAATGTATCGAATTTTATCTAATTTAAGGAAAAAAGATGTTTAAAAGATTTAGAAGATTAAGAATTAATGAAAATTTAAGAAATTTACTGACTCAAACAAGACTCGATATCAATGACTTCATGTACCCTCTTTTTGCAAAAGCTGGTAAAAATATAAAAATAGAGATAGCCTCAATGCCGGGAGTCTTTCAAATGAGTCCGGATGAGATAGTTAAAGAGTGTACCAAACTTAAAAAATTGGGATTGAAATCTATCATGCTTTTTGGTATTCCAGAAGTTAAAGACTCCATTGGGAGTGATGCACTTTGTGATCACGGTATCATAGCTACAACTATAAAAGAGATAAAAAAAACTCATCCTGATATATTTATAACTAGTGATCTTTGTTTTTGCGAATACACAGACCATGGGCATTGCGGCATACTTGATATGGGTATAGAAAGTGTTGATAATGATGCAACTTTAAAGATTTTAGCAGAACAAGCCATAATCCATGCAAAAGCCGGAGTTGATATGATTGCACCTAGCGGCATGATGGATGGAATGGTAACAGCTATCAGAAAAGCTTTGGATGATGCGGGTTTTGTAAATCTTCCCATTATGAGTTATTCTACCAAGTTTGCAAGCAGTTATTATGGACCTTTTAGAGATGTTGCCGAATCAGCACCTAGTTTTGGAGATAGAAGAAGTTACCAAATGAATCCTGCAAACAGATTTGAAGCTATAAATGAATCTATTGAAGATGAAAAAGAAGGAGCAGATATACTTATGGTAAAACCGGCTCTTGCATATATGGATATTATAAGAGATGTAAGAGAAAATACAAGTTTGCCTCTTGCAGTTTACAATGTAAGCGGGGAATATTCAATGCTTAAAATAGCCGGCAAAGTAGGTCTTATAGACTATGATAAAGTCATGATGGAAACACTACTTGGTTTTAAAAGAGCCGGAGCAGATATCATCATAACCTATCATGCAAAAGAGGCGGCTAAGATACTAACTGACCTTGCACGCCATAATGAGTAAAACTTGTTATAGTGCATAAGGACTAAAGCTACGAAAAGTAGGGCTTTTTGAGAAAAAAGTGCGTAAGGTTAGATACTAAAAAGTCTTTAAAATACTCTAATAAAGTTTATAAAAATCATCCAAAAGTGTATCTATGGTTAAATCATGCTCATCTAAAAAGTTGTTTAAGTATTTTAAAGAGCCTTCCATACCTTCAGTTTTTTCTATTTCGGTTAATTTTTTATAAATTGGCAACAAGATATCGGTAACTTTATTGGAAATTGTTTTTCTATAAGCTGTATATCCTACAACTTTTTTTGTATTTATATCTCTTTTAAAGTCGAAATGAGTAAAAACCCAATAATATCTGCCGTCTTTTGCTAGATTTTTAATAGCAAGATTTATATTTTGTTCCTTTTTTAATCTGTCCCAAAGTATTTTAAATGCAATTTTAGGCATATCTGGATGTCTTACTATGTTGTGAGGCTGTCCTATTAACTCTTCTCTTGAATACCTTGAAATCTCTGCAAAGTAATCATTACAGTCTGTTATAATACCTTGTAAATCGGTATCACTTTCTATATATTTGGTATTATCAAGAATTATCTGTTCATCAATAGGTTCAGGTTTTTGCATACTGTATCCTTTAAATTATTATTTTGTATTATACATAAAAATTACTTAGTTTACAATACAATGAATGAATTATTAACTTATTTTTAGATATTATTAGATATTATATGTTCTTTTTTAAGAGAGGTGGATTGATTATGAAACATTTTTTAACTATAAGCGACTTTACAAAAGATGAGCTTTTAGAGATATTAGATATTGCAATAGAAGTTAAAAACGAAACAAAAGAAGGTAAATATATTCATAGGATGAAAGATAAATCGCTTGCTATGATATTTGAAAAATCAAGCACAAGAACAAGAGTAAGTTTTGAAGTGGGAATGACTCAGCTTGGAGGTCATGCTCTTTTTTTAAGTTCAAACGATACCCAGCTTGGAAGAGGAGAGCCCTTAAAAGATACCGCAAGAGTTATCAGTAGTATGGTAGATATGGTTATGATACGAACATACAGGCAAGATGACTTAAACAAGTTTGCATCATTTTCAAAAGTACCCGTTATAAATGGCTTAACCGATGAGTTTCATCCTGTCCAGCTTATGGCTGATTATATGACAATGATAGAATTTGGAAAATTCAACAATCCAAAAGTAGCGTATATTGGAGATGGTAACAATATGGCACACTCTTGGCTTATGCTTTGCTCCAAATTAGGATTTGAATTAAGAATTGCAACTCCAAAAGGATATGAAGTTGATAAAAATATTTTAAATATTGCAAAAGAAAATGCGAAACTAAGCGGAGCGAAGATAATCACAGGCAATGACCCCAAAGAAGCTGTTAAAAATGTAGATGTTGTAACTACCGACACTTGGGCATCAATGGGACAAGAAGATGAGAAAATAAAAAGAGAAAAAGATTTTCAAGGCTATGAAGTAGATACAAATCTAATGAATTTAGCTAAAAAAGATGCTATATTTTTACACTGCCTGCCAGCATACAGAGGACAAGAAGTAAGTGATGATGTTATAGAAAGCAAACAAAGTGTTGTTTTTGAAGAAGCCCAAAACAGGCTCCATGCCCAAAAGGGTATTATGATTTGGCTTGATAGACAAAGATGATAAAATGAAAGAAAAAATACAAAATAGCATAGATAAAATAAATTTAATCTCAAAAAAAATAGGATTTGATAATTCACACAAGAAGACTATCATTAACCAAATAGATACCAAAGATCCAGACAAAAAACTCTTAACACTCCAAAGTGGAGACTGGAGTGCAAATGAGCCTTGGTTTATTATAGATAAAAATGATAAAATTCATACAATGATTTCTATAGATACTTTTTTGCAAATAATACAATCTTTACAAAAAGCACAAGAAGAGAACTTTAACCTTAAACTTGAAAAAACAATATGGCAAAATATTCCATTAGACTTCAATGATGTTTGGACTGTTGCAATGACTGAAATCAAAAAACAGATAGGAAATTCCAAAGATAAAAAGACCATAGGTATAAATACTGAAAAAATTGTACAAGATATTAAAAAAAAATATCCTAATTTATTTCTCAATTTAGATATGTATTTACCACCAAATTTAAATGGGGAGATGATATGAACATAGATTTTGAAAAATTTGCAAAATATTCAAAACCCGGTCCCAGATATACAAGTTATCCGACAGCACCGGAATTTGATGATAGTTTTGATGATACTACATACGAAAAAGAATTATTATCTCAAGATAAAAAAAGACCGCTTTCTCTTTATTTTCATTTGCCCTTTTGCAGATCGGCTTGTTATTTTTGTGGTTGCAATGTAGTTTATACTTCAAAAGATGAAAAAAAAGTCAGATACATTAACTATCTTGAAAAAGAATTAAATATCCTAGTTAAATACTTAGATACTTCAAGGGAAGTTATACAGCTGCATTTTGGTGGAGGAACTCCTACTTTTTTTGATGCAAAACAACTTCAAAAAATTATATCTCTTATAAAAAACAAATTTAAAAATTTTTCAAAAAATGCAGAAATAAGTTGTGAGATAGATCCAAGATATTTAACTCAAGGTCAATTAGATGTTCTTATCGAAAATGGTTTTAACAGAATCAGCTTTGGCGTTCAAGACTTTAACCATAAAGTGCAAGAAGCAGTTCATAGAATACAACCGTATGAAGTAACACAAAATACAGTAGATATGGCAAGAAAAGCAGATATTACATCGATAAATATGGACTTAATATACGGATTGCCGTATCAAACATTAGATACTTTTAAAGATACGCTTAAAAAAGCACTTACATTAGATCCGGATAGATTTGCTATATTTAATTATGCTCATGTTCCATGGATGAAAAAAACTATGAGAAAAATCGATGAAACAACTCTGCCAGAACCTAGTGTAAAACTTGAGATTTTAAAATATACTATTGATTACTTGACTTCTAATGGCTACAAGATGATAGGCATAGATCATTTTGCCAAACCAGAAGATGAACTCTTTTTAGCTATACAAAAAGGTGAACTTCACAGAAATTTTCAAGGATACACTACAAAAGGTGGTGCCGATCTTATAGGTATTGGTCTTACCAGTATTGGTGAAGGTATTTCCTATTATGTACAAAATCATAAAGATATGAAAAAGTATGAAAAAGCTATAGAAGAAGGAAAACTCCCAGTCCAAAGAGGTATCAAGCTAAATACTGATGATATCATAAGAAAATCCGTTATTATGGAGCTTATGGCAAATTTTAGGCTTGATATAAAAAGAATTGAGGAAGAGTTTGGTATAAATTTCAAAGAGTATTTCAAAGATGCAATAGAAGGTCTAAAAGATTTTGAAAAAGAGGATCTTCTTAGCATTGATGATGATTTTATAAAGGTCAGCTATACAGGTTCAATGCTTGTAAGAAATATCGCTATGCCATTTGATGCTTACTTAAAGAAAATGCCACCGGAAAAAAGAAAATTTAGTAAAACTGTTTAAACTATAAGAATAATACAACGGGGAAGTAATGGGAAAAATGATTTTTACAGAGGTTAGTGATGAATGCATAAAATGTGGAAAATGCATACCTACTTGCACTATTCACAATGTAAATGCTGATGAGGTAACAAGCCCAAGAGGCTTTTTAGATCTTCTTGGAGCTTACCAAAAAGGCGATTTAGAGCTTGATAAAAATGCAAAAGATATTTTTGAAAGTTGTTTTTTGTGTACAGCTTGCACAGAAATTTGTCCAAATGACTTACCAGTTGATATGGTTATAGAACAAGTAAGAAATGATATACGAAAAAAATATGGTTTGGCTTGGTATAAAAGAGCTTTCTTTTTCCTTCTAAGACATAGAAAAATAATGGATTTTATGGCAAAAATGGGATATGTGTTTCAAACATGTGGATTTAAAATCCAGGAAAAACAAGAATCAATGAAACCCAGATTTTCTCTTCCCATTATAAAAAAGGATAGATTTTTACCATCAGCCAAGTCAAAAACTTTTTTAAATTCATATCCAGAAAATATAAATAAAGAACAAACAATAAAAAACAAAAAACAAAAAAGAGTTGCCATATTTATAGGATGTTTGGCAAATTATACATATACAAATATCGGCGATAGCTTAGTAGAAATATTAAAAAGCTTAAATTGCGATATTTTTATACCCAAGAAACAACTTTGTTGTGGTGCTCCTGCATATTTTACCGGTGATTTTGATACAGTTGATTATCTTGCAAAACACAATATAGAGTATTTTGAAAGTTTTATTAATGAAGTAGATGCCATCATAATACCTGAGGCTACTTGCTCGGCAATGCTAAAAAATGACTATCTTCATTATTTCCACGATCAACCCAAGTGGCAAGAAAGAGTGAAAAAATTAAACGGTAAAATATTTATGGCAACACAATGGCTTGAAAATGAGACAAATCTCAGTGAGATTTTAGAGAAAAAAAATAAAAAGATGAGTCAAATTGTAACTTACCATGACCCTTGTCATGCAAAAAAAATGCAAGGTATTTACAAAGAACCACGAAACCTCATAGGTAAAAATTACACTATTAAAGAGATGGATGACCCAGATAAATGCTGTGGCTTTGGCGGAGTGACTATGCAGAGTGAAAAATTTGACTTGGCGTTTAGAGCAGGTTTACCAAAAGCTGCTATGATTGATGAAAGTGGAGCCGATATAGTCAGTGCTGAGTGTAGTGCATGTAGAATGCAAATAACAAATTCTCTACACTACAATGATTCTAAAGTTATCTTTAAAAATCCTATAGAATTGATAGCAAATGCTTTAAAAGAAAAGGAAACAGATTGAATTACTGGAACCATATTTATGAACACTTCTCTCCAATAGCTTTTAGTTTATTCGGTATAAATGTACATTGGTACGGTATAATGTATGTTTTAGCACTATTATCAGCTTTATATACAGCTAAATGGATAGTAAAAAAAGATCAATTACCTATATCTCAAAGTGAGCTTGATAATTACTTTATATGGGTAGAAATAGGAGTTATTTTAGGTGCAAGACTTGGATATATTATATTTTATGATCCACATACAAGCTTTTATTTTACTCACCCCTGGCAGATATTCAATCCCTTTATGGATGGAAAATTTGTAGGTATCAGTGGCATGAGCTACCACGGGGCTGTTATAGGATTTTTAATAGGTTCGTACTTGTATGTCAGAAAATATAAAGTAAATTTTTGGTCATTGTTAGATATCGTAGCCATAGCAGTTCCTCTTGGTTACACTTTTGGAAGAATTGGAAACTTTTTAAATCAAAGACTCATAGGAAGAGTTACCAGCGAGCCTTGGGGAATATATATTGATGGCACACTAAGATACCCTTCTCAGCTATTCGAGGCATTTTTAGAGGGAATTTTGATATTTATAATTCTTTTTTTATACAGAAAACATAAGAAATTTGACGGAGAACTTATTATTTTATACGGAATGCTGTATGGTATAGCTAGATTTATCGCTGAATTTTATAGGCAACCAGATATTCAGCTCGGTTTTATTTGTTGTGGCTGGATGACAATGGGGCAAGCCCTGTCCATCATAATGGTAGTAGTATCAGCAATTTTTTATATTTGGAAATCAAAAAGTATAAAAAATTAATATCAACATGTTTGATTAATGTTTAAAATATCTTATAATTAATCACCTGACCCCTAAAATATTAAAAATAAATATTTATTAAAAAAATATTTATTTTATAAAGAGTAGAATACGCTTATCTATTACTAAGTATCATAATATTTTAAAATATTTAGAATTGCTACTTGGTAAAATTATATTAAAGGATTTGCTTTGGAAAATGCTGACATTATAGAAAGCTTGACAGGTGTAAGCAAGGAAAGGAAAAAAAGCAGACTTCCTGCAAAACTTGATTTTTATCAAAGTGCAACAGGAGTGTTCCTTGGTCTGTTTATGTGGGCACATATGATTTTGGTGTCATCTATCTTATTGGGCAATAACGCCATGTATGATGTTACAAAAATGTTTGAGGGCAAATTTTTGTTTGGTGAAGGCTATCCTGTGATAGTCAGTATTGCTGTATTTATTGTATTTGTTATTTTTATATTGCATGCAGGGCTTGCTATGAGAAAATTTCCAGATAATTACAAGCAATATAAAAATTTTAAAACAAATATGAACCTTATGCAGCATGATGATACCAAAAAGTGGTTTATACAGGCATATACAGGTTTTGCAATGTTTTTTTTGGGATCAATACACTTATACACAATGATGGTTCAATCAGACAAAATAGGACCGTATGCCTCAAGTGACAGAATTGTTAGTGGATGGTATTGGCCATTATATATTTTATTGCTTTTAGCAGTAGAATTTCACGGGGCAATAGGACTTTACAGAGTCAGTGTCAAATGGGGATGGTTTGATGGCAAAAACCCAAGAGAAACAAGAGCCAATCTCAAAAAAGCAAAAAAAGTTGTAACTGTGATATTTTTAACTTTAGGAGTATTGTCTTTGGCAGCTTACATTAAGATAGGAATTGGACATGAGGGGCAAGTCGGGCAAATGTACACTCCGACTTCATCAATATCAATCCAATATAATCAAAATAAAAAGGTAGCATGAAATGAAGATTAAATATTGTGATGCATTAGTGATTGGTGGAGGACTTGCTGGACTTAGAGCAGCAGTTGTTGCTCAAAAAAGAGGTATAAGTACAACTGTGCTTTCATTGGTACCGGTAAAGAGATCACACTCGGCAGCAGCTCAAGGCGGTATGCAAGCGAGTATTGCCAATTCTAAAATGAGTCGAGGTGACAATGAAGATGTCCATTTTAGTGATACAGTAAAAGGAAGCGACTGGGGATGTGATCAAAAAGTTGCAAGAATGTTTGTAACAACTGCCCCAAAAGCTATAAGAGAATTAGCTTCTTGGGGGGTACCCTGGACAAGAATCCAAAAAGGTCCAAGATCTGCTATCATAAATGCACAAAAAACAACTATAGTTGAAGATGATAATGCCCACGGACTAATCCATTCAAGAGATTTTGGTGGAACTAAAAAATGGAGAACTTGTTATACAGCTGATGCTACAGGACATACAATGCTCTTTGGTGTTGCAAATGAAGCATTAAAAGAGGATGTAAATATAGAAGACAGAAAAGAAGCGATTTCTCTTATCCATAAAAACGGTAGATGTTATGGAGCAATCGTAAGAGACTTGACAACAGGAGAACTTAGTGCTTATGTTGCAAGAGGAACTCTTGTAGCAACTGGCGGATATGGAAGAATTTATCAAAATACAACAAATGCCGTTATCTGTGAGGGGATAGGTCAAGCTATGGTACTTGAAGCAGGTGGGTACTTGGGAAATATGGAAGCTGTTCAGTTTCACCCTACTCCAATAGTTCCCTCAGGAATTCTTTTAACAGAGGGTTGCAGAGGTGATGGTGGACTTCTTAGAGATGTTGATGGGCACAGGTTTATGCCTGATTATGAACCTGAAAAAAAAGAGTTGGCAAGCCGTGATGTTGTCAGCAGAAGAATGATGGAGCATATAAGAAAAGGCAAAGGAGTTCCTTCTCCTTATGGAGATCATCTCTGGCTTGATATATCTATATTGGGACGAGAACATATAGAGAAAAACTTAAGAGATGTTCAAGAGATAGCTAAAACATTCAATGGAATAGACCCTGCTGATGAGGGAAGAAAGGGTTGGGTTCCGGTTCGTCCTATGCAACACTACTCAATGGGTGGTATTAGGGTTAAACCAACCGGTGAGAGTCAAAATATATCAGGTCTTTTTTCTTGTGGCGAAGCAGCTTGCTGGGATCTTCATGGGTTTAACAGACTTGGAGGAAACTCTGTGGCCGAGACTGTTGTATCGGGAATGATCATAGGAAACTATTTCACCGATTATTGTGAATCACATGAGCTTGATATTGAAACCGAGGTTATAGAAATATTTTTAAAACAACAAGATGAGTATCTTGACGAAATATTATCCAGAAAAGATGGTGAAAATGTTTATGAAATAAGAAAAGAAATGAGAAATATAATGGACAATAAAGTCGGTATATTTAGAACAGGCAAGGAGCTTAGTGATGCTTTTAATGAACTTAAAGAGCTTTATATAAAATCTAAAAATATTAGCGTAAGGATGAAAAATAGAACAAATAACCCTGAGCTTGTAGATGCTTACAGGGTTCCTAAAATGCTTAAGCTCGCACTTTGTGTTACCAAAGGAGCTAGAGAGAGAACAGAAAGTAGAGGCGCCCACTATAGGGAAGATTATCAAAAAAGAGATGATGAGCATTGGTTGAAAAGAACTCTAAGCACTTGGTCAAATCCTGAAGACAATGAGCCTACTTTGACTTATGAGCCTATTGATATTACTGGGATGGAAATGCCTCCGGCTTTTAGAGGATATGGAAGAAAAGGTATGATTATAGAAAATCCTTTAAGCATAAAAAGACAAGAAGAAGTTGACAAGATAAGAGAAGAGATGGAAGCTGAGGGCAAAGACAGATGGGAGATTCAATCCGCATTAATGCAGTTTGAGCTCCAACCGATGTATAAAAGAAAAAATGAGAGACTAGAAGAACCTTTAGGAGATGAAGATGAGTAGTATCGAGAGAGAAATAACCATAACAGTATTGAAGTATGATCCACAATCAAAAGTATCAAAACCTCATTTTGCCGAATACAAAGTAAAAGAAGCTCCAGGCATGACTCTTTTTATAGCTCTAAATGAAATAAGAGAAAAACAAGATCCCGATTTGGCATTTGACTTTGTTTGTAGAGCTGGAATATGCGGAAGCTGTGGTATGTTAGTAAATGGAAAACCAAGACTTGCTTGTAGAACTTTGACAAGCGAGTTTGAAAATGGTAAAATTCAACTTTTACCTATGCCTGCTTTTAAACTCTTAAAAGATCTATCAGTCGATACGGGAAATTGGATGAACGGCATGAGCAAAAGAGTAGAAAGCTGGATACACACAAACAAAAAAACTGATATTTCTAAACTCGAAGAGAGAGTTGAGCCTGATTCTGCACAAGAGACATTTGAACTTGATAGATGTATCGAGTGTGGTGTTTGTATTGCTGCTTGCGGTACAAAGATCATGCGACCGGACTTTATCGGTGCAGTCGGACTCAATAGAGTTGCAAGATTTGATATTGATGTTCATGATGAAAGAAATGATGAAGATTATTACGAATTAGTAGGAGATGATAATGGAATTTTTGGATGTATGACACTTTTGGGATGTGAGGATAATTGTCCTAAAAATTTACCGTTACAAAATAAAATTGCATATATGAGAAGAAAATTAGTTTCAGTTAAATAATGAGACCATTGTACGGTATAAGCATCCATAATGATTGACAAAAAGAGAATAGCTCTTCTTTGTCAATCGGTGAAGGAGAGCTGATTTGAGCATTAGTGATGATTATTTTTTACTTTATCATGGCATAAACTTTAAACAAAATAATTGCTTTTTGGACTTAAAGGTAAAATCTGAAGATGAATTTTTAGAGATAGCCTCTATATTTCTAACAATAAATAGAAAAAATTATAATAAATTTTTATCAGTACCCACTTTTAACACCCTTGTTCAAAAATTTTTTAAAAATAGTACTGACAGTATCGAAGAAATATATGATTATCAATACAATATCCTAGAACAACTTGGGAGCAAAAACTTTAATATTTCAGTTGATGAAATCAAAAAATATTTTCAATATTTAAAAGAGCATGCTGTCATCTCTTCACAAGAATACCATAAGTTATCAAATATAATAAAAATTTTAAATTATCAAATTATTGCAAAAAATAAGATAGAAGAAAAATCAAGTGAGGATAAAGACCAAATACAAAGTAATTTTTTTCATAATAAAAAACAACTTATGCTTGAAATAATAAATAACCTTAAAAAAATCACAAATGGTAATATAAATGAGATTAATAATGTAGAAAGATATATTACTGCCCAAAAGTTTTCAATCGGCATAACAGGGATTATGAATGCCGGAAAATCAACTATGCTCAATGCACTTTTAGGAAAGGAAATCCTTGGAACTTCGGTCATACCAGAAACTGCAAATCTAACCATTATAAAATATGCAACAAAAGAAAAAGCGATAGTAAAATTTTGGAATACAAAAGAGTGGGAAAAGATAGAAAATGATGCCAACCATATTCAATCTATAAATATTTTTTTAAAGGAAACAAAAAAATATTTTAAAAATGATCTTACAAATTTTATACAACCTCACAATAGAATTGATGAAATAAATATCAGTCAATTACAAAGGTATTCTTCTGCATCACATAGCTCAAAATTATGTAACCTTGTAAAACAAATACAATTATATACGAATTTGGATTTTCTAAAAGAATCAGTAGATATAGTTGATACGCCTGGACTTGATGATCCGGTTATCCAAAGAGAAGAGATAACAAAATCATATCTTGGAAAATGCGATATACTAATCCATCTAATGAATGTAAACCAGGTCGCAACTGAGAAAGATATAGAATTTATAGTAAATACCCTGCTCTATCACAACATCACAAAACTTATAATAATTCTAACAAGAGTTGATACAATAAATGATACAGAGTTAAAGGAAGCGTTAAATTATACAAAAGAGAGTATAAAAGAGGCACTGCACAATATAAATAAAGATTCCAAGTTTGAGCATATTTTATCAAGACTTGAATTTATCCCAATAAGCGGAAAAGATGCCTTAATTTGCAAGACAAATAAAGATAAAGCAAAAAGTCTTGGGCTTGATATAACAAAAACGGGTATCGATACGGTCGAAAATTCTTTAAAAGAGATATTATTTGGCAAAAACAACCAAAAAAATATACTTTTTGCAGATTCAGTTTTCTTACGGTTAAAAAATATTATTAACAGTGAAATAAGCTCAAACGAATTAGAGATAAAACTTCTCTCAAAATCAAAAGATGAGATAAAAATATTTTATAACAATTTTCAAAAATTAAAACAAGAAAAAGAGTATATTTTTAAGAAAATTCAAAAAAGTATTGATATGGAAATATCAAATACAAGAAGTAATTTAGAAAATTTAAAAAGATATATTGATGCGAATATTGAAAAAATGATACAAATATTGATAAGCAGAGTTATTGATGATGTAAAGTATGAGCTTAGAAAACATAAGACTTTGCCAAAGGAAAAAAGAATCTCTTACATAATACAAAGTGGTAAAAAAGACGGATTTGTTGAATTATTAAGAGATTATCAATACGAAATCTACAAAATAATTTCATCTTCAAATGAGAAAATACAAAGAATATATGAAGAAAATGGCTATAAAATTAAACTGCAAAATAATATAGGTGAAAACAAAAACACAAATAATTTTGTAGATAAAGTGATATTGAGAAATGATACAATTTTTGTAAATGAGTGTTTAAAAACGATTAAAAATACCAAATTAAAAACCATTGACACTCTACAGCCAAATCTATTGGAACATTTCAATACATACATCAAGGATTTGAAAAATGATTTAGACAATTCATTAAAGCTTATCAAAGAAGATTGGGTAAAAAAATTATCCAACGAGTTAAACAATCCTTTGAAAGAATTAATATCAAATGAGAAAAATCAAGAAGCTCTTATGCAAAAAAGAATGGACAATTCACTTTTAAATGAAGAAGAAAAGATAAATCAAATTGAAAAACTTTATACAAATATAAAAACACTTAAAAGTTTTATGAACAGGATAGATATTGAAAATTCTTGAAAAATTTATTGATGAGTTTAATGCAATAAATCATAAAGTAACCCAATACGATAATTCTCTTTTCGGGATTGTAAAATTTGCAAAAGACAGTTTACTTAATGAAGAATTTCAACCCTCTTTAAATTTGAAAAATGTACTCAATAAACTCTCAATAAGAGTAAAAGAACCGATGAAAATCGCTATCACAGGGCAATTTTCAAGTGGAAAATCAACCTTTTTAAATGCTCTTCTATCAAAATCTATCCTCCCAACTGGAATAATACCGGTTACTTCTAAAGTAAATTTTATAAAATACGCAGATGAGTATAAGCTAAAAATTACTTATTTAGATGGACGGACAGAGTTTGAAGATATAAAAAATATTGCTTTATTCACAGATCAAAGAAAAAATGTTGAATCCATAAAATATTTGACACTATATGCACCTTTGGATATCTTAGAAGACATAACTTTTGTTGATACACCTGGGTTAAACTCCCGCTCAGCCAAAGATACAAAAATAACAATGGATGTTTTAAGAGATGTAGACGGCATAATATGGCTGACACTTATGGATAATGCAGGCAAATTAAGCGAAGAAAAATTTTTAAATGAATTTATGCAAAACTCCAACATTAAGTCCTTGTGTGTACTAAATCAAAAAGATAAATTTAGCGAAAAACAGATAGAAAAAACAGTAAATTATATAGAAGATAAATTTTCGCAATATTTTGATATAGTATTGCCAATATCTGCCAAAATGGCTTTGCAATCAAGACAGCATAATAAAAACGCAATAATATCAAATAAAATCAAACAATTAAGTGAACAATTATCTGAAAAATTAAGCAGTAAAATATATGAAAATATATCATTTTTTGAACAAGAATATGAAGATTTTAAAAAAGATATTAATTTAATAGTAGAAGAAGATTATAGTAAAAATATCAAACTTCTTGAAAATTCTAATATAAACAGTGTTATAGATTTTATTGAAAAAGAGATAAGACCTCATGCAAATTTAGCAAAAGAGTTGTCAATAAAAAAGGATTTGGTGCAAATTTGTGATATCATCATAAATCAATATGATATTTTCATAAAAATTATTGATAAACTTATCAATATAATTTTGGATTACACAAAATCTCTTGACGAAACTTTTAAACTTCCAAAGGAAAAATATGCAAGAGAATTATCTGATAATTATTTGGAATTTGAAGATATTGGCTCAAAAATCAGCAACGAGATATTTTTAAATTTGATAAAAATTACAAAATACAGATACAAAGAAGTTAAAAATTCTTTTTTAAGCAAATCTCATATAGAAAAATTTCCCTATAATCTCCCATGGTTTGATAGTGAAAATATATATAAAAATCTCTTTTACGATGATGACAAAATAAATAAACTTTTAAAAAGAGCTATCAAAAATCTTAAAAAGATTGAGGAAAATGCAAATAATTCTATATTTAATACTTATGAGAAATTAGAAAACAGTATTAAATCATGGCAAAATTTATATGAGCTAATATCAAAAAACAGGGAAATATCGAGTGATAGGGAATTTGCAAACTTAAGAAGATTTGTGGGAGGAGCGTATGAATATATCTTAAAAGATTTCTCTTTCGCATCTTTAAAAAGCATAGCTAATATCCAAAATGATTTTGGGTATATAAATGGCGCCTTGGAGTTTAACTACCAAAATGCTACAAAAACAACAGTAGCTTTTTTCAAAAGAAAGATTTTTGAGTCAATACAGTTTTACGAAGAGGATCCTATAAGTTTTTGCATATATCAACCTACAATGCAAGAGATAAGTGAGCAAATAAGAGTAAATTTTGCATTCAACAAGATAGAAAATCTTGTCAAATCAAAAAGAAATTTTCTTTATAAAAATATAGAAGATTTGCAGGAAAACTTCACTGAAATCGCACACGAAAAAAAGAATTTTTTAAAATCAAAAAAAGCAGAGTATTATAAAAAAATCAAAAAATTACAAGAAATCAAAAAACAATTTCAAGTCTAATTCTTTTTATATACACTAAGTACTGACATAAATAATGTTGTGATTGCAGGTCCTAAAACCATACCCCAAAAACCAAAAGTAGAAAGTCCTGCAATAATTGATAAAAATATCAAAAGCTCATTTATCATAGTTTCTGTTTTAAAAAATCTCTCATTTATATATTTTATAATAACAGGTTTTATAAATGTATCTGTAACTATCGAAATAACAATTATAGAATAAGCTGCAAAAAATATAGCTTCTTTTGTATGACCTATTGATAATTCATATAAAGATATAGGAAGCCACATTATAACACCCCCAATAATTGGAATCAAAGATGAGAAACCATACAAAATCCCCAAAAGAAGCCCATTGTAACCATAAGCCATACCTATAAGAGAAAATAAAAAACCTTCAAAAATAGCTGTTACCAAAATAGAATAAAAAACAACATTCATAACATCTGTAATTTGAGAAAATATTTTATTTATTTCGATTTCATTTACAGGAAGTATTCCTTTTAAATATTTAATTAAATCTTCTGCATAAAAGTTGACAAAAAAGTAAAAAACAACTATCAAAAACATATCTTTTAAAAATCCTGCACTCATTTGTGCAAATTTTGTCGCATACGGCAAAACAATCTTGCTTATATTGCTAACATTGATATCCATAATATATCTATCAAATGAATTCTGAAAATAACTAAGAAAACTAGGCAATTTATAATGCAAACCGACTAAATATCTTGAAATTTTTTCAATATAGCTTATATCAAAATTATTTCCATATTGGACAAGACTTGTAGTGGTATAGATAATAGGTATAAAAAATAGAATTGACATGATAATCGTAGATATCAAGCTACCGATCATTTTACTTTTTGTAATATTAATAAATTTTTTAGTAACTCCGTAAGTCGCAACAGAAAGTAGTACCGCTATCACCATAGTCATCAAAAAAGGCTTATAAAGATAAACTACTAAAATCGCTAAAAGTATTATCATAAGAGTTAAAAAATTTTTACCTTGTCGTTGCATTTATTTATATCCTAAAAAAGTAAATGTGGCTGAGAAAACTTGAACAACTTGTATGTTTTAGCAGTTGCAATTCTTCCTCTAGCAGTTCTTTCTATGTATCCATTAGCCAGTAAATATGGCTCAATAACATCTTCTATCGTCACTTCATCTTCACTAAGAGCTGCTGCAATGGTATTTAATCCCAAAGGTTTCCCTTTGGACTCCAAAAGAATTTTTAAAAAACCTACATCAAGCTCATCAAAGCCCATTTCATTTACACCAAGTTCATCAAGTCCAAACTTTGCAATTTTCATGTTTATTGTATCTGCTCCCTCAACTTCAGCAAAATCCCTAATCCTCTTAAGAAGCCTTAAAGCAATTCTCGGAGTTCCTCTGCTTCTTTTTGCCATTTCTAAAGAAGCAGATTTTTCACATTTGATATACAGTTTTTCTGAAGCTATTTCTATAATACGAGACAACTCATCCTCATCATAAAATCTAAGCCTAAAATGCATTCCAAATCTGTCTCTTAAAGGAGAACTTATCATTCCTGCTCTTGTAGTAGCTCCTATAAGAGTAAATTGTGGGATATCTATCTTTATAGTTTGAGCCGCCGGTCCGCTTCCAATGATTATATCAAGTCTAAAATCCTCCATAGCCGAATACAATATCTCTTCAACCGCCGGAGAAAGCCTATGAATTTCATCAATAAAAAGTATATCTTTCTCTTCAAGATTTGTCAATATAGCCGCTAAATCTCCTGCTTTTTCTATCATCGGAGCCGTTGTTACTTTTATATTTGCTTCCATTTTATTTGAAATTATATATGCCAAGGTAGTCTTGCCGAGTCCGGGAGGTCCAAAAAAAAGAGTATGATCCAGTGCTTCATCTCTTTTTCTAGCAGCTTCGATAAAAACTTTTAAATTCTTTTTTATTTTACTTTGACCAATGTACTCTTCCCAAGAACTCGGTCTTAAAGATATTTCATAGCTATTATCCAAAGTTATTTTTTCTATCTCAACTACTCTTTCCATCTTTGCCTTTCAACCTTTTGTTTTGGCATATATGTCAAATATCAATAACTATTTTCAATAGCCGGGAAATTACCACTTTTTATATCTTCAACATATTCCTTAACTGCCTTTTTTATAAGCCCTGCACCATCAAGATATTTTTTTACAAATTTTGGCTGAAATTCATCAAAAAATCCAAGCATATCGCTCCAAACCAAAACTTGACCATCTGTATATTTTCCGGCACCTATGCCAATAGTGGGTATATTTAATGACTCCGATATCTCTTTGGCAACTTCAGTTTTAACTCCCTCAAGAACTATGCAAAAAGCTCCCGCTTCTTCTATGGCTTTTGCATCTTTTAAAAGTCTCTCTTTTTCATTATCATTCTTGCCTTTTACTTTATATCCGCCCTCGCATCTTACAAACTGAGGCATCAAACCGATATGCCCCATAACAGCTATTGAATTTTGTGTCAATTCTTGTACAATATCAGCTCTATTTGATCCGCCTTCTATCTTCACAGCATCCGCATTTGTCTGTTTATATATTTTTGTTGCATTTTCAATGGCTTGCTTTTTGTCAATATATGAACCAAACGGCATATCACATACAACTAAAGAAGTTTTTGCTCCATTACAAACTGCTTTGGTATGGTAAATCATATTTTCAAGGCTAATACCAAGAGTATCCCTGTCTCCGCCAAAACTCATGCTTAAGCTGTCTCCAACTAAAATAATATCAACCATACCATCAAAAATATGAGCCATTAGTGCATCATAGGCCGTTATCATGCTTATCTTTTCTTTTTGTTTTGATTGTTTTATATGATTTATATTTTTTTTATTCACAATATGCCTTTTAATATTTTAGATTATGATTTTATCTAAAAAATGATATAATATCAACCAATACCAACAAAAGGAATATTGTGGGCATTAAAAAAAAGCTCTTTGATGAATACGATTATGATATAGTTGATGATTTTCTAATCCATTACAGCGTCATGACATACCAAATGGAAAACCTAATCATCTATCTATCAAAAAAAGAGCAATACAAGCAAAATATAGAAGAGCTTTTTAGAATAGCACACAATATAAAATCAGCAACCATGTTTTTAAAAATAGATCCGATTTCAAAACTTGCAATCTTAACAGAAGAAGTTTTAGAAGAAGCAAGAGAGTTAGACGGTCCTGCAAATGATGAGTTTATAGACTGGCTGTTAGCGGTTAAGGATCAGTTTGCAAAATATAACGACGATATAGATAATGATAGCGATATTTTCAGCGATTTAGATACAAATATTATAAAAATCCCAACAAATATACAAAAAATACAATGAAGCAATTATTTTGCAAAAGGAGAGATAAATATGAAACAATTAGTTGCTTACATAACATGTGCATATCCTGATGAAAATTTTACTGAAGATTTGATGCTTTCTCTTAAAGACCATAGAGTAGATTTTATAGAATTAGGCATTCCATTCTCAGATCCAGTCGCAGATGGCCCTGTCATAGAAAAGGCAAACTTACTGTCACTGAAAAATGGATTTAAAATGGAAAATCTTTTCAATGTTTCAAAAAAGATTAGTAGGCAAATAGATACATTTTGGATGGGATATTTCAATCCATTTTACAAAAAAGGATTGGATATCTGTATGGATAAAGCACAAGATTATGGCATAAAAGGATTTATTATCCCTGATTTACCTCACGAAGAAAGTAAAAAATATAAAAAAGTATTTCAAGACACCCAAGTTTCATTTATCGACTTTGTCGCTCCGACTGATGATGAACAAAGAATACAAACCATAGTCAAAAACGCAAAAGAGTTCATATATCTTGTTGCTTATGCCGGGA
Organism: Campylobacteraceae bacterium; assembly: GCA_026993075.1. Taxonomy (GTDB): domain Bacteria; phylum Campylobacterota; class Campylobacteria; order Campylobacterales; family JALSKU01; genus JALSKU01. The sequence goes on from JALWUQ010000006.1 coordinate 20,685, forward strand.
TAACAGGCTCTGGAAAAGATGAAAACTTAACAATGGTTATAAATAATATTAGAAAATACAGTGACACCAAAGTATTTTTAGGTTTTGGAGTAGATGAAAAAACAGCTAAAGAAAAGTCAAAAAATGTTGATGGAGTTATAGTAGGAAGTGCTTTTGTAAAGATACTTTTAGATGAGCACTTGACAAATATACAAAAAATAGATAAAATATCTAAACTTGCCTCATTGATAAAAGATGAGATAAATTGAGTTTAATCTCAAACAAGGGAGTGACTTGGCTTCGACAGGAGTTGACAAGCTTTGAGTTCATGCCGGTCTGAATAAACCGTAAAACTTTTCCGTTAAAATTAAACGCAAACAATACAAATTACAGACCAGCGCTAGCAGTAGCGTAGCCTAACGGCGGGTCAGTCGCTTAAATTTCATGCTATCTGGAATTTACCCGGCTTTACACTAATGATAGCTTAAGATAAAAAACGCCTGAGTTTTATCTGACATTTAAGGCTTTGGACTGTTTGTTTTGCAAACAAGCAAACAGTTTCGAGAAATTTTGTTTGCATTATGCATGTAACAAAGCTCATTGCAAGTTTGCTTTTGGACAGGGGTTCGACCCCCCTCACTTCCACCAAAATTTGGAGATAAATTGTTTTCTAAAATATTAATATCCTTTTTTATAATTTTATTTTTATCATCTTGTGCGATAAACAGCGACCACACAGTGCCACTTCCAAAGATATACCAATCACACACAAAAAAAGTTATAAAGAAAAAACAAAAGCTATCAAAAACAGGATTTATTTACAATACAAAAATTTTACAGGCAAATCAAAATATTAAAATATTAAAATTTAAAGGCAATGGTTTTATAAAAGGTATCATCAAATATGTTTACTATTCAAACAGAAAAAAAAGTTGGATATATGATATTTTAGGAACGGATTTATCAAATCATAAGTTAAAAACAGCTTTGGTTTATGGTGAAAAAGATTATGCAAGAAAAGGTGAGCTAGTATATGCCGTTATAAAAGACGGAAAAATAACCTCAATCTTCATATTAAATAGTACAAAAAATTATAAAATTATAAAAAACAAAAATAATAAGATTAGTAAAAAATTTAAATATTCTCATAAACACATAATAAAACTCAAGAAAAAACCATATTCAAGGGCAAGAAAAGAGGTTATAAGTGTGCCTACCGAAGAAAATATAACTTTTTGATTTACTTTTTGTTTACTTTCAACTTGTACAATTACAACATAGCTTGGAAAAAGAATTTAGTTTATGCAAAGTATCGACTCTAAAGTGTGTTGTTTTCATAAGATTGGGCGGGTTATCCGCCCTTTTTTATTTTTATACAAAAAATTGCGCCCTCTTCATCATTTTCAGCACTCAGCAATCCATTCATATTTTTCTCTATTATAAGTTTTGACATATAGAGTCCGACTCCAGTCCCCGAAGATGATTCTTTGGTTGTAAAGTACGGCTCAAATACTTTCTCAATAGGCTTACTACTTATACCTCCGCCATTATCTTTTATATATAAAAAGATATGATTTTCATCTTGTTTTGAAGTGATGCAAATACAAGGTTTTTCTATTTTATTTTTCATAAGGATATATTTTGCATTTGATAAAATGTTCAATATTACCTGTTCAAATTCGCTTTCATATCCAAATATCTTTATATCCCTATCTATTTGTATCTCAACTCTCACACCTTTGTCTTTAAGCGATGATTTCATAATGGATTCAACTTTTTTACAAGATTTTTTTACATAAAAAAGTTTTTTTATCTTATCAGGTTTAAAAAAGTTTCTAAAATCATCAATAGTTTGAGACATAAATTCAAGCAATCTATCTATATCATTACTTTTTTCATTAAAATATTTTTTATCAAGAACTCCTCTTCTATATCTCATTTTTATATTTAGCATGACCGAAGAAAGCTCATTTAGCGGCTGTCTCCACTGATGGGCAATATTGCTTATCATTTCACCCAATGCAATAAATTTTGATTTTTGTATTAAAAACTGATCTTTTTCTCGATTTTTTTCGACCTCAAGCTTAACTCTATCTTCCAAATTTAGATTTAAATGTTCAAGTTGAGCTTTTTGCCTGTTAACTTTGTCTTTGTACTCTTGAAAGAATTTATCAATTTTACTGCCTAGAAACATAGAAAATATAAAAGCTATTATAAAAAAAATCAAATATATCAAAACCGTTAAAGCTATCTCTTTTTTAACATTTTTTAAAAGTAATTTTTTCTTTAAAGTTATCGATTTTTCTATACCATCAAGATAAACTCCAGCAGCTATAACCCAGTTGTATTTTTTATACAGTTTAAAGTATGAAAGTTTTAATGTTTTTGTGTTTAACCCAAGTTTCTTATATCTGTATGTAACAAATGAATCCCCTTTTCTTCTGATATCTTTTAAAAATTCTTTCCTAAACTCTTTTCCGTCTGCATCTTTGTAACTATCTGATATATATTTACCCACAAGATCGCCTCTGTTTGGGTTTATAAGCATTTTAGCAAATTTATTGCCTCCATTAAAATTCAATATTTTGTAAACAAATACATAATTTGATCTGTTTTCTCCAAATCTTATAGAATTTATATAGTTGAATATTATTTTCTTTGCACTTCTTTTACTTATATGTTTATCACTATTGATAAATCTGATAAAATGTACGACTGAATTCATCTCTCTTTTTAAAAATATTTTTTGATTATTGATTCGTTCTTTTTTTAGATTGTTTAATTCTTTTTTAAATTCACCATATTGTCTGTCAATAGAAAAATATATAGTCAAAAGCATCAAAGCAAGCAATATGATTGCAAAAGAGATTATAATAACTTTGGCTATATTATTTTCTTTTATTATTTTCACTTTCTGTTCCCTTTTAATTGATTTTAATGGAAAATTATTATATCATACATTGATATAACATTTTATGTAAAAATCTTAAAAAGGATAAAAAATGAAAGACGAATTGGCCAATTTAAAAAATTATACTGTTCTTTATGCAGAAGATGAGCCAGGAACCAGAAAAAATATAACTGAACTTTTAAAAATGATGTTTAGCAAAGTTTTTGTAGCAGAAAACGGGGATGATGCTTATGAATTATACCTTAAACACATGCCAGACCTGGTCATAACAGATGTAAAAATGCCAGGGCTTGATGGCATAGAACTCTCAAAAGAGATAAGAAAGATAAGCAGTTCAACTCAGATTATTGTTATCTCAGCCTACACAGATGTTGATTATATGTTAAGTGCGGTTGAGCTTTCCCTTATAAGATATATAGTAAAACCATTGACTGAAACAAAACTAAACAGAGCATTGGAGATTTTTTTAAAACATAAAGAAAAAAGAAAAATTCACAAACTCAAAGATGGCTGGATATATGACGAAGACAAACACCTTATCTTAGACAATGAACAAAATGAATATAAATTAACAAAAAAAGAAGACAGACTGCTTAAACTTTTAATGGAAAAAGACAGAACTGTAAGCTATAAAGAGATTGAATCTTTTGTTTGGGGATACGATAATGCTATGAGTCAAAATGCCTTGAGACTTTTGGCCAAGAATTTAAGAAAAAAATTACCAGAAGGCTTGATTCAAAATATCCATGCAGTAGGCTATAGACTATAATCATAAGATAATTCAATTTTAAATCTTATTTCATTTTTTACCGGTTCTGATGGCGTCATATTTTTGTACGATGCAAAAATAGCCATCAGCCTCGGAAAAATTGCACGGATGCAATTTTGAGAATGAGGTAAATACTGAAATAAAATTTAAAATTGAATTACCATACTATAGTCCACTGCAACTGGATATCTTCATATTATAAAAACTTATAATTAAAATAAATCTTATATAAAATGTAACTTTTAGTTAAAGAAAACAAAAAAAATTAAGATTTTCCCGCAATATACACACAAATTACATAAAATAATATTACAATATGTGAAAATCTACAAGGAGTTACTATGAGAAAAACAATCAAAGCTATTATGATAGCTAGTTTAATGGCGACAAGTGCATTTTCAGCCCAATATGTACTAAAGTTTTCGTATGTTGTCAGTCCGGATACGCCAAAAGGCAAGGCGGCTACTTATTTTGCAAAAAGATTAGAGCAATTAAGTGGTGGGAAAATTAATGTTCAATTGTATCCAAATGCTCAGCTTTATGGCGATAAAGCCGTGTTAAAAGCTTTAATCCTAAATTCAGTCCAGATGGCAAGTCCTTCATTTGCAAAATTTGGAAGATTTGTACCTCAGCTTGCACTTTTTGACTTACCCTTTTTATTTAAAGATATGAATCATGTTCACAAAGTTGAAGATAGTGCAGTTGGTGCAAAGCTAAAAAATATGGTTACAAAAAAAGGTTATGTTGCGCTTGATTTTTGGGATAATGGCTTCAAACAGTTAACATCATCAAAAAAAGCTATCCTTTGGCCAAAAGATGCAAAAGGGCAAAAATTTAGAATTATGAGTTCTAAAGTTCTTGAAGCTCAGTTTAAAGTAGTTGGAGCAAACCCTCAAATGATGCCTTTTAGTGAAGTTTACTCAGCTCTTCAACAAGGCGTTATAGATGCGGAAGAAAATACTGTTTCAAATATATATACTAAAAAATTCTATGAAGTTCAAAAGTATATGACTATGAGCAACCATGGATATCTCGGATATTTGGTTGTAATGAGTAAAACATTTTGGAACTCTTTAACACCTGCACTTAAAAAAGATGTAAAAAAAGCTATGAAAGAAGCAACAGCAAAAGAGAGACAATACGCAATCGAACTCAACAATTCACAATTTAAAAAGATTGAAGCTTATGCAAAACAAACAGGTAAGTTGAAAATATATCATTTCACTCCAGCTCAAAGAGCTGCATGGGTAAAGATAGAAAGAACAATTTATCCACAATTTTACAGCAAAAACAAAATCGGAAAAAGTTTAATTGAATCAGCACTTAAACTTGGTCAATAATTAAGTAAAAATATGTTTGGTTTTATTGATAAAATTATCGGTAACCTAAATAAATCCATAGCGACCTTCGGTATAGCCGCCGGGGTCGTTTTGGCATTTATCAATGTTGTTGCAAGATATGGTTTTAACGGCTCAATTGTATGGGCAAGTGATCTGACAAATTACTTTTTTATATGGAGTACCTTTTTTGGAGCAGCATATTGCTTCAAAAAAGATGCTCATATATCAGTTAGCATACTTATGGACAGACTTCCTGCACCTATTATGAAATTTCTCATGATACTTTCACACATCTTAGTTATTATTTATCTTGTTGCTGTTGCCTACTATGGATACAAGTTTTTACGCCTTGAGATAATGCTCCAAGAAGTCTCAGTAGATCTTGTAGTACCGAAAATCACATGGCTTGGCATGAACAGTAGCTGGTCAGTTCCTATGTGGATAATCTATCTAGCTATCCCAGTAGCTTTTGCCTCAGCAGCCATAAGAGTCCTTGAAAAATTAGTAGAGATTATTAAAACTCCAGCAGAACTTGCCAGACGGGAAAGTGAAGCTGAAATGATCATATCCAAAATGCAAGAAGGCGAAGATGCCGTAAAGATAGAAAAAATGGAAGAAATCTTGGAAAAGAACGAAACTCATACATCAAGGAAAAAATAATATGCATACCTACATACTTTTTGGATTATTTTTTACCTTAATGCTTATAGGCATGCCTATAGCGATTGCCCTTGGAGGCAGTACATTTTTAACACTCGTACTTTTTACACATATATCCCCGATTGAAGTTTCATCTATGCTTTTTGAAAAGATTGATGCGTACTCACTTATGGCTATACCGATGTTTATCCTCGCGGGAAACCTTTTAAGTAAAGGAAGTGCTTCAAGAAGGATTATAGATTTTGCAAAAAGTGCCATTGGACATTTGCCGGGCGGATTGCCCATAAGTGCTATCTTTGCCAGTATTATATTTGCAGCAGTCAGCGGAAGTTCACCAGCGACCGTTGTAGCCATAGGCTCTATCATGTTTGGAGCCATCCAAGAAGCCGGCTATCCTAAAAGATATGCAGTAGGAACAGTAGCAACTTCAGGAAGTCTTGGTATCTTAATACCGCCATCTATTGTAATGATAGTTTATGGTGTTACAGCTGAAGTATCCATAGGCAAACTTTTTATGGCAGGTGTTATTCCGGGATTTATCCTTGGTGGTATGCTTATAGCAGTAACTTACATAGGTGCAAAAAGACTCGGCTTCAAAAAAACTGAACCGGCCCCTTTTAGAGAAAGGATGATGAAGCTAAAAGATGCCTCTTGGGCTCTTATGACCATAGTCATAGTCATAGGTGGAATTTACGGAGGCATATTTACTCCGACTGAAGCAGCCGCAGTTGCAGCGGTTTGGGCATTTTTTGTCTCTTGGATTATATATAAAGATGTTAAACTAAAAGACTTTTACCCGGTTATATTAGAATCAGCAAAAACTTCGGCAATGATCATGTTTGTCATAGCAAACGCGATGCTTTTCGCTCACTTTTTAGCCTTGGAAAATGTACCCCAACAAATCACCCAAGCCCTCATAAACGCTCATGTGGGGAAAATAGTATTTCTACTTCTTATCAATATTTTATTGATAATCGCCGGAAGTTTTATGGAGCCAAGTGCCATCATCATGATACTAGTACCTCTTCTTTTACCAGTAGCAACCGCACTCGGAGTAAATCCTATACACCTCGGTATCATCATAACAGTAAATATGGAAATAGGCATGGTATCGCCACCTGTAGGCTTAAACTTATTTGTAACAAGCGGAATAACAGGTTTTAACATAAAAGATGTAGTAGTTTACACCTTGCCATGGACCCTAACCCTTTTAGCAGGCCTGCTTTTAGTAACCTATGTCCCCATAGTCTCATTATGGCTACCAAATATGATGTATGGGTAAAATCCGTAAAAAAACGACAACTGCTTGTCGTTTTTAGGATTTTACGACTTTTTTCATGTGTAAGCCCTAAAACAAGGTTTTAGTGTCAAACACAAAAAAGTCTGGAACCTTAAAACAAATCGTAGCAAACGAAGTGAGGTAGATTTGCGGTTTTTCCGACGAAGTTGGAAGCATCTTCTTCTTTTAATTAATACGATGCCAAGAGCAAGATTGTTTGTACTATCACTATCACCTGACCCTAAAAAATAAAAAGGCATCAAATAGAAAAAAAGATAGATTTGATGTGATAGAGTTAGAGAGATTGAAAAAATTAAAAACTTAGAGCCTAAAATCTAAAACCTCTTTTACTGCTATCACTATCACCTGACCCCGTAATTTTTCTTCTTTTTCTCATTTATTAATAAAAATTAACAATTAAATGGCACAAAACGCATTTTTTAAGCTTAATTTAATTGTAATTTGTGTTTGATTTTAGTATAATACTTGCGAAAACAATTTTACAAGGAGATATATATGAAATTAGCTAAGCTAAGTTTGGCTGCGATTGCAGCTGTAAGTTTAAGCACAGGCGTTTTTGCTGCAGACTCATTGAGTTCAGCATTAACAAGTGGAAAGGTAAGTGGTACTTTACAAACTTATTATTTCAATACAAAAAAAACACCGGGAGATAGTGAAAATATTCTTGATTTAGGTCTTGATCTTTCTTATACAACTGCTGCATTCAACGGTTTTACTGCAGGCTTTACATTCCAAGGAACTAACTCACCTTGGGCAACTGATTCAACAAAACTAGGTTATTTTAATAGTACAATGTACGGAACAGGTGCTGTACTTTCTCAAGCATATTTACAGTATGCTAACAGTGGAGCATTTATCAAAGCTGGTCGTCAGTACATAAGCACTCCATTGGTAGCTGGTTCAGGCTCAAGAATCACAAAAGAATCTTTTGAAGGTTATGTAGCTGGTTATACAGGTCTTTCAAAAACTGTTATAGCAGCTGGATATGTAACTAAAATGCAAAGAAGAACAGATGGAAATGGTGGTATAGGTCAATTTTCGGAAAACAATGTAGCTGTTAATGCACCAAGTATTAAAGATACTGGTTTGGCATTTAACAGTATGCGTAATGCATATACAATATTTGCAACTAATAATTCTGTAAAAGGTTTAAAATTAACCGGAGCTTATGCTCATGCAAAATTTGATGTAGCAGTTACCGATAAAAGTGTGACTCCTAATACTACAACAGTTGCCAATGATGTTAAAGCTGATATATGGTATGGTGAAGCTGCATACACAATGCCTATTAACAGTATAAATGTTGGTATTGCCGGTCAAGTATACAATAGTTCAACTAATATAAGTGGTGATCCATTTGATAATACTTTATTTGGTTTAAAGCTTAGTGCTTCTGCAAATGGACTAAGTGGTTTTGCAGCTTACACAAAAGTAAATGATAATGGTCAGGGCACAGGTGGCGTAATAGCTGGTATCGGTAATGGTACAGGACTAGCATACACCAACTCTTTCTTTGCTTCACATCAACCGCTTAGTAATGATGAGGATGCTTATGCTATAGGTTTGGGATACAATTTTGCAAAAGTTGGAGTAAATGGTCTAAAAGCTAAAGCATTATACAATAAATTTAATGTACAAGGTAACAATGATGCAAATTCATATGGCGTAGGTGTATATTATGCATTTGCAGGAAATCTTAAAGGTTTAGGTACTTCAGTAGAATATGAAAAAATAAATAATGACGCTGCTGCTGATTCTGGAAAGCTAAGAGTTAAACTTAACTATAAATTCTAATCATTGATTTCAATAAAATAGTTAATAATCTAAGCCTCGTTTCTCAACCCGAGAACGAGGCTTTTTTTATTTATATCAAAAGGGGTCAGGTGATAGTAATAGTAGTGTATATAGGTTGCAATATTTGACATAACGCACATTGTGTGTTATAAT
>JALWUQ010000007.1 GCA_026993075.1 Campylobacteraceae bacterium
ATGGTTTTATTTGTAAAGCCGAATTCTTCCATAAGTGAAGAATTAGTTCAAATAAGTGATGATTGTCATTATGAGGGTGAGATTAGTTTTTTGGTGAGGGATAAAAGATTATATGGTGTTGGTTTTGGGCTTGATTTAACTAAAAGAGATATGCAAAGTAAGCTAAAAAGTAAAGGTCTTCCTTGGGAGAGGGCAAAGTCTTTTGATAAGGCTGCTGTTTTTAGTGATTTTGTCAAGCTTGAAGATAACATAAACTCTCTTAGGCTTGAATTGCAAATAAATGGAAAATTGGCTCAATCAGGTGGAGTTGATTTGATGATATATAAGCCTGAAGTGGTACTGAAAGAGATAGAAAGTTTTATGAGTTTGGATGATTTTGATATCATTATGACAGGTACTCCTAAAGGTGTGGGAAGATATAAAAAAGATGATGAGTTTATCGGTAGAATTTATAGTGATGAAAAGTTATTGGTAGAGAAAAGCTGGATAGTACAGTAGCATAAAAATAAGATTAGTTATTTAAGCTTAATTTTAATATTTTAATATTATAATTAACTAAACGGTTAGTTAGGAGCATAGATGTCAAAATGTAGGGATGCAAATAAAACAAAAGAAACAATCACTTACTCAGCTATGGAGTTGTTTGCAAAAGATGGCTATGAGGGTGTTAGTGTTGAGAGTATTGCCAAGAAAGCTGATATCAACAAAGCCATGATATATTATTATTTTAAAAATAAAGCAGTTTTATATGAGGCTGTTGTTAGAAATTTGCTTGATGATATATATTATGAAATTTTAAAAGAGAGTAAAAAATGCAAAAAACCCATAGATGAAATGAAATCATTTATTGCTACTTATGCAAAATTTGCAGATGAAAATCCTTATCTGCCTTCATTAATGCTCTCAGAGCTTAGCGTGGGAGGTAGAAATTTGCCTGATGATATGTTTGTTGGTTTAAAAAGAATATTTTCTTTACTTAGAAGTATCTTAAAAAGAGGTGAAGAAAAAGGTTGTTTTGAGAAGAGTTTACCGATAATGGTACACTTTATGATAGTTGGAAGCATAAATCTTTTTATAACAACAAGGCAATTGAGATTGAAAGTTGAAAATGAATTTGGTAAAGATATTTGTAATGATTGTAAAATTGAAGAAATCTCAGAGCATCTATTTTACAGTATAAAAAAAATGTTAAAAGGAGAGGACACATGATTAAGAAAATTACTATTTTGGCTGTCACTGTATTTAGCCTAAATGCAAATGCAGCAACCATTACGGATTTGTTCAATTCACTTAAAAATCAGCCAATAAGTCAAGAAGATGAGATGAGTGTGAAAAAAGCTGATTTGGCTAAGCGATCAGCTTTAGATGCATTGTATCCCAAACTTACTGCTATTGCTTCTTATGAACATTACAACATGCCCTCAAGTATGAGACCGGTCTTGCCTACGGAGACTTCTTACAGGCTTGCTCACCATGAGCCACTGCCTTTTAGTCAAAATATATCACGGATTGGGTTTGAGCTTAATTTTCCCATTTTCGTAAAAGCATTATATACCATAAGAGATAAAGCCAGAGTTTTAAAACTTGCTTCTGTGGATAAAAAAAGATTGAATTTTATCCAAAGAGAAGCACAGATATTGGGCGCAAATGCTACTTTAAAGTATTTGGAAAAGCTTACTTTGGCTCTTAAAGCAAAAAAAATATCTCTTTTGCAAACAAAAAAAGATATAGAGCTTAAAGTCAAAAATGGAAGAGTTGCTGGAGTTGAACTTAATAAAATAGATGAAAACATTAACAATATCAATATTTCACAAAATAAAATTGACCAAAGTAAAAATGAACTTAAAACCTTGATATATACACTAAGCGGCATAAGGATAAAAAAGAGTATAGATTTTCATCAGATAAAAAGGATAAAAAAGGATAAAATTTTTGCATTATATCCTCTTGAAAAATCTTTAAAAGCGGCGAAATATGGTGTAAAAGCTTCTAAAGAGTCATTATATCCAGCACTATTTTTAAATGCAAATTATTTTGAAAGTTATGCAGAAGGTTACAATAATAATCAAAATATAAATACCGGATATGGCTCAATCGGACTAAAAGTTGTTATGCCTTTGTTTGATAAGAGTAAATATACAAATATACAAAAAGCAAGAGTTGCTTATGAGTCAAAAGTTTTGGCTATTGCAGAAACTAAACAAACACTGAGTGCAAAAGCAAAAAAACTTGAAGAAGATTTGAGATTACTTAAAACAAGTAGAGTTTTAGCTAAAAAAAGTGTAAAAAATTCTATACAGTTATTGAAAGTGGCAAAAGTTGCCTTTAGCGTAAAAAGATTGAGTGAGGAAGAATTTTTAAGATATGAAAATGCACTTGTTTCAGCAAAAGCTGCTTTATATGAGATAGATGCAAAAAAATGGCAAGACATTGCTGGACTTGCAGTAATTTATGGAAATGATTTAGAGGAGGTTGTAAAATGAAGTATATAAAGATATTAATTTTTGTATTTATAGCTACGGCATTGGTAGCAGATGTGGATAATATAGAGGAGATGGTTTTATGAAAAAGTTTATAAAAATAATAATAGCTATTATTATAGTTGGGATTGTGGTTTTTGTTGCGGTGACAAGATTGATGGAGGTGCGAGCAAAAAATGCTGCATTAGCAACAGCTACAATCTACCCGATTGTAGTGAAAACTATGGTACCGAAAGTATCTAATGTTGAACTGACTTTGCCATATCTTGCTCAAGTAGAGAATGACAGAGATGTAAAGCTTGCATCACGGGTTGCAGCTAGAATTTTATATATCAAAAACAGTGGAAGTAGCGTTAAAAAAGGAGATGTAATAGTGCGACTTGACACAACAAATCTGAAAACTGCTCTCACTTCTTTAAAAGATGATATGCATGCAACAACCATAGCTTTTAAAAATTTGGAGGCAACCCATAAAAGAACATTGGAATTACTCAATGCACATGGTGCATCTATCGAAGAGTCTCAGGGCGAGCAGACACATTTAGCTGAACTAAGAGCAAAAATTTCATCTTTGCATGAAAAAGAGGTACAGTTGCAAAATGACCTTTCTTATAGTGTTATAAAATCACCAGTTGATGGTATTGTAGCAAAAGTTTTTACAAAGAAAGGTGCTATGAGCATGCCTGGAAAACCATTGCTTGATATCAGCTCAAAAAGCGGATTCTATCTTCTTATAAGAACACCTCAGGATATTGCTATAAAAGGAGTGAAATTTGATGGAAAAGTTTATGATGTGATCTCTTTGGGAACTACATATCACGGCTTGAGTGAGTATAAAGTTTATGTAAAAAATCGCAATTTAATCACAGGTGACAGGATAGAAGTAAGTGTTGTTGTTTTTAAAAATAGAGGTATCTTGCTTCCATTTGATGCACTTCTAAACAGAAATGGTACGAGCTATGTTCTTGTAGTTGATGGTACCCATGCAACACCTTTAAAAGTCAATATAATCCAAACTGCACAAGAAGGTGTAGTAGTCTCAGGAGCAATAATAGGAAAAAAAATCGTTATCGGGAAACCAGATATTTTACTTCGATTGGTAAGTGGTTATAAAATAGAGATAAAGGAGTAAGGCATGTTTGATTTTTTTTATAAACGCCACTATACGCTTTATGCCATCATAGCAATATTTTTTATGATGGGCGTATTTGGTCTTATCTCTTTGCCGAAAAACCTCTTTCCAGACTCCAACCCTCCTGAGGTTGTTGTTATAACAAGTGTTCCGGGTGCTACTGCTCAGGTTGCTGCAAACACAGTTGCAAAACCAATAGAACAAGAGGTGGCACGCCTCGGACTTGTTACGGATGTAAGCAGTGTAAGTGTGCCAAATTATTCTATAGTTAAAATAGATTTTGGATATAAAAAAAGCTTAAATGCAGCAGCTGTTGATGTAGCAAATGCTCTTAGTATTGTAAAAGCAAAGCTTCCTGCTAATGCGAATCCAGCAGTATATACTGTAGGTGCATTTACTCTGCCAGTAGATGTTATAGCAATGAGTCCAAAAAATAATAAAATAAGTCTTCCTGATATTCGAAAGATTGCTCAGAGCTTTATAAAACCACACCTTCTTAGCAATCCTGAGATTGGAAATGTGGAGGTGTTTGGCGGCTATCAAAGTGCTATAAATATCGTAGTAAATCCTTTTAAAGCAAAAAAATATGGTATAAATTTTGAAACGATTGTCAAAACAATACGAAGTTTAAATCATGACATGCCTATAGGTTTTATGAAGGGAAAAAATGATTTTTATACTGTTTCGTTTTATGGTGAAAAAGATAATATTCAAAAATTAAAACAGTTACAGGTTATGCCAAATGTACGCTTGGCAGATATAGCAAAAGTAAGTTGGGGTTACAAAAAACGAACAAGTGGCTACATTGGCAATGGAAAAGAAGCCATTGCACTTTCTATTCAAAGAGCTCCAAATGGAAGTGTTTTAGATGTTAGCAATGCTGCACGAAAAGAGATGAAAAATCTTCAAAAAGAGTACCCAAATATCAATTTTGAAATCAGTGATACACAAAGAACTTTAGTGGTGCAATCAAATACAAATATGTTGGAAGCACTCAGAGATGCGATTTTTTATACTTTGCTTGTAATTATGCTTTTTTTGGGAAATTTTCGTGCAATTTTGGCTGCGGCTGTTTCTATTCCAATGGTTTTCTTTACCTCGATTGCAATTATCTGGCTAACAGGCGGAGAACTTAATATCGTTGTTTATACGGCAATTATACTTTCTTTGGGAATGCTAACTGATGATGCTGTTGTTGTATTGGAAAATATAGAACGGCATATCAATGAAGGTAAGGAGGATTTACAAACTGCTATTCGAAATGGTACAAAAGAAGTAGTGAAACCTGTTTTTGCAGGAACACTTTCAACCATTGCCATTTTATTTCCTTTAATGTTTATAGGCGGCTTTCCACAGAAAATTTTTGAGCCACTAATTCAAACTTTAATTGTAGCACTGATTGTAAGTTATTTTTTATCAATGACATTTATACCAATTCTCTCAGAAAGGCTCTATAAAAACGGAACACAACGAACGAAGCTTGAACTTTGGATTGGTAAATTATATCCAAAAACAATTGGTAGGTTTATAGCACCTTTTATTGCCATTTTACATTTTACAAATGGGAAGAGGCTTAAGATTTTACGCCGTATGATTTTTATAGGCGGTGGTGTGTTTTTGATGGTTATCTCTTTGAAAAATATTATTCCTACAATTGGGCGTGATGCAATGCCGCCTATGGATACTGGGATTATAAAAGCACAGGTAGCTTTTAGTGCTAATGATACGGTTGAGAGTGCAGAAAAAAGGATAGAACCAGTGTTAAAATGGTTGAAAAAACAACCTTGGTTTGTTATGAGTTCTGTCGCTTTTGGAACAGAGCCTGGTGTACTTAGTTTAGGAAGTGGTAATTTGCCCACAGAAGCCTCTATCACTATAAATGCTGTAAACCGTTTTAAACGAAAAAAGACAATTTGGCAACTTGAAGATATGATACGAAATAAAATTGCAAAACTTCCAGGTGTAAAACGCGATGATGTTTATGATTTTGGTGCAACACCTGTTTCAACCATTAAAGCAGCTTTGGACTTACGACTCAAATCGCCGACTCTTGGAGGGCTTGCAGCGTATTCTCATAAAGTTGAAAATGATATTAGATCTATTAAAGGACTTACCTCTGTCTCAACAAGCTGGGATAAAGATTTTACAGAGATAGAAATCAAGATCAATGAAAATAAAGCTCTAAGTTATGGTATAACGCCTTATCAGATTGCTATGCAGTTACCGATTAAAGGTGAAGAGGTAAGCCTAAACTCCAATCTAAGCTCTATGGACTCCCAATTTGTAAGACTCTATCTTAAAGGAAAATTTTCAAGTAATATGCAAACACTGAAACTTTTACCGATAAGTACGAAATATGGAGAAATTCCACTTTCTGAGTTGGCTACAATCTCAAAACATTTGACTTACTCAAAGATTGAAAGAGATCAGATGCAATATTCTTTAGATGTAAATGGATACAGGGCTAAAAGAGCTATCACATCACTCACAGATGATGCAAACAAGATTATTAAAGAGAAAAAACTTAATAATATAAAAATAGTTCAAGCAGGTAGTATCGTTTCTATAAATGACAGTTTTCACAGGATGATAAAAGCGTTGGGACTTGGGCTTATCTTGCTTATCGCAACGCTTATGGCTATCTATAGATCTTTGAAATTGGCGGTTTTGATGATACTTGTTATGCCTTTGGCGATGACAGGTGCTGCGTGGAGTATGCTCTTTTTTGACAAACCTATGTGTCTGCCGAGTATGCTTGGATTGCTCTTGCTTTTTGGAATTGTTATAAAAAATGCTGTTTTGTTTATAGATTTTTACCAAGAATACCAAGAAAAAGGTGACTCACCGTTTGAGAGTGCATTAGAAGCGATGCGAGTTCGTTATCGTCCTATTATGATGACTACTTTTGGAACTATTGCAGGAATGCTTCCAATCGCTTTAGAAGAGGCGATCGGGCTTGAGCGACTCAGCCCTTTAGCGGATGTAACTATTGGAGGATTGTTGACATTTACAGTACTTATTTATGTACCGATGTTTGCATATATATTTGATAAAAACAATAAAATAATATTAAATAAAAAGGAAGAAAAAGATGGATAATATGGTAAGAAATACTATGATGAAAGATGTACCACCAATGAAAGTGGATGTGGATAAACTTATAGAGTTGCTAAATGAAGATAAAGCGATACTACTTGATATCAGATATCCTTTCGAGACAAAAGTTTGGGGAGTTAAGTTTGCAGCCTGGATACCTTACAATGAACTTCCGGACAGGCTTGAAGAGTTGCCAAAAGATAAGACAATAGTTTGTGCCTGCCCTATGGAATATAGAGCGAGCATGGCAAAAGAGTATTTAAGATATAAGGGTTACGATTCTAAAACATTAAATGGCGGGCTTTTGAAGCTTATGGATAGGTTAAAAGGCGGAAAAGCAAAAGATATAAAAATCTAATTTAGGAAAAAATATGCAAAGAGATACTTTGGACTTTGGAGACTATTTAAGAAGTTTTGATTATCAAGAGCGAAAAGATATGAAAATCGGTCTTGATGAATTTTTAAATTTATATAAAAAAGATAAAATACAAGTTATCGATATCAGGTTTAAAGAAGAATATGAAGCTTGGCATATAGGCTTTGGCGAACATATTGCATTAAATGAACTGCCCGATCGTTTGGACGAACTTGACGATAGTAAAACTATTGTTACACTCTGTCCTCACTATGACAGATCAGAAATCGCCAGGTTGTATCTTAAGTTAAATGGATTTAAAACGAGGTATCTTACTGACGGACTTCTTAAAGTAGTTGATTATTTACGAGGAGACAGAGCAAAAGATTATATGAATAAAATTAAAACTATAAAGAGATAAAATGAGTCCTGAAATTTTGCATTATGTTATATATTTTTTTATTACATTTGGTCTTTCAACACTGTTTGCTATGGGAGGAGTCGGCTCAGCGATAGTGCTTGTTCCAATTTTTAGCCTAATGGGGCAACCACTAAATTTAGCTAAGTCGATCGGTTTGTTTATCAATTCCGCTTCTACTATTACCGCTTCAATTATGAATTTTTTGCGAAAGGTTTTAGATATCAAATTTGCATTGCCCTTGATCATTGCAATTTTGATATCAACTCCTCTTGGTGCTTGGAGTAGTAAATTTGTACCGGTTATTGTGGTCAAATGGGTCTTAATATCATTTTTGATAACTGCTGCTTTACTTCTCCTTTATACTAAAAGAAAAACTGAAGTTGTTTACGATAAGAGTTGGATTCTTTTTGTTATAGGTTTTGTAGTCGGAATAATTTCGGGAATGATTGGAGTTGGAGGCGGTACTCTTATCATGCCTTTATTGATTTTGTTGGGATTTGATGCAAAAAAAGCAGCTTATGCCGTTAGTTTTATCATACCTTTTTCCTCTCTCGGAGCATTTTTTACATATTTAAGCTTTGTGAAGATGGATTGGATATTATTGGGAGTTGTGAGTGTCGCTGCTATTTTAGGAGGATACTTCGGAGACCGCATCATGCATTATAGACTTTCACCGGCACAGGTAAAAAAACTGATCGGGGTATTGTTGCTGCTATTGTCATTTAAAATGATATGGCAAATTACGGGAGGTTTTAATCTTTAATATGCTTATTATTGTGATATAATTATGTATCTAAACCAAAGGAGATATTATGAAAAAATATGAAAGTTACAAATGTAGTATTTGTGGTAATGTGATAGAAGTTCAAGAAGTTGGCGGTGGAGAGCTTGTTTGTTGCGGTAAGCCTATGGATAAGGTGAGCGTTGATTTGACAATGGTCAATCTTTTAAAGGC
Organism: Campylobacteraceae bacterium; assembly: GCA_026993075.1. Lineage (GTDB taxonomy): Bacteria > Campylobacterota > Campylobacteria > Campylobacterales > JALSKU01 > JALSKU01. The sequence goes on from JALWUQ010000007.1 coordinate 8,440, forward strand.
ATTTGCAGGTGAATCTCAAGCTAGAAACAAATATGAATATTATGCAAAAGTAGCTGTAAAAGAGGGATATAGAGATATAGCGGCACATTTTCAAAGAGCTGCAAATAATGAAAAAGAGCATGCTAAATTGGAGCTTGCTTTGCATAATCGTATGAAAAATAAAAGTGATGAGTCATGGGGTGATACTATAGCAAATCTTAAAGATGCCATAGCAGGAGAGAGTTATGAAAATCTTACAATGTATCCCGAATTTGCACAAATTGCCAAAGAAGAGGGCAATAATGAAGCAGCGAGACTTTTTAAAAATATTGGTCAAGTTGAAGTTGAACATGAAAAAATGTATAAAGAGCTTTTAGATAGACTAAGCAAGGGGCATGAGTTTGCAAGTGAAGATGAGGAAGTATGGATATGTGAAGTTTGCGGACATGTTCACTATGGTAAAAAAGCTCCTGGAAAATGCCCAGTATGCGGTCATCCAAGAGAGTATTTCTCAAGAAAAGTCGAAAGCAAATAAGTCAAAATGGCAGAACATCACCATCATCATGAAATAAGTGGTAAAAATCTTTTTATAACGATAATACTAAATATCTTTATAACAATCTCGCAGATAATAGGGGGTGTTTACTCAGGTTCACTTGCTCTTCTTAGTGATGCTTCGCACAATTTCAGCGATGTTTTAGCTCTGATTATTGCTTATGTTGCAAATAAGTTGGCAAAAAGACCAAGAACAAAAAGTGAGACTTTCGGTTACAAAAGAGCTGAGATTTTAGCAGCTCTTTTTAATGCTTCAGTGCTTATTGGCATAGCGATACTTCTTATCATAGAAGCGGTTAAAAAGTTTATATATCCAGAAGCTGTAAACTCACTATGGGTTATAGGACTTGGGCTTCTTAGTATCTTGTTAAATGCCGTAAGTGTTTTACTCATAAAAGATGATTCACATGATAATATGAATATGAAAGCAGCGTACATTCATCTGCTCAGCGATGTTTTAACTTCAGTTGCGGTAGTTGCAGGTGGAGTTTTAATGTATTTTTATAAAATTGTATGGGTTGATCCTTTTGTGTCGCTAATCATAGCATTTTATCTTATATGGGCAAGCTTTGGGCTTATTAAAGATAGTAGCGGAGTTTTGATGCAATTTGCACCAAACAGTGTGGACATAGACAAGCTATCAAGTCAAATTACTGATAATCCAGAGATTGATAATGTTCATCATATCCATCTTTGGAGGCTTAATGACCATGATATTCATCTTGAGGCACATTTGGATTTTCATAAAAATGTAACTTTGGAAGAGTCAAATAAGTTGATAGATAAATTAGAATTGCAACTACACAAAAACTTTGATATAGGGCACACAACCTTTCAATGTGAATACAATAGAAATGATAATAAAACGATAATATAAAATTATATCAATGTATCTTGATATAATAATTCTTTTATGCTATACTTGCCAAAAAAATTTTTGAAGAATTTGGAGAATTTTATGATAACTGCTGTCTTGCTTTTTCTTATTACACTTGTTTTTATAATTTGGCAACCTCGCGGTTTGCAGATAGGAACGACTGCTGTTACAGGAGCTGTTGTCGCCCTTATTTTAGGTGTTGTTAGTTTTCATGATGTTTGGATAGTAACTAGTATCGTTTGGGATGCAACTTTAGCTTTTATAGGGATAATACTTCTTTCGATGGTTCTTGATGAGATAGGATTTTTTGAGTGGTGTGCTATAAAAATGGCAAAACTAAGTAAGGGTAACGGACAACTTATGTTTATTTACTCTTTGCTTTTAGGAAGTTTTGTCGCAGCTTTGTTCGCCAATGACGGGGCAGCACTAATACTGACTCCAATACTTTTGGCAAAAATGAAGTTGTTAAAACTAAACACAAAAACAATACTCTCTTTTGTGTTAGCCGGCGGATTTATAAGTGATAGCGCCTCTCTTCCTTTTGTTTTTTCAAATCTTACAAATATTGTCACGGCAGATTATTTTCATATTGGATTTTTAGAGTATTTTATTAACATGATTGTTCCTTATATTGTCAGCACGGTTGTTTCCATATTGGTTTTATGGTTACTTCTAAGAAAAGATATTCCAAAAAAAGTGGATTTATCACTTTTAAAAGATGAAAACAGTGTCTTAAAAAATAAAATGCTTTTTAAATTTAGCTGGGTATTTTTGGTGATTTTATTTGTCGGATATGTGATTGGAGATAGTTATCATATTCCTATCAGTATATTTGCATTGGGTGGCTCTCTTATCTTTTTAGCTATCGCATCATCTATGAAAGTGGTAAAACCATGGCTTACTATAAAAACTGCTCCTTGGCAAATAGTTTGGTTTAGTATCGGACTTTATGTTGTAGTTTATGGTCTTAAAAATGCCGGATTGACTGATTATTTGGGTATAATTATAAAAGATTTAGTAGCTCACGGTGAAAATGTTGCGATAGTAGGAGTTGGTTTTATATCTGCTTTTTTAAGTGCCCTTATGAATAATATGCCGACAATCATGGTGATGGATATAGCAACAGGCGATGTCGGTCATCAAGCTTTGGCTTATGCCAATATAATAGGTGCGAACTTAGGTCCTAAAATGACACCTTTTGGTTCTCTTGCAACTCTTTTATGGCTTCATGTGCTAAGTCAAAAAGGAGTAAAGATAAGCTTTTGGCAATATACGAAATTTGGTCTTATCGTGACTCCGCCGGTACTTTTGGTTGTGTTATTGTCGTTGATTATATAAGGAAATAAGTGGAGATAGTTGATTTTTCTATTTTAACTCTTTTATTACTGTTTTTAGCAGGATTTGGTGCCGGTTTTATCGACTCGATTGCCGGAGGTGGGGGTATCATAACTCTACCGGTGCTTTTAGCTGTGGGAATTCCTCCTCATTTTGCACTTGCTACAAATAAACTTCAAAGCTCATTTGGGAGTTTTACCGCAACAGTGAATTATACAAAAAGAGGCTTGCTCAAGCCAAGGACAGTATTTGAAGGAGTTTTTTTTACTTTTATAGGAGCTGTCATTGGGGCTGTATCAGTCCAATACACTTCTTCAAAATTTTTAACAAATTTTATAATTATTATGCTAATTTTCCTTTTCTTCTTTACATTTTTTAATAAAAATTTAGGTTTTAAAGAAAAAATTAGTAAAATGAAGCCAACTATTTTTTATATTATTTTTGGTTTGGTTATAGGATTTTATGATGGTTTTTTCGGTCCTGGAACCGGCTCTTTTTGGACTATAACATTGGTGCTACTTTTAGGTCTTCACTTAAAAACAGCGACAGCTCAAACAAAAATATTTAATTTTACAAGCAATATAGTTTCTCTCGGGGTTTTTGCGCTTTCAGGATTGGTTTTATTGAAAATCGGTATAATTATGGGAGTAGGACAAGTGATCGGGGCTTATAGTGGATCAACTCTTGTGGTAAAAAAAGAGGTAACATTTGTAAGATATGTATTTTTGATAGTCGTTGCAGCAACTATATTAAAACTCATGTATGATAAATGGTAAAAAGGAAGTTTTTATGGAGTATAGATATATTGGAAAAACAGGACTTAGAGTATCTCCTATTTGTTTGGGAACTATGACATTTGGCTCATCAGCGAATAAAAAAGAAGCTTTTAAAATAATGGATAAAGCTTATGAAAACGGGATAAATTTTTTTGATACAGCTGAACTTTACCCGGTACCGCCCAAAGCTTCTTGGGCTGGAGAAACTGAAAAGATAGTAGGTGAATGGTTAAGAACAAAACAAAGAGATTCTATAATTATAGCTTCAAAAGTTGCTGGAGCCGCAAACGGATGGTTTATTCCGCCTATAAGACATGGTTTGACTGCGATAGATAGATTTCACATAAAAAAAGCTGTTGAAGAGAGTTTAAAAAGACTTCAAACAGAGTATATAGATCTTTATCAAGTTCATTGGCCTGATCAAATAGTACCTATAGATGAAGCTTTGGAAGTTTTTAATGAGCTTGTAAAAGAGGGAAAGATAAGATATATTGGAACTTCAAACGATACGGCTTATGGGCTTACAAAGGCAAATGAAGTAGCTAATTGCAAAGGTTACAAAAGGTTTGAATCCATACAAAATAACTTTTCTTTACTCAATAGAAGATTTTTAGACTCTATCGCTGAGGTATGCAAGAAAGAGCATATTTCTCTTTTACCATATTCACCGATGGCAGGAGGCGTGCTGAGCGGAAAGTACAATAGTGAATATATTGATTCTGAGTGTAGGTTTGCATCATATATGGCAAATGAAAATCCAAGAGTGAGAGAACAGGTAAAAAGATTTGTTAACGATGAAACACTTGAATCTACAAAATTATATATTAAAATCGCTAAAAAATACGACCTCTCGCCTGTAACTTTGGCTATTGCATGGAGCAAACAATTTGATTTTGTGGCATCCACAATAGTTGGAGCTAGAAAATCAAAACAATTAGAAGAATCTCTTTTGGCAATGGATTTAATCTTAGATGATGAAATACTAAAAGAGTGTGACAAGGTTCATCAAAAAATTCTTTATCCTATGGGGTGATCAAAATCCCCCATGTGAGCCAAACATCATAAAAGTACCGCCAAATATCATGGTAAAAAGCATCATAACAAACCAAATGATAAAAATTGCAGGTATTGATGCGAGGGATAATTTTACTATAAATATAACCAAATTCCAAAAAGGTATGTCTATCTTACTTATTGTTACTTTTGTTTCATTCTCTTGCATTATTTATCCTTTAAAATTTTTATAATTGCTTTTGGTAATAGTTTAAACTCTAACTGTTTTATCTTATTTTGAAAACTTTGCAGTGTTTGACTCTCTTCTTTTTGAAAACACTCTTGAAGTATTATATTACCACCATCTAACTCATCGCTTACAAAATGCACACTCACTCCACCAATTTTCATATCTGATTCAAAGCTTCTTTGTATGGCATTTTCACCTTTAAAAAGTGGTAAAATGGAAGGATGAAGATTGATAGCTTTTATATTTTTTGTAAAAATAGAAGTTAGTATCCTCATAAATCCTGCAAGAACCGTTATATCAGGGTCAAATTTTTGAATTTGGCGTACCAATTCTTTATCAAACTCTTCGCGGGAGTTATATGTTTTATGCTCTATTAAGGTAAAGGGTATGTGGTGTTTTTTGCAGATATTTATGCCCGGCGCCTCTTTTTTGTTGCATATAGCACCTACAACTTCGTAAGTTTCTGAATATATCTTTTTTTTATGAAGTTTATTTATAATATTTTGAAGATTTGTTCCAACTCCACTAAATAAAATAACTATCTTTTTTACAGACATTTGATACCTTCAATTAAATCATTTGGAGTTAAGGAGTAGTTTGCCTTTTTATATCTTTTTGCCGCAAATGAGTGAGCAAGTGAACTGATGATCGCCGCATCAAGCGGTTTAAAGCCCTGAGCTGTCATTGAAGCTATCAGTCCTGTCAAAACATCCCCACTCCCACCTTTGGAGAGGGCGTTTGTACCAAAACTATTTATAAAAACTTTTTTGTTTTGAGCTATGAGAGTATTGCTGCCTTTTAAAAGTAAAACTATATCTTTATATTTATTTGTAAATTCTCTTGCAAAAGCAAATCTGTCTTTTTGGATATCTTTTGTGTCAAATTCTCCGAAACCGCATATCTTCAAAAGGATTGAGAACTCTTTTGGATGAGGAGTTAAAATCAAATTTGTTCTTTGACTTAAAAAAAGAAGCACTGCTTCACTTTTTAAAATATCCGCATCCAACACCACAGGAGTTTCTTTTTTTTCTATAATCTCCTTTAAAAGTTCAGGTTTATATCTTTCTCCAAGCCCCATTCCAAAAGCTATGGAAGTTACTTTTTGAGGAATTTGTTTTGATAGCATGATTTCATCTGGTAGTTTTACGGCTTTTTTGGAATAAACACTACAAAGTCCACTACCAAAAGCAAATGAAGCTTTTGCTGCTATAACACAAGCTCCCTTTTTTTCTCCGAGTATCATCAAAGAGTGTCCAAAATCACCTTTATTGGAGCTTTTTCGGTATCTGTATGGCAATCTCATATCTTTTTTTTCAAGTAAAAATGTACCGCTTTGTCCTTCATAAACACTTCTGCTGATTCCAAGATCAGCTACTTTTATAATTCCCACAAAATCTTTTGCATTGTCACCAAAAAGAGGAGTTTTGTATGCCCCCATGCTTATAGTCATATCAGCTTTGAAAGATATTGGGTTTGGATTACCTTTTATATCAATACCGGTTGGAATATCACAAGCTATTTTATAAGATTTGTGCTCATTTAACTCTTTAATTATAGAGATAACTTTATCATTTAGAGATTTGTTAAGTCCTGAGCCAAAGAGCGCATCTACGATAATATCACTTTGTATAATATTATCAACTATACTAATACCTATATTTTCTGCTCTTTTGAGTTGGATTTGACACATTTTTGACTTTGCACCAAGAGGTAAATATAAAAAAACTTTAAAATCACCATGCAAAATTCTTGCAAGCGTAACTCCGTCAGCTCCATTGTTGCCAGGACCTGAAGCTACAAAAACTAAACTTCCTTTTTTAAATTTTTTATGAATTTCTTTGCTTATAGCCTGAGCGGCATTTTCCATAAGTATATCTTCGTTTAAGCCAAACTCGTCATAACATCTTTGATCAAGTGAATAAACTTCATCAAATACAAACTTCATGATATTGCCCCCTTTATCTTTTTCTGTAACTGATAGCTTCGAGTAAGTGAGTTTTTTGTATATTTTCACTATCTTCTATATCGGCAATTGTTCTTGCTACTCTTAAAATTTTATTGATACCTCTTTGAGTTAGACCAAATTTTGAAACTGCTAAATGGAGTATGTTTTCGTTTGTACTGTCAAGTTTACAAAATCTTTCTATATCTTTTTCGCTCATTTTACCATTGAGTTCACTTTGTCCTCTTTTTTTTTGTTTTATAAAAGCTTTTTTAACAAGTTCAAACATTTGATATGAGCTGATAGAAGGCTTATCCTTTCTTGATATTTCATCCATTTGTACATACAAATCTATTCTGTCAAGAAGAGGTCCCGAGAGTCTGTTTTTGTATCTTTGTATCTCAAGTTCATTGCATCTGCATTCATTAATCGTGCTTAAAAGGTTGCCACAAGGGCAAGGATTTTGAGCAGCGATAAATAAGAACTTAGTATGATATTCAACTTTTGAATTTACTCTTGAAATTAGAACTTTATGATCTTCAAGAGGTTCTCTTAAGCTCTCCAATACCCCTTTTTGAAAATGAGGAAATTCATCAAAAAAAAGTATGCCATTATTTGCAAGAGCAACTTCTCCCATCATAGCTTTTGAACTTCCTCCTCCAAAGATACTGGGTTTACTTGAAGTGTGATGGGGCGAGCGAAAGTTTCTTATGGGTTTAAAGGTTATATCTTCATGGTTTATAGAGCCTAACCTTGCATTCTCAAGAATCTCTTCCAAATTCATAGGGGGAAGTATATATCTTATCCTCTTTGCGCACATACTTTTTCCACATCCAGGACTCCCCTCAAAAAGAATATTATGCATCCCAGAAGCTGCTATAAGTGAGGCTCTTTTTGCTATTTCTTGAGCTTTAACATCTAAAAAATCAAGAGAAAAATTACCTTGATAGTAGTATTTTACATTATCAATTTCTAAAAAGTCAAACTCTATATTTTTAGGGGATTTAAATTTTTTATCTTTGCTCTTGAAAAACTCTATTGCTTCTTCGAGATTGTCACAAGTTGCTATCTCAATACCTGGAATTTTTGAAATATTATCAAAACTTTCAGCTGGAATTAATACTTTTTTTATCTTTTTTTGTTTTGCAAGAGATAAAATGATAGGAAATATATAGTTTGTATCTTTGACCTTGCCATTAAGCCCAAGTTCGCCAAAAATGAAAATATTATCGAAATTTACATCTTCATTTTGAAGTGCAACGCTAAGTGCAAAACCAAGGTCAAAATGGCTACCTTCTTTTTTTAAATCTGATGGAGAAAGATTAATAGTGATTTTTTGTGGGGGAAATTTGTATTGAAGTGACGAAAGGGCAGATTTTACCCTATCTCTTGATTCCTGGATGGATGTATTTGCCAAACCTACTATACTGAAACCCGGAAGTGCTCTTGAGAATGTACTCTCTACTTCAACTATCTTAGCTTCATATATTTCAAGAGTGGCACAATATAATTTTTTCATAAGTCACTTTTTTTTAGCCCTTTCTTTTTTTTTCCACTCTTTATCAAATTTTTTTCTTTTAAGATAAGATAATCTTTCTATAAAAAGATGACCTTTCAAGTGATCCATCTCATGCTGAAAAGCAACTCCTAAAAGCTCATCATATTCTTTAACTATTTTATTCCCAAATCTGTCATAATACTCTACTTCTATCCACTCAGCTCTTTTCACATCATCATAGTAATCAGGTACACTAAGGCACCCCTCTTGATAAATGATAGAGCCTTTTTGATTAATAATTTTTGGATTTATAACTTCTAACAAGTTTTCTTTTTTCTGTTCATCATTTTCATCAGGAAGAAGAATTAATAGTGCATTTAAGGGTATGGCTATCTGTATGGCAGCCAAGCCTATACCATTTTTTGCTACCATTGTCTCATACATATCATCTAAGAGTAGATGTAATTCTTTATCAAATTTTTTGATATCTTTTGACGGTTCTTTTAACTTCTTATTCGGATAAGTTATTATTTCTCTAATCATATAAATTCCCAATTTTTATTATTTACTGACCTTATACACCATGATGAGCAAATCTTCTGTATAGTTGCAGAAACTCAAAGTCCCTACAACCCCCTTGAAGCTTACGAAAAGTAAAGTTTTTCGTACAAAAAACGCATAAGGTCAGTTATTTATCACATATTTCAAATGTTTTTTTATTTTTTGCACTTTTACTTGTTGCGTCTAAAGCACAATTTATACTTTCTTCCACTTCATAACTTTCTTTAATCATGGCAATTCCTATACCAATATCCATATCAATTTCAGTATCATTTAATACAATATTTGAATTGATTAATAGTTCAAATATTCTATTACAGGCACCTTTTGTATTTTCCATATTTGTATGGCGAAGCAACATAATAAAGCTATTTCCACCAAAATAGGATATGATATCATTTCTTCTTGAAGTTTTTAACAGCATCTTTGCTACAATTCTTAATAAAAATATTTTATCTTTTTGAAATGGCAACTTTTTTAAAATATTTTCTTTTATTTCTATGGAGATAATGCTACTTTGATGGTGAAACTTCATAACTTTTTGTCTTTCTTTTTTTGCCTGTTCGACAAAATACCTTTTGTTATAAACTCCAAATCTTGTATCAAAAATTGTACTATTTTCTATATTTTTAAAAGCTGAACCAGCTTTTTGATATTTTTCTTTTAATAAATCTAACTGATTATCAATGCTTTGTACGAATTGTTTCAGTTTTGATTCAAAGGTACTTGCAATATTTTTTATAATCAAATTATTTTTATTTTCTTGCAATTCTTTTTCTGTTTCGCTACTTAATTGTTTTATGAGATGAATATTTTTATATATAGAATTTACAACTTTAATGATACTGTTTATCCCAATAAATATCTCTTTGATATCTTTTTCAATCTCAACCCTGTTTTCATTGTAATTGCTTTCTTCAAATTCCAATAATTCTTGTATTTTTTTTTGAAAATCTATACTTCTTTCATCTAAAAGTTTTTCAAAAAATATTTTGTAATTATCTGGGGTAGGCGGAGTTCCCTTACTAATCATTGTTTTTAATACAAAAACAGAAAATCTCTCCACCTCGTTTGCAGAAGAATCCAACTCAAGTTGTATATTGATTTTTGAGTGTTCTCTTGATTTTACTTTTTGTTCTTTCGTGTTATTATTCTGTTTTACAATTCGTTTATCAAGTAAGGCCACTCATTCTCCTATTTGTTATTTTAAATTTTTATCTAAAACTTTATCAATAAGTCCGTAATTTTTAGCTTCATCCGAACTCATAAAAAAATCTCTATCCGTATCAGCACCTATTTTATCAAGAGGTTGACCTGTATTTGTAGATAGTATCTTATTTAATATATCCTTCAATCTCAGTATCTCTTTGGCTTGTATCTCTATATCGGTTGCCTGACCTTGAGCACCGCCTAAAGGCTGATGTATCATGATTCTGGCATTAGGAAGAGCATATCTTTTTTCTTTCGCACCACAACTAAGTAAAAATGCACCCATAGAAGCTGCCTGACCTACACAAATAGTACAAATATCAGGCTTTATATAATTCATAGTGTCAAATATACTAAAACCGCTTGTTATGACTCCGCCTGGAGAATTTATATATAGATATATATCCTTTTCAGGGTCTTCAGCTTCTAAAAAAAGAAGTTGAGCAACTATGGAAGAAGCTACTTGATCGTTTATTTCTCCGCTTAACATAATAATCCTATCTTTTAAAAGCCTTGAATAAATATCATAACTTCTTTCTCCTCGACCTGTTTTTTCTACAACATAAGGAATGTAACTCATCTATTTTTCTTCTTCGAGTTTTAAAATTTTTGAAAAAAGCTTATCTTCGACCATTGCCATTTTAATAGCTGGCAATAAACCCTGCTTTTGATAATACTCCATATATTTTTTAGGATCCTGTCCTTGTTGCATAGCTTCATAATATACAGCTTGAATTACTTCATTATCGTTTACTTCTATTTTTTCCTCTTTTGCAAGTTCATCAACTATAAAAGTGAGTTTAACACTTTCTTGCGCATCACTTTCTAAGCTTTTTCTTATCTCATCAACTTTATCTGGATTGTTTTGAAGATTTTTTATCTCTTCTTCATCTTTTTCTCTTAAAGAATTTTTAAAGCTCATTTCCACTTCTTGTTCGATTACTGTTTTGGGCAAATCAAATTCCAATTTTTCTATAAGAGCTTGTGTAAAAGTAGGTTTAAGTTTTTCAAGATATATTTTATTGAGTTTTTCCTGTTTGATTTGTTTTTTTACCTGTTTTTCCAAGTCTTCTTTTGTAGGATGCTCGATATCTGGCAGAAATCTTTTAAGTAACTCTTCATCAGGAATATCTGGCATTACTTTTTCTTCTATTTTATGAAGGGTCACTTTGAAAACAGCGTCCTTGTCTGCTAACTCAGCACTACCATATTCTTTTGGAAAAGTTACTTTTATATCTCTTGTTTCTCCTTTTTTCATACCAATCATTCCATCTTCAAATCCAGGTATAAAACTGCCGCTTCCTATCTCTAAAGAGTATCCCTCAGCTTTTCCTCCGTCAAAAGGTTTGTCGTCAATATAACCATCAAAATCAATATTTGCTATATCTTCATTTTGTAATTGTCTGTCTTCTTTAACTTCTTTGACTTTTGCAGATGATTTTAGTATTTGTTTTACTCGTTCGTCAATCTCTTTTTTGGTTACTCTTGGAGTTTTGTATTCTGGAATACACTCTTTTACTTTAGATGTATCTATACTCGGTCTAAAAGAGATTTCAAAAGCTATATCTATACTGCCATCATCAACTTTTTTGTATTCTGTGATATGTGGCTCTCCTATCAAGTTTTCGTTAACTTCATTTAATTCACTTAGTGTATTTTTTAAAAGTTCTTGAAATATTTGAGATACGCTGTCTTGCTCGATATTGTCTTTATAAAGTTTTTTTATGACTCCAGCCGGTGCTTTACCTTTTCTAAAACCATCTATTTTTGCATCTTTTGCAATCTTTTTTGCAATCTTTGTTTCTTGTTCTTCTACTTTTTCTTTTGAGACTTTTGCCTCGACTTTCGCATTGGCAGAGTCAACTTTAGTTGCTTTTATCTTCATCTATTTCCTTTTTTCTAATAATATTTTAGATAATATATCAAAATTTTGCTTTTTTATCATTTAAAAAAGAAAAAAAAAGTATAATAACACTCAAATAAAGATATGCAAATATGCAAAAGGTTAAATATGCAAAAAGATTTTGAAGAGGCTGTTAAAACTATTTTGAAAAATATTGGAGAAGATGTGAACAGAGAAGGACTTGTTGACACTCCAAAAAGAGTTTATAAAGCATATAAATATTTTACCAAAGGGTATGAGCAAGATCCAAAAGAAGTTTTAAACCAGGCACTTTTTAAAAGTTCAAATAACGAGATGGTAATCGTAAGAGATATTGAATTTTATTCTCTTTGTGAGCATCATCTTTTACCCATCATCGGCAGAGCGCATATCGCATATATACCTGATGGCAAGGTTGTCGGACTTTCTAAAATACCAAGATTGGTAGAAGTATATGCAAGACGGCTTCAAATTCAAGAACGCTTAACTGAACAAATAGCAGAAGTTATAAATGATATAATTGAGCCAAAAGGTGTAGGAGTGGTACTTCAGGCGAGGCATATGTGTATGGAGATGAGAGGTGTGGAAAAGTCAAACAGTTCTACGATTACTTCTGCTTTAAGAGGAATATTCTTAAAAGATAAAACAAGAAAAGAATTTTTTGATATTATAAATACTCCACAAACAAACAGATTTTAAATTCTCACAATGTAAATAAAAGGAAATTGTTGAAAAGAATTGCCAAAAAGTTAAAAAATAATACTCTTTCTCCTCTTTTTGGATTAATAACAAAAATAAGTTCAACGATTATAGAAGTACAGGGGTTAAACCCGGGTATAAGTGATATCGTTGAGATAGTAAGAGAACATGACAGCAGCAGTGAGCTTGGAATGGTTACAGAAGTAAGAGGAGAAAAATTTTATATTTCGCCTTTTGGTTTTATAGAGGGTTTTAAGGTAGGGGATAAAGTATTTTTAAATAACAGTGGACTTAGTATCCCCGTTTGTGATGATCTTTTGGGCAGAGTAGTTGATCCGTTTATGAGGCCGAAAGATGGTGGTGATATTTTGAGAAAAACAAAGCTTATGCCTATTATGAAGCCTCCTATTGAAGCTATGAAAAGAGGTATCATTGATACGACTTTTTCAGTTGGTGTTAAAAGCATAGATGGGCTTTTGACTTGTGGAAAAGGTCAAAAAATGGGCATATTTGCCGGAAGTGGTGTTGGGAAGTCAACTCTTATGGGAATGATTGTAAAAGGAAGCAATGCTCCTATAAAAATAGTAGCACTTATTGGTGAAAGAGGCAGAGAAGTTCCTGAATTTATCCAAAAAAATTTAAATAATGATTTAAGTGATACCGTGATAGTAGTTGCTACAAGTGACGATTCTCCCCTTATGAGAAAATATGGAGCATTTGCAGCTATGAGCGTGGCAGAATACTTTAAAGAACAAGGAAGAGATGTACTTTTTATCATGGATTCGATTACAAGATTTGCTATGGCTCAAAGAGAGATAGGGCTTGCACTTGGTGAGCCGCCTACTTCAAAGGGGTATCCTCCGTCAGTTTTATCTTTATTGCCCCAGTTAATGGAAAGAGCAGGAAAAGAAGATGGTAAAGGCTCAATCACAGCATTTTTTACTGTGCTTGTTGAAGGAGATGATCTTAGTGATCCTATAGCTGATCAAAGCAGAAGCATTCTTGACGGGCATATAGTGTTAAGTCGTGAAATGACTGATTTTGGAATTTATCCGCCTATTGATATACTCAAAAGTGCATCCAGGGTTATGAATGATATAGTAAAAGATAAACATAAATTTGCTGCTATAACATTTAAAAAACTATATTCTATCTTGAAAGATAACGAAGTGCTTATACGAATCGGAGCTTATCAAAAAGGAACCGACAAGGAACTTGATTTTGCCATAGATAAAAAAAGAGATATGGAAGAATTTTTAAAGCAACCTCCTGCTGTTCTTGAAGAGTATGAAAATATAGTGGATAATCTTATAAATATAATAGAAAGAAGAGAAAATGAAAGATTATAATTTAAGCGAAATATAATATATAATATCGTAATATTCAAAAATAAAATAGGATATATTTTATCCTAATTAAATGAGGAATAAATATAATGAGAGTTTACTTAGACAATAATGCAACAACTATAGTAGATCCTGAAGTTGAAAAGCTGATGAATCCGTTTTTTTGCCAAATGTATGGTAATCCAAATTCATTGCATCAATTTGGAAGCGAAACGCATCCTGCACTCTCGGTAGCGATGGATAGGCTGTATGATGGCATAAATGCTAAAGATAGTGATGATGTTATAGTAACCTCATGTGCTACTGAAAGTAATAACTGGGTCTTACAGGGAGTTTACTTTGATAAGATAAAAAATGCAGATAAAAATCACATCATAACAAGTTCGGTTGAGCATCCCTCTATCATAGCAACTTGTAGATTTTTGGAAACTCTTGGTGTTAGAGTTACTTACCTGCCTGTGAACCATGAGGGTGTAATCAATATCAATGACTTAAAAGAAGCGATTGACGATGAGACTGCTCTTGTTTCAATCATGTGGGCAAATAACGAAACCGGAATGATTTTTCCCATAGAAGAGATAGGGCAGGTTTGCAAAGAAAGAGGTATACTTTTTCATAGTGATGGAGTTCAAGCTATTGGTAAAATAGCAGTAGATGTTCAAAAAGCTGGTGTTGACTTTATGAGTTTTTCTGCCCATAAATTTCACGGACCAAAGGGTGTGGGAGGATTATATATAAAAGACAGTATTCCTCTAACCTCTTTGTTACATGGAGGTGAGCACATGGGTGGCAGAAGAAGCGGGACTTTAAATGTTGCGGGTATTGTCGCAATGGGCAAAGCTATGGAATTAGCTGTCAAATACCAAGAATACGAGTATAAAGAGGTAACTAGACTTAGAAATAAGCTTGAAGATGCACTTTTGGAAATACCAGATGTTTTTGTAGTTGGCAGTAAAAAAGATAGAGTGCCGAATACTATTTTAGCAAGTATAAAAGGTGTTGAGGGCGAGGGAATGCTTTGGGACTTAAACCAATACGGTATAGCCGCTAGTACAGGTAGTGCATGTGCTAGTGAAGATTTGGAATCAAATCCTGTGATGGAAGCCATAGGAGCAGAAGCTGATCTTGCTCATACGGCATTGAGACTTAGTTTGAGCAGGTTTACTACTGAAGAAGAGATAGATTATGCGATTTTACATATCAAGCAGGCGATAAAAAGATTGAGAGCTATATCAAGCACTTTTTCATATACGCCCAAAAACCATAAAAGCGGACTTTAGGAGAAAAAATGGCAAAAAATGATTTAATAAGCGGAAATATTTGGGATGAGTATTCTCAAACTGTACAAGATAGAATGAATAATCCAAAAAATATGGGTGAGATAACTGAAGAAGATGCCCAAAAACTTGGAGGCAAACTAATAGTAGCAGACTTTGGAGCTGAGAGTTGTGGTGACGCCGTAAGACTTTACTGGGTAGTAGATGAGAAAACAGATAAGATAATAGAAGCTAAATTTAAAAGTTTTGGATGTGGAACAGCCATAGCAAGCAGTGATACAATGGTAGATCTTTGTAAAGGCAAGAGTGTAAATGAAGCTGTTAAGATAACCAATATAGATGTAGAGCATGCCATGCGCGATACTCCCGAACATGCCGCAGTACCTCCTCAAAAAATGCACTGTTCTGTTATGGCTTATGATGTTATAAAAAGAGCCGCAGCACAATACAAGGGTGTAGATGAAGCAAGTTTTGAAGATGAGATTATAGTGTGTGAATGTGCCAGAGTGAGCCTTGGAACTATAAGAGATGTTATCAAAATAAATGATTTAAAAACAGTAGAACAGATAACAGATTATACAAAAGCCGGCGCATTTTGTAAATCTTGCATAAAGCCGGGCGGACATGAAGAAAGAGAATATTATCTTGTTGATATATTGGCTGAAACCAGAGCTGAAATGGAAAAAGAGATATTAGAAGAAAGTGAAAAAACAGGCAAAGAAATACCATTTAAAGAGATGACGGTTGTTCAAAGATTAAAAGCTGTTGAGAGTGTTATAGATGAAAATATAAGACCTATGCTTGTAATGGATGGCGGAAATCTTGAAATACTTGATATAAAAGAAAATGAAAATTATACAGATATTTACATCAGGTATTTAGGAGCATGCAACGGTTGTGCAAGCAGTGCAACAGGTACGCTCTATGCCATAGAAGCCATACTGAAAGAAAAACTTGATGAAAATATAAGGATTTTGCCTATATAAAAATAAATTTTATGCCCATGCTAACTTTTTAGTTAATGTGGGTATAATATGATATGAAAAAAAGTATAATTAGTTTATTGCTTTTAAGTTTTTGTTCATTGGCAGCAAAAGAAAATATAAATTATATAGATAAAACTCATGCTACACTCAGCGATTGGATATACAATACCTCCAACAAGATAGATATATTTTTTAGCAAGAGTGATATGGATGTTTCAAAATCAAAAGGAACATACGCTAACATATATTTAGACTCTTACGCACAAGAACATACGGGCTTGCAGTATAATTTTAATGCGAGGATAAGACTAAGACTTCCCAGGACTCAAAAAAAACTCCATTTGATATTTGAGAATTATAAAAATACACTTTCTGCTGATCGGCAAAATAGCTCAACCATAGGTGAAAGTGTCAGCAATAACAGTTATCTTTTAGGTTTGCAACTTGATAAAATAAAATCAAAATTTATAAATATTCGTTTTGGAGGAGGGGTACACTTTAGTGGAATTAGCCCAGATGCTTACATATCTTTATATTTAAGCAAATATTATTACAATCATGCCAAATGGGAGTTTGAATTAAGCAATAATGCAAAATACTTTATAAAAAAACACTTGGACAATACAGTTGCACTCTCAGCTTCAAGGATTATAAATGAGAATTTAAAATTTTCATTTCAAAACAGTTATCATTACCTTGAAAGCTCAAACCATTTAAACGAAGTAGTAAATTCTTTGAGTTTAGAGCAATATATCGGTCATAAAAAAGGGCTCAGTTATCTTTTGTCTATCTATAGTTCAGGCGATAGAGATAATGACTTTAAGCTACGCTATTACTTAGGCGAAGTTTCATACAAAAGATATTTTTACCATGATTATGCATATTATGAGTTTAGTCCGGGAGTCATACTAAGAAATGAAAATAATTTTAAACCTTCAGCTCAGATTATTTTTAGAATCGGACTGTTTTTTGGAAAACCGGATGTTGTAACTTACAATAAGTTTAAATAGTCAAAGAGTTGTTGAAAATTTCTCTAAATTTATATTAAATATTCTTAATAATAAAATTTTTTAACAAAAATTTAACATTCTATTGATATACTCCTAAAATGAAAAAAGTAAGAAAAGTTTTACTACTTGAAGATAATATTTTGTTTGCCGAGTCTGTACAGGACTATCTGGAAGAACAAGGGTTTTTAGTGGATATTGTAGGTGATGGGGAAAAAGCACTTCAGCAAAGTTATCTTGTCAATTATGATATATATCTTTTAGATATTAATGTACCTGAGGTAAATGGGATTGATTTTTTGAAGATGATAAGAAGCAGTGGAGATAACAGAGCATCTATATTTATCACTTCCTATCAAGATAGAGAAACTTTAAAAGTAGGATATGAAACCGGTTGTGATGATTATATGAAAAAGCCTATAGATCTTGAAGAATTGTTGTACCGTATAAATGTTCTTCTTAGTAGACGAAAGAGCACAAGTGCTAAAGTTAAGTTAAATGAAAAATGTTATTATGACTTTAAGCAAAGAGCTATTTTTTGTGATAAAAAAATAGTTAAATTGCCACTTAAAGTTATTCAGTTATTGGAACTTTTTTTAGAAAATAGGTCGCAAATTGTGACGAAAGAGCAGATAATATATAAGTTATGGAGTGCTTCTGATGAATATAGTGATGGATCAATAAGAGTTTATATTAATAAACTTAAAAAAATATTAGGTAAAGATAAAATAATAAATCTTAAAGGTATCGGATATAAATTAACAAATAATTAATACAAATGCTCTACAATTCTTCAAATATTTTCAAGGAGGATTGATGAGAGTTTACTCTACGCTTATTATTTCAGCTATAACAGCTTCATATTTATTTGGAGCAGATAATGTGAATTTGGGTAAAGTTACGGTACAAAATTCAGCTATAAAGACTGAAGTAACTGATGTTTCAGGAAGAGATTTAAAATCAGCTGATTTGGCTGATGCTTTGGCAAATACTGTGCCGAGTATTGATATACAAAGAAGAAGCGGTATAGCAAATGATATTATACTAAGAGGTCAAAGAAAAGATAATATAAATATCATTGTTGATAACGGCAAGATTTATGGAGCTTGTCCAAATAGAATGGATCCGCCGACTTCTCATGTGATAACAAGCAATATAAAAAAAGTTGAGATTATAGAAGGTCCTTATGATGTAGAGGATTTTGGCACATTAAGCGGTGCAGTTAAAATCACTACAAAAAAACCTACAAAAAAACTTCACAGCAATATCAATATAAATTTTGGAAGTTGGGGCTATCGTAAGGCTTCCGCATTTGTAAGTGGTGGAAATGATAAGGTAAGAGCAATGCTTGGCGCTTCAACTGAGAAAAGTGGACAATATAAAGATGGCAATGGGCATACTATGGCAGAGCAGTTAAAGATAGCTACACAAGGAACGCCCAATGCCCCTAAGCAATACAAATCAAGTGAATTCAATAGGGATGCTTACAGAAAAACATCTTTTATGGGTAAAGTATATGTAAGCGTAACTGATAACCAAGAGTTGAGATTAAGTTATACCGGCAACAGGAGTGATAATGTGCTTTATCCTTCAACCCCGATGGATGCCATAAAGGATGATTCTGATCTTTACAATATCAAATATATCTTAAAAGATTTAAGTCGATATTCAGATAAGTTGACTCTTGAGTATTATGATTCAAGAGTGACTCATCCTATGACGACTCAATTTAGGAAAATGAGCAGTGGTTCTATGGGAACGGTCGCAAATGTTATGAGTGCTAATATCTACGGAAGTAAGATAAATAACTATTTTCATATGAATAGAACTAAAATCTCTTATGGCTTGGAAGCAAGCAGGAGAAATTGGGATGGTAGATATTGGAAACAGTACACTTCGTCTCATGCGGTAGAATTAAACAAAAGTATTCCTAATGTCAATACTGACAATGTTGGCTTTTTTACAAAAGCAAAAAGAACTTTTGGCAAATTTGAATTAAATGGTGGTGCAAGATATGACTACACTACAATCAAGGCTGAAAATAATGATCCAAGTAAAACATATAATGATGTAAGTGCTTATTTATTTACTTACTATCATCAAAATGACTCTTTGAAATATTTTGCCGGTATGGGTAAGTCCATAAGAGTTCCTGACGGAAAAGAGTCTCACTACAGGCTGAAAGTGTCAAATAAATTGGTGGGAAATCCAAACCTAAATGAGACAAAAAACTATGAGGCTGATCTTGGAATGGAAGGAACTTATGAAAACAGTACCTTTAAAGCGAAAGTCTTTTATAGTGCTTTAAAAGATTTTATAATTTATAATGCGGCCGAAACCAAGTATCAAAATGTAGATGCAAAGATTTATGGAGCCGAGTTTAGTGGGACTTATTTTGCAACCGATAATTTATATCTTGATTATGGTGCAGCTTATCAAAGAGGAAAAAAAGATCACGCACTCTCAGGTGAGCCAAATGATATGAATCTTCCATCAATACCGCCAATAAAGGCAAATATAGGCATAAATTATGAGCCAAGCTCAACCTTAAGGTTAAAAGCTGAGATTGTAGCCTCTGGTAAGTGGAAAGATTATGATGCAGACAATGGCGAGCAGGCTATCAGCGGATGGAGCGTAGTTAACTTAAAAGCAAGCAAAGATATATACAAAAGGTTTAATGTAACATTGGGCGTTGATAATGTATTTGATAGAGCTTATGCGGTTTCCAATACATATAAAGACTTAACTTTGGTTTCAGGTTCTACTGGAAGTGTAATGCTTTTAAATGAGCCTGGCAGATATCTTTATGCTAATTTATCATATAAATTTTAATGAGAGGTTGAAGTGGATTTACTTTTTTTAAAAAAAATTGTTGATTTTGGTGTTATAGGTTTTTTGGTGCTTCTTAGTATCCTATCTTTAACTTTTTTTATAGAAAGACTTTTTTACTATAAAAAAGTAGATCCCACAAAGTTTAAAAATCACAAACTTTTGGAAAATGCTCTGACAAAGCATTTAACAACCATAGGCTCTATAGCATCAAATGCTCCATATATAGGGCTTTTAGGTACGGTACTTGCCATCATGATAACATTTGCAAGCATTGGTAATAGTGGACTTGATGCTGCAAAAATTATGAGTTCCATTGCATTGGCTTTGAAAACTACAGCAGTTGGTTTGGTGGTGGCTATTTGTTCGATGTTTTTTTATAATATATTAGTAAGATATACAGAAACTATTTTGGCTCATTTTGATGAAGAAGTTTGATTCTATAAATGTCGTACCTTTTATCGACATTATGCTAGTGCTTTTAGCTATAGTTCTAACAACTTCTACTTTTGTAGCCAAGGGAATCATTCCTTTGCATCTCCCAAAAGCATCTGCAAAACAGATAAAGCATTTAAAATTTTTAAATATTAGTATTAAAAAAAACGGTGATATATTTTTAAATAAAAAGAAAATAACAAAGGATAAATTATTTGAAAAGTTATCCTTGCTGCCAAAAAAAACGGCTATTGCTATAAGAGAAGATAAAAATTCTAAATTTCAATTTTTTGTAACTATTTTGGAAATGCTAAAAAGTATGAATTTTAAAAATATTTCTATTATTACAAAAGAGTAATATGCGAAGCTTTCAATCTTTTTTTGTTTCAATTATTATACACTTTAGCATATTTGCAATATTTTTATTTGCTTATTCAAATATCAAAATTCCTCAAAAAAAAGAGAGAATTATCTCTTTAAAAACGATAAAATTACAAAAATCGAAAAAAGTTGTCAAGAAGCCAAAAAAGATAAATGTCAAAAAAGTAGAGCCTAAACCAAAACCAAAACCAAAACCAAAACC
>JALWUQ010000008.1 GCA_026993075.1 Campylobacteraceae bacterium
TTGTTTTTTGTTAAGCATCTCTACTTTTTCGGGGATGATGTCTAAGGCTACTACCTCGTTGTTTTGAGAGAGTAAAATTCCGTTTGAGAGCCCTACGTAACCTGTTCCTGCTATTGCGATTTTCATTATTATTTTCCTTCTACCAAAAATTTCTGTAAAATACATACAAAGAGATAAGCAAGATAACGATTTTTCCTTATGAATTATCTTTTAAACTTAAAGTCTATTTTTAAAAGATAAGAACCTCAATATGAGTCTGTTACTTGCTTACAATCCCAATTAGTTGATTAGGTCTTTGAACCTCTGTCATTTGGAAGGTAGGATCAAGTCAAGTACTTGATTATCTGTTTGTATGTTTTATTAAACCTTTGGTTTTTTTATTTTATTTTTTGTACTTTTAAAAGGATACGATGTGTATAAATATTTCTTAGGAATTGATATATCTAAAGATAGTTTTGATTTTAGTTTCACTGATGAAACTGAGAAAGTCTTATATAAAGACCACTATCAGATGGATATAACTGACTTTACTAAACTTAGTGAGTATCTTACCCAATTCTCTAAAGATGAGATTTTAATTGTAATGGAGGCTACAGGCATTTATCATTTAACTCTACTCTCTTATTTATTAGAGCAAGGGTTAAATGTGTCTGTAGTGAATCCATTGTTTATTCATGCATTTACTAAATCCATGACTATCAGAAAAACTAAGACTGATGCTAAAGATGCACATATTATCTCTATCTTTGCGAAGAGAAACTATGCTACTATTAGATTATCTAGTGCTTCTGATCTTGAAACAATTAAACCTATCGTTAGAGAAAAAGAGAAACTAACTAATCAAATATCTGCCATAAAGACAGATATAAAATCTCTAGTCAATCAGGTATTCCCAGAAATGTTAAAGAACACAAATATCTTTTTAAAAAGCAGTTTAAACCTGCTCTTACAAGCTTCTAGTAAACGAATCATTAGAAACTTGAAAGAGAAGAAAATAGCAAGCTATTTAGCTTGTGATACCAAGAGAGGTGCTAAACCTAAAGTTGATGCCAAAGAAATACTCTTGATGGCTAAAAACTCTATTGGTATTAACAACCAATCTTTAGAAAAAATTTTAGTCTCAAAAATCAAACAGTTAGATTTTTTACAAACTCAACTAGACGAATTTAATGAGATAATAGAAAAGTTTGTTGATGAACACCACCATGACGATATGGATTTACTTACTTTAATTGGTGGAGTAGGTAAACCTAGTGCAGCTTCATTTTTAACTGAACTTGGTGACATCAATAACTTTGCAACTTATAAACAGCTCACAGCCTTTATTGGTACTGATCCAACCATATATCAGAGTGGTACTTCTGTAAATGTTAAAGGTTCTATCTCCAAAAGAGGAAACTCACATTTAAGAAGAATACTTTGGCATATGGCAAGAGCTGCTACTGTCTGGAATGAGACTTTAAAAGCATATTATGATAAAAAACGAAATGAAGGCAAGACCTTCAAGCAGTCAGTTATCGCAGTTGCAAATAAGCTCATTCGTATTATTTTTTCTATGTTAAAGAACAACACTAAATTTGAATCAAATTACCAAACTCAAGGAGTTAGTATATGATTCAATTTAGCTATTAAAGTGTTCCAAACTGAAACACTTTAATTAGTTTTTTTGGTTAAGTTTTCTCCTGTTTTCATAATAGTTGACTCGTATAATATATTTACCAACCAAATCATTAAAATAGGGTTATGTATTCTTTAAGACTCATAATTTTCACGAAGGCTAATGTCAAATAGGTTTCTTTACTTTCTGGACATTTGTACCAGAACATAAAATGTCTTGTATTAGTCTTATTTAATCATCTATTTCTTGTAAAAATTTATTCAAAAATTCTTTATACGGTTTTCTCCCAAACAACAAATTAGCATTATAAGCTTCGTATACTACAGCATTAATAGGTGACTCTATTCCTCTTATTCCATACATAAGATTGAAAATTGGAGCTTCATCATCAGAATTGATTGAAGCTAAATATCTTTCAATATTTTCTGTTATCAAATCATCAGGTTTAAACATTTCAACCATTTCTTTATGAAAATAACGTGTTCGACAGAAAAGAATCTCTGAATAAAAATATGATAAAAACTGTAAATTAAATTCCATAAAAGAATCACCAAATATTAAAAGTCTTTTGCTCTCTCCATTCTTTAACTTTTCTTTGTTTAAACATAAAATAAACAATCCATCATTGACACCTGCCCGATTATGATATCTTTGTAAAAATCCAGTTTTTTTTGTGTATCTTACTTCTTTTAACTGCGGTTTTAATTTTCTTCCCAAATCACAAAAAACTTCTATTCCTTTATCTTTGAATCCTTCAAAAATATTTTTTATTTTCTCGTGTTCAAACATGAAAAAATTACTAAGAATTTTAATACTGCTAGCTACTTCACCATCAAAACTCAAATGAGTATCTGTTTTCAAATATGGGAAATCTATTGATTTCAAAGTAGCTGACAAGTCAATGACCTCTTTTGTAAAATAATCTTGGCTTTGTTCAAGGATATTGTTAACAATTTTATGTGGATACAAATGAGCCAACACATTTGTTTTTTCTGGAAAAATAAAATGTTTATAAGCTATACCTTTCTCCTTGCAATACTCAGACCTCCCTTTAATATTATTCTTAAATATATTTAGTGACTTTTCTGATAAACTTAATTTTCCTTGAATAATTTCGTTATAATTATGTGGTGTTTCACCTAGAAAAAGATATTTTTCTTGACCTTGTATAACATTTCTATCCATTAGTAATCTCCTCTATGAGTCAACACCTTTGAAAGCAAATCAATATATTTATCTCTACTTCCACTATATATTGTAGTTAAATCAGATGTTAAATCAAATCTTGCATTATCAATTTTAATTTTTTGCAAACATTCTTTAACGAAAGTATCCTGATTTTCACAGATGGTAAGATTTTTAAACCGGTTTTCCAAACCAGGGACATTTGTACTGATACATTCAATTCCAAGTGCAGCAAACATATGTATTTTTAAAGGATTCATATACTTGGAAGTTGCTTCAACCGTATGTGGCATAATTGAAAAATGACATGTTTCTATAAAAGAAATCAAATTTCGCTCATCTATAGGACCAAGGAATTGACAATTTTTATATTTAGATATAAGCTCTTTAATCTCATTTCCTGAACGCAAAGCATTTCCAATTAAGTATAAGGTAACATTGTCTGGCAATGCGAGCAACAGTCTTTCTATTAGATTCCAATCAATTCTATCATTCATATTTCCAGAGTAAAATATACGTATATGCTTACCCTTATTCTTCGAATATAATTTATTCTCTTTCCTATTTAAGGGGAGTTCATACCAATTAGTAATAAGTAAATCTTTATTGTCTTTATCTAAAAGCCCATGTTCATGAAAGAAATTTCGATTATTATCTGAATTAAATATAGTATATTCTGCATTACTACTAAGAATCTTGTATTGTTCAACAATCTTATGTGGATGACTAGATTTCCATCCCAGTTGATTATCAACAATATCAGCGACATATCGATATCCGTTAATAGTTCTAAAAAATGTTTCAAAATATCCTATCATGGGGAATAAGATAAACATAGTATTATCAGGGAGCATTCTATTGGAAAGTAGAAAAGTTCGAAAATTATTTTCTTTTTTAAAGATCGTATCATCCAAAACAATATGCTCAATACCTTCTATTTCTAATATACTGCGTTTTTCTCTTAATCTTTCAATAATTAATGGACTATCACCAATATAAGAATCTCTGTATTCTTCATAATATTTTTCCTGTTCATCATTAATTGTTTCGAGTAATATAACTCTGTGCTCTGGATACTTTCGTTTATAAGATCTGGCAATTTGATCTACTCTTCTGCCATATAAAGTACTATCTGGCTGTTTCCATAATAATATTAGAGTGGGTCGATGTTCTTTTTTAGGATACGGAGCATAAGGCAGTAAGGGAATATCAAAAATTTCAGATTTTTTTTGTTTACTAGCAATTTTCTTCAGTTCCATGAATTGCATATAGTTATAAGGTAAAGAAATTTCCTCTTTATAACGAATTGCATCTAAAAGTTTCTCACTAAAGTTATTTTCGTCAAAAAGATATATACCTGCGATATTTTCCAAATCCTTTACCGAACTTCCTTTTGGTACTAATACTGGACGTCCCATGCCCAAAGCATCTCCAATCTTAGATGAAATTTGATATTTCGTTATTTCATTTTCTTCTGTATCCAAAGGAAATCCAGTTAACAAAACATCCATCTCATTTACTTTTTGTATTAGTTCATTATTGGGTATCATACCATATGTTTTTGCACCAAAACTTTCAATAGTATCACGTATCTCATTAGGATAGAAATGTCCGCCAACATGAAACTCTAATTGAATACCAAGTGCTTCCTCTAGATTACTAATTATTTCAGCAGCTTTATGTATATTTTTATGAGGACGAATTGTACCAAAAAAACCGATTTTAATCTTATTTGGAAGAAAAGTTCTTTTTCTAATATTTTCGGGATTCATAGCAATGCGAGCATGTCTTACAAATTCACCACCCCATCGTTCCTGAATAGAAATACTAGCAACTGATTTTGCATCTATTTTTTCTGTAAAAGATTCAGCCAAATGATTTCCTAATGCACCATAAGGTTTAGGTAGAGAAGCATTTGATTGTGACATTTCACTTTCATTGTCATCTATATCAAGAATAAACTTTGTTTCCTCTGTAGAAAACATATCTGCCAAAACATAACTTGGTAGTCGTGGTTTACATATCCAAACTGTTTCAAATGATATATTCATTTCCCTCATTAAACTACCATATAATTCTCGTTCATCCCAATTAATACTAATCAATTTTAAGTCACTTGAAACAATTGGATCCCATACTGCTGATTTTGATAAACCAAAATTAAAACCAATCATGACAACTGGATTGTTTTTCTTTACAATATCATATAAAACCTTGGCTCTACCAATGGGATTATGTGTTACATCCCAAATAACTATTGCTACAGAATTTTTTTGTATCGATACCTCTTTTAAATCTTTTAAAACTGCTAAAGAACGAGGAGAAACATTATTAATACTAAACTTGTTTGTAGAAATAATTTTTTGACATGAGTTTTCAAATATAGCATAAAGAGAAATTTCATTTGCATTCCTATACTCATCTGTTATTTCTGCGATAAAACCAACATCTTCTCTATCTAAATTGAAGTTTTTCGCTACACGTGGCATACTGATATTAGATTTTATAATCTTACATGATCTGTTATTAATCATCAGTAAAATATCAAAATCTTGATCAGCATAGCACCAACCTTTTATACGACCATTTTCATATTCACCGATATTTCCAAGTAATTTATCAGATTTCACAATCTTAGGAATAACATATGTGGTTTCAGACAAATCCCAATCAACTTCCCTATTAATTATTTTTTTATACCCAATTCTACAAAAATAATCAAAAGGAGAAGAATTCTCATTTTCAATAACCTTAGAAAATAGTTTTTTGAATTGCTTAAAATTAAATGGTTTAAAATCTTTATGAAAAGGATTAAGCCCTTCTTCCAGCTTTTTCAAACCATTTATATCAAGATAATGTTCTATTGAATCAAAACCACCAGTTTTTATAGCTTCTTGTACATCAGGATTTGCTTGAAGGTATCCATCCTGATCCAAGTCTTGCATAAGTGCTACGAGGTTATTTTTTTGTCCCGATTTTAAGAGAAAAGTTCTTCTACCCTCATCTTTACCAAAAAGAATATAGTGAATAAACGGATAAATACCATCATTCTTTATATCTTCATAGTACTCTCTATACCAAACTGGATTAAAATCTTGATTTGGTTTTCTATCTTCTTTAAGACCAACTTTCACAAAGTGGTCTAAAGGTGTCCCATCAGCTCTTCTGGCATCCCTGTAGGTTTTTAGGTAAAATTTCTTATCAAACAACCCACTCTCTTCTATGGTACTTTTTAATTCTTCTAGCGTCATCTCTTCTTTATTCACCCTCTACTCCGTTAAGCCCTACTAATTTTAAGTTAAAATTTTCGTGTTTATCTGTTAAGTTACAATTATACATTTTATCTACTTTAAGTTTGCTTTTCCATCTCTTTTTCATGTACTCCACTTCAGCATTAAAACGCTTCACTTTTTCAGGGTTGTCCTCTGCTCCACGACTCGCCGACTCATGATGATAAGCTTCGGCATAAGGTGTCCAAACATTTCTGTAGCCTCTCTCTTGCAGTTTCAGGCAAAAGTCCACGTCATTAAACGCTACCTTCAAGTTTTTTTCATCAAGCCCGCCCACCTCTTCATAAAGTTTTTTACGTACGAGTAAGCATGCGCCAGTCACTGCAGAGTAATTTTGTACTATTTTCAGTCTTGAAAAGTAGCCATATGCCTCTTTTTGAAAGTATTTGTGAGAGTGTCCAGCCACGCCTCCTATGCCAAGCACTACTCCTGCATGTTGTATGGTCTCATTGTCATAGTAAAGCTTTGCGCCTACTGCACCTACTCCATCTTGCACAGCATACGAAACCATCTCACTGAGCCAATCTTTGCTTATGAGTTCTACATCATTGTTTATGAGCCCTATTATGTCACCTTTAGCATGTTTTACGCCAAAGTTATTTATGGCAGAGTAGTTAAAGGGGTAATTATACTCTACTATTTTTATCTGTTTATGATTTTTTATCTCTTCAAAGTATTGCAGCGTTTTTTCACACTTTGTTTCATTGTCGAGTACTATTATTTCATAGTTCGAATAGGTTGTTTTTGTGAGAATGCTCTGTATGCACTTATGCAGCATCTCGTGTCCATCACGGGTAGGGACAAGAAGAGAAACCAAAGGTTTATCCAAAAGTGCATAATCTACTTTGTAAGTATTTGGCAACATACCATCTTTTACTTTTGCATCTACATTAAGAGAGTTAAAGTAATCTTGCAATGCCCTCTGTCCAGTTGCGTGAGCATACTCTTTTTCTCCACTGCCATATGCAGTCGAGCCTTTTACGGCACGCCAGTGGTAGAGTATTTTCTCTATTCTCTCTATTTCATTCTCATTTATCAGTTTGAGCACCCGCAAAAAGAGGTCATAATCTTGACTCCCCTCGTACCCTTTTCTAAATCCACCGACACGTGTAACAAGTTCTCTTTTTATCATTGTGAAATGGCAAATATAGTTTTGAGAAAAGAACATCTCTCTATTCCAACCTGATTTAAAATGAGGATTGTATCTATTGCCTTTTTCGTCTATTTTATCTTCATCAGAGTAGATGAACTTCAATGCTCGGTTTTCATTGAGTTTTTTAACCATCTCATAGAGTGCATTTGGTGCAAGAGTATCATCATGGTCTAAAAAAGCCACATACTTTCCAGTTGCCAAAGCAAGTGCAGAGTTCGAAGCTTCTGAGATGTGACCATTTTTTTCACGATATACGACTTTTATATTTACATTTTTTTTCAAATACTTTTCTAAAACCTTATGGACTTGCTCATTTGTGGAAGCATCATCAGCGATGCAGAGTTCCCAATTTGTATATGTTTGTGCAAGGACAGAGTTAAGCATATGTGTTAAATATCTTACATCGGTATTGTATATTGGAGTAATGATAGAGACAATAGGATTATAGACTAATGCTACACTCTCTTGTAAGTTTTTTTCATTTTGTGCTATCCATCGTGCATAGTCCGATTTTTTACCTAATTTGTTCACAGCAGAAAGGTTGAGTTTATTATACTCTTTTTCCAAGCGTTGCAGCATACCGGCATACCCATGTTTTTTATAACGGGCATATGATTTATCTATAATGCGAAAAGGATTCTCATGTCGCTCGTTCCACATAACAAGCGAAATTTTTTTTATTAACAACTAGTTTTCCATATTTTCTAACTTTTTAAGGGCTTATTTTATCATGAAATTTATTTTAAAGACCTGAAAAGGTTTTTTTACTTAATATCAAGCAAGTATAAGTTGATCATCAATATATTCTAAAAAATAAAAATCCATAAAAATCCTTCATTAGGTTAATTTAAAGGATATTGTACTAAATTCTTCAGGGTAGATTATGATATACTTTCTCTTTTTCACATATTTCACATGCCAAACTTTGATGTTTACGCATAAATTCAGGGCTCATAGCCACTGCAATCCCATCCATCAACTCCCAATTGCCTTCCCTCTTGCGCTTCTCATACTTTAGTAAGTATCATAATTTTTTAGTATCGAAGTACTACTGCCGCACCAACAGCAATCTGGTAAACAATCTGTGTGATGTCTTTTACCACCTGCAAATATTTACTATCCACTTTACCAAGAACAAGTATATCATCTCCTGGTTTTACCTTATACTCACTGCCAAACATAGAATCTGCATCATAGTTTACAACTTGTCCATTTTGCTTTATAATAAGTACGCTATCCTTATTTGCTCTAAAACTATACCCACCACATGAGTTTATATAGTCATCAA
>JALWUQ010000009.1 GCA_026993075.1 Campylobacteraceae bacterium
CTTCTTTGCTAGGATTAGAAACATTGATCCAGCAATGACTTTCGATTTTTTCGATTGAGACAAAACCTTTGTCAGTACTTTTTAGCAACTCTATCATAGAAGCTCCTTTAAAATGTAACGGATGATTGTACTGCTAAGTGCTTTAAAGAATAATTAACTGACCTTACGCACCATAATGAGCAAAGCTCGTTATGGTGGCAGGAACTCAAAGTCCCTACAACCCCCTAAAGCTACGAAAAGTAGGACTTTTCGAGAAAAAAGTGCGTAAGGTCAGTAATTAAATCTGCACAAAGCTACTTTTGGTATTTTTAGAGCCTTGGATTTACTTTTATATCATTAAGACTTACAAAATAATTGTGATTGTATGCTTCTACACCATATCTTCCTATCATGGCGGCATTGTCCGAGCAATACTTAAGTTTAGACAGTTCAAGCTCCAGGCCAAACTCTCCTGTAAGCATTAATATCTTTGCTCTTAAATATTCATTTGCACTTGCTCCGCCTACTATTGAGAAGATGCCATTTTGCTCTTTTATACCATTTGCTTCTTTTTTTAAGATATTTTTTAATTTGTGCAATAGATGAGCGGTTGCTGTTTTTTGAAAAGAAGCACAGATATCTTGTTTGTCCTGCTTGCTCATATCACCTAAGGATTCCACAGCGAGTCTAACTTGATTTTTAAGTCCAGAGTAGCTAAAAGCTATCTTGTTTGAATTATAAAGAGGAGTGGTAAAACCAAATCTATCTTCATCTCCTTTTTTGGCATACTCTTCTACTATAGGACCTCCTGGATATCCAAGCCCCAACATCTTGGCTACTTTATCAAAACTCTCACCAAAGCTGTCATCAAGAGTTGTAGCTAAAATCTTATAATTGAAAAAATCATTTACTTTTAAAACTTGAGTATGCCCTCCTGATACCAAAAGTGCAAGCATTGGAAACATACCCTCTTTTTCAATAAATAAAGAAGAGATATGTCCCTTTAAGTGATTTACCGCGATCAGTGGTATATTAAGAGCTATACTTAAAGCTTTTGCCATAGTAACTCCCTCAACCAAAGTAACAGAAAGCCCCGGTTCATTCGTAACTGCTACTGCTTTAATGCTGTCAAAATATATCCTGCACTCTTCAAGGATTTTAGGAAGAGCTACTGCGTGAAGCCTGGCTGCAAGTTCAGGCACAACGCCACCATAAAAGGAGTGTTCTTTTTCTTGGGATATTTTTTTATGGAATATTAACTTTTTGGAGCTTATCTCGGTAACGGCGATAGAGCTATCATCGCAACTGCTTTCTATACTTAAAAGCATTTAATTTTTTCCTAATGATTTATTTGCATACTCTCTGACTTCTTTGTCAATATCAAAAATATCTTCAAATCTGTCCAACTTAATATCTCTAAATTTTTCAAAAGATTTCAAAACTATTTTTGCGATATCTAAAAATCCTATCTTGCCACATAAAAACTTTTCAACAGCTATCTCATTTGCTGCATTTACTATAACTCCGGTATCAGGGTGAGCCAACACTTCATCTTTTATCTGCCAGATGGGGTATCTTTTTGTCTGTATTTTTTTAAAATTTATATTTCCTATTTCCGAAAGATTTATATTCGGTAATACTCTTTTTTTTACATTATCACCCAAAAGAGCATAAGCAATAGGCAGCTTCATATCGGTTCCTGCAAAATGAGCCGTTGTGCTTCCGTCTTCAAAATCAATTAATGCATGGATTATAGACTTTTTTTCTATGAGAGCAGATAAATTATTTATACCAAAAAGCCATTTTGCTTCCAAAAGCTCAAACAGTTTATTTGTCATAGTAGCACTGTCGATACTTATCTTTTTTCCCATACTCCAGTTTGGATGTTTTAAAGCATCTTTTGCTTTCATGTCTTTAATGGTATCTATATCAACATCTCTAAAAGGACCGCCGCTGGCTGTTATAGTTATCTTGTCAATACTTCTCTTGTTCATCAAATACCAAATGGCAAAATGCTCGCTGTCAATGGGAACAATTTTTGAAATATCTGTGAATTTTCCGGCAACGACCAAACTTTCTTTATTGGCAAGAGCTAGTTTTTTACCGCATCTTATAGTCTCCATAGTCGGTCTAAGCCCTAAAAACCCCACCAACGCATTGACAACCAAAGTGCTTTTAGACAGATTTATAACTTCAAGTATTCCATTCATCCCAAAAAGTACATTTTTATGTTCAACCATTGGGATTAATTCTTTTTTAGATATCACAACATATTTAGGATGAAATTCTTTGATTTGTTCATTTAGCAACTGTACATTTTCACCAGCACACAAAACTTCTATTTGAAGATGAAACTCTCTTGCTATATTTAAAACATTTATACCTATAGAACCAGTGCTTCCAAGTACAACCACCTAAGCCAAACCTCTTAAAAGTATGACCATAACAACTCCCGCAAAAAGATATCCATCAACCCTGTCAAGCACGCCACCATGCCCTGGCAGTACACTGCCGCTGTCTTTAACTCCGGCCTCTCTTTTTAAATAACTCTCAAAAAGATCACCATAAACCGAAGATAGTGCAGTAAAAAATGAGATAAACAAAGCAAGCCAAAAACCTACAAAATTCAACCCATAAACAACACCAACCAATGTAGCTATGAATACTCCTGCGATCACTCCCTCAACTGTTTTATTGGGTGAAATAGAAGAAAACTTTATATTTCCTATACTTTTACCTACAAAATATGCTCCCATATCAGTACAAACTACGACAAAAACAAGCCACATAAGTATCCCCATGCCAAAGTCATGGTACAAGGAGAGTATAAATAAAAATGGAGTTACAGGATACAAAAACGGAAAAAGTAGTTTAAAATTGACTTTTTGCTCATAAAGCATAATGGAGATAACTATTATAAGTGTTAAAAAAGAGAGATCATCGGGGTTTGGATAAAAAAATGCCACAATCCATATCAATAAAACAAACGAATAAATAATATTGCTTTCAATCTTAAAAAGCTTGATACTCTCATGAGTAGCAAAAAGGTATCCTGCACCCAAAAATAGCCAGGTTATAAAAAAGTTGTCTATAAAAGCCACCAATGCCACAACAGCGATTAGAAGCAAACCGGTTATGTATCTGTTTTTATTTTTTAAATTCATAATATTTTTCCGTTAAATTTTTAGTGATTATATCACATTTTTGATTATACTTTTATGTCTAAGTGGTATGGAGTGTTTTCCTGTTTGCTTTTTATCTCTTTTTCTATTTTATTCTTTGTAAAATTTGTCTCTTTTTCTTTTTCACCACTATTTTCATCGCTCTTTTCTTTTTCATGCTCTTTGTCAGGGTCTATTTTATATATCTCTTCAGCCTCTTTTACTTCACCTACTTCTTTATCTTTTTCATTGAGCAATTTGGCTGCCACTACATTTTGCAAATCAAATTTGTTTTGAAAATCGATTTGTTTGGATGCTGGTATTTGCATATTTTGATTTGCAAATATAACACCGCCCAATGACGAGATAGCCACGACTACTCCTTTTAGTTTTTTATTTTTATCGTATCATAGTTGACATAATTTACTTTTGCGTCCTTTATAACTTTCACATTTCTTCTCTTGGTAAAATCGACCAAAAAACTGTTTTCTTGAGTAGTACTGAACTTTACACACAGTTTCGCTCCAAACTCAACCACATTTTCCGGTATCTCTTTTTTATCACTTCTTATTATAACATGAGTTGAGGGGATATCCTTTAAGTGCATCCATAAATCACTCATTTTTGCATTTTTTAAAAGATAGGCATTGGCTTTTTCGTTTTTTCCAAGGCTTATTTTATAACCTTCATAATAAAAATTCTCTACTGAGTCATACCTTTTCTCTTTTTTACCGGCTTGTTTTTTTCTTGGGAAGTAGAGATTTAGCTCATCAATACTTTGAGCATTTTTTATAATATTTTTTAAACTCTCTAAATATTTGATTTTTGAATTTAAATTTTCTTTTTCTATATGGATATGTATTGATTTTTGTTTTAACTTTTTAGAAAGAGCAAAAAGAGTATTTGCTGCCTCAGCAGGTGTTCTTGCTTCTTTTGGAAAAATGATTTTGACCCTTTTCCCTTCAAAATCCAAAAGCTCAACCTCTTTTTGATAATTCTTCAAGTTATGTATGTTTGAGAGTATCAGTTTTGCCTCTTTTTGATATATTTTAGCTTTGTCTGATAATTGTTCAGGCTTTAAAAGAGTGCTTTTAATCTTTATTAATTTGTCTATTTTTTTTTGGGTTGCGATAAGTTTTTGATTTTTTATCTGGATTAATCTTTTTTTCTCTTTTAAAGAGTATGATTCATACAGGTATTTATCTATATCATCAATCAAAACATCTTCTTCTTTATGCTCAATCGGAGGCAAAATAGGAAGTTTAAGCCCACATTGTATCTCTCTGTAAGAAACACTTTTATCTATATGCCTTAAAGCTTCCGTTATCACCAAATCTTCATCCGTGATAATTATATTTGTATGTCGCCCGGTAAACTCAAATTGCAAAAACGAGCGTGTCGCCTTATAACTTTTTTTTAAAAACAATTCAAATCTTATGATTTTATTGCCATCAAGAAGTTCTATATTTGATATCAAAGCACCATTGCATCTTTTTTTCAAAACAACATCAAAAGGAGCATTATATATCTTGGAAACTTTGTAACTCTCTTTTTTAAATATATAAGAGTTACCCTTTGTCATGTCAAAAAATATCACATTGTTTCTATCAAATACTATTTTCAAAACGGTATCATCCACTCTAAAAATCGAATCAATTTTTTTGTAATTTTTAATATAATTTACTATATGCTTTAATTCTACTCTTTTCACGGCTACCCTTATGACTGTATCGGCAAGGCAATATAAAAGCAACTCCCAACACTGTTGCTTTCCCAGTATAGCCTGCCTCCAAGATGTTTATTGACTATGATAATAGACATGTAAAGTCCCAAGCCTGTTCCATTTTTAGATTTTGTTGTTACATACGGCTGACCCAATTTATCTTTTACCGAAGGGTCTATTCCCCCTGCGTTATCACAAACACCTGTGATAACCTCATCTTTTTGTATTGATACTGTTATGCGAATACTTCCATTGGATATATTTTTCTCTTTTATGGCATCTTTTGCGTTATTTATAAGATTTAACAAAACTTGAATAAACTGATTTATATGAGTTGAAATATTGATATTTATTTTTTTTGGTATTTCCAGTGTTATGGAATAATCTTCAAGTGATTTTTGAACCAAGCTTGTCAGCTTTTCAAAAACTTCTCCAAGAGGCAAGGTTTCCTTAACTTTATCAGGCTTAAAAAAATCTCTAAAATCATCTATTGTATTTGAGAGATATTTTGTTTGTTCGTCCAGTGTAGCCATCGACTGCTTTAAAAACTTGTGTGTTATATCTTCGCCCAAATCCATTTGTGCTTGAATGCTGTTTGAGACCATGGAAATTACGCTAAGAGGCTGTCTCCATTGATGAGCTATCATAGCAAGCATATCACCCATAGCTGCCTGACGGGATTGTGCCATCATAAGTTCATCTTTGTTTTGAATATCGGTAATATCAATGATAGCTATAATATAAAGATTTTTATTATCGGTATTTGTATTATAAAGTATTTCAAAGTTAAAAATTCCCACTCTTTTTTCACCTGTTTTTGTAACAAAAGTTCTCTGCAATATATCTTTGGAAATTTGTTTTTTATAAGACTCTTTTAGCTGTTTTATAGATTTTGCACTCTCTAATGCAAAAAGTTTATCTATCATTATATCCATAGTTGAAATTTCTCTTTGAGAAAAACCGATAGTTTTTTCAAAAACTTTATTTGTCAATATAATTTCACCGTTTTCATTGTACATCATGATTGGAATAGGTGTAAATGCTATAATCTTTTTAAATTTATCTTTTTCTGCCTCTAATTGGTACATTAAAAGTTTTATCTGAGAAATATCACGAATAATCTTTAAAAAATACATGGGCTTATTTATCTCATTTCTTAAAATTACAACAGCAAGGCTAACCCAGACAATATTACCGTTTTTGTGAATATACCTTTTTTCTATATGATAACTGCTTTTCTTTCCACTTAAAAGTTCTTTTTTAAGAATTCTATCTGTATTGAGATCATCTTTATATGTTATTTTTGATACGGATATATTTTTAAACTCCTTTTTTGTATAACCTAAAAGTTTTGTGAGATATTCATTTGTGTCTATCCACCTGTCATCAAATGTTGCATGGGCTATACCTATATCAGCTTCTTCAAAAGTAAGTTTATATATATTTTCTTGGTTAAAAAGTTTTTGAGAAAGTTCTTTTTCTTTTGTAATATCAATGCCTGAAGTAATAAGCCCTGTGATGTTGCCTTGTGTATCTTTTATGAAGTTGTTTGTCCAAGCAACGATATGCTTATGCCCTTTTTTATCCACAATGGCATTTTCATAATGCGAAACTATCGGTGTTTGCCCACCTACAACGGAATTGAAAACACTTTTTATCTCAGAATGGATTTCTTTAGGAATAAAATTATCTATAAAATTTTTTCCTTTGGCATCACTCCTTTTTATCTTCAAAAGTCTGCATCCCTCTTTGTTTATCATGTCTATATTACCGTTTAGATCAAGAATCATCACTATAGTCCCTGTAATATTCATATAAAGTTCGCCCATATAATGTTCTCGCTCTAATTCATTTTTCAGTTTATTTTGTTCTGTGATATCACGAAAAGAAAGTACGGCGCCTGTAACTTTTTTATCTTCGATGATAGGACTTTGAGATACCTCTACTTCTATAGCGACTCCATCTTTTCTCCAAAACAAATCTTCAGTACGGATAGACTTTCCTTCGATAAGGTGATTGTGCAAGGAACACTTTTTAAAAGGATACAAACTGCCATCAACCTTACTATGATGCCAAATCTTATGTGCATTTTCTCCAATAAGTTCATCTTTTGAGAATCCAAGTATTTTTAAAGCTGCGTCATTTACAAAAGTATGATTTCCGTTTATATCCAGCCCTATTATGCCATCGTGAGTTGAATTTAAAATCAATAAAAGCTGTTGTTGTAAAACTTGCTTTGCTCTAATAGATAAATGTAACTCTTCATTTGAAGTTTGTAACTCTTCGTTTGAAGTCTCAAGCTCTTCGTTCGAGCTTTGTAATTCTTCGTTCGAGCTTTGTAATTCTTCGTTTAAAAGTTGCATATTTTCTTTATTTATTGTCAATTCGTCCAATAATGAATGATTTTCTTCTTGCATTTGTGTGATTTGAGTGGTTAGGTTTTGTATCACGATTGATTCATTTGGCAAAAATAAATTTTTGGTATCAAACTGCAAATCTTTTATATCTATTTGCTGAAAATATAAAAGTAGCATAGAAATAGAATTCTTTGTACTGTAAGGATAAGCTAAAATTCTTACAAATATTTTATCACCCTTATGAAGTGATATTTCTATAAATTTACTGGTTTGAATTCTTTTTGATGAAAAAGCAAGTTTCGAGACTCTTTTTACATCATAACGAAGAGTCTCATTCATATTATCTAATAAATTTAGAGTTACAAATCCATCCGGTATTCTCAGAAAAGGAAGTTTGCCTTTTTTGTATATTATTGACATATTCTTGTCTACAATTATGCAATCAGTTGAAAAAAAGTTAAAAATTGCGTCTGATATTCGCTCTTGTATGCTTATTTCTTTTGCCTCTTGTTTTTCTTTTGAAGAACTGTCTTCTTTATTTGCCAAATGTTTTAAAAAATATGAAGAAGAGATAGTTGGAGGATTTTTTAATCTCTCTTTTATATATATTTTATATTCAGAATTAAGAGGTATAAAATATTTCATACTGACAAAAGGTGATTCGGATGAACCTAAAAACAGTATACCGTTTTCTTTTAAAACATAATGAAGCAATGCAAAGACTTCTTCCTGAGTTGAAGAAAGTACATAAATAAGAAAATTTCTACAACTTAAAAGGTCTTGGTTTACAAAGGGTGGATCACTCAATATATTGTGATGAGTAAAAACAATCTGTTTTCTTATAAATTCTAAAACTTTATATCCGCTTTCTGTTTTTTGAAAATAATCATCAAGCATCTTTTTATCCATATCACGCAGGGATTCATCCGGATAAATTGCATCTCTGGCTACATTAAGAGCTTTATCGTCAATATCGGTGGCAAATATATGTATATTAAATTTTTTATGTAACTTTTTACTTATTTTATCTATCAAAATAGCCAATGAATACGCTTCTTCTCCGGTTGAACAAGCTATCGACCATACTCTCAATGCATAATTCTCAGGCTTTGTTTGCAAATATTTATACAACTCATTGCCCAATGCCAAAAATGCTTTATTGTCTCTAAAAAATGATGTAACTCCTATCAAAATATTTTGGTATAAAAAATATAATTCATCAGGATTATTCTTTAAAAACAAAACATAATCTTTTGTTGTCTGAAGATGAACTGTCTTCATTCTATTGTTAATACGCCGCAAAATAGTTTCATTTTTATATTTACTTATATCAAGATTTTCTTTTTCTATCAGCATATTGCGGATAGATTTAAGTGCTTTTGTAGCATCGTCTGAAGAATCATTTTTGGATGCTCGTATAATAGCATCAAGATGAGCGGCAATCTTTTCAACATGCAATATATAATCAATATTTTGTGTATCAATGGCGTTTTGAGGCATACTTTTGTATAATGCTTCATCTGGAGTTTGTGCTATCGTTACGCCTTTGTATTGTTTGGTCTTTTTGATACCTTCTGTGCCATCTCGCCCGGCACCACTTAAAATAATCGCAATAAAATCTTTTCCTTTGTATTTAGCCATAGATTCAAATGCTTTATCTATAGACGGAGTAGCCTGAACAGGATGTAAAGATACTTTTTCAAGTTCTAATTGTCCATTTTTTATCACCATATCAAATCCGGCAGGAATGACATATATATTATTTGGCAGAAACCGACACTTCTGTTTCGCTTCTGAAACCATCATAGAGGTATAATTAGATAATATATACCCTAAAGAACTTTTTTTATCAGGATTTAAGTGTTGTAATATTATATAAGTATAGCCTTTATCTTCTGGGAGTGTTGGTATCAGCTTTTCCAAAGCTAAAAGTCCGCCTGCGCTAGTTCCAATTCCAATATAAACTGAATTTTTCATTTTTCCCTTCTGCTGTTAGGATAGATTATTCTATCATAATTAGCTAAAAAGTCATATTATGATACAATATTTGATAGAAAATTTAACAAAGCTGGTAGCACTATGATAGATTTAAAATCTTTAAAGAGTATGAGTAAAAACTTTAAAGTTCTGTATGTTGAGGATGATTTATCCATACAAGCCACGATGTCTGATTATTTAGAAAAGTTTTTTAAACATGTTGTTCAAGCAAATGATGCAATATCGGCAATAGCACTGTATAAAAAAGAAAAGTTTGATATTGTTATAACTGACTTATCTATGCCAAACATGAATGGTCTTGATATGATAGAGCAGATAAAAAAGATTAATGAAGACCAAGCAATACTTATAACTTCAGCCCACAGTGAAACAAAATATATGATAAATGCTATCAAGCTTGGTATTGACGGCTACATCATAAAACCTTTTGATTATGAACAGTTAAATTATGAATTGTTTAAGGTGGTAAATAAACTAAATAAATTTATAGAAAATAAGAATTATAAAAAATACCTCAAAAGAATGGTTGAACAAAAAACAGCGGAATTAAGCAGTATAATACATTTTCAAAAATACAATTATGAAAAAACACTTCTTGCAATGGTGGAAATGATAGAAGACAGAGACACTTATACGGCCGGTCACAGTAAAAGAGTAGCAAATTATAGCAAAATGATAGCCAAAGAGATGGGTTACACTAAAGATAAGTATGAAAGGTTGTATCAAGCGGCCATATTACATGACATTGGCAAAATAGCTACGCCCGATGTGATACTCTTAAAGCCAAAAAGCTTAAATGAGATAGAATATAAGCTTATAAAAGAGCATGTTGAAGTTGGGTACAGGCTGCTTACTCATATACCAATATTTAAAGATTTGGCTGAGATTGTCCATTTTCACCACGAAAGATATGACGGCAAGGGTTATCCAAGAGGCTTAAGAGGCGAGGAAATACCGTCATTGGCAAGAATTTTAATAGTCGCTGATGCTTTTGATGCCATGACTACAAACAGAATATACAAAGGGAGAAAAACACTTTCTCAAGCTTTAAGAGAACTCAAAAAGTATGAGTCTGTTCAGTTTCATCCTGAAGTTGTTGAGATTGCGTTAAAAGTTTTAAAAGATATCCATATAGATAAAAATATCAACCAGCTTCCTCGTACCGATCTTGAAAAAGAGAGGTTTGCCTACTTCTACAAAGATATGCTTTGTGATGTTTACAATCAAAACTATCTGGATTTGGTTTTATCAGACAATAGTGAGAATTTGGATTTTAAATATGCTTATATACTATCTTTGAAAAAATTTACCGAATACAATCAAAAATATGGATGGATAACTGGAGATAAAACTTTAAAAAATATAGCCAAACAGCTAAAAAGTCAGTTAAAGAATGTTTATCTGTTTAGAGTTTTTGGTGATGATTTTATATTATTGAGCAAAGAGATATTTACAGTAAAGGATATTTATGAAATATTAAAAGACATAATAGATGACAAGCTAGAATATCATTTTAAAATGCTAAGTATAAGTGATTTAAAATCTAAAAATATAAACTAATCTTACCCTCATTTTACAAAAATTGTGTTATTATAACAGCTACATTGCAAATAAGACATAAAATAGGCGGTGCATCGTGTCACAGGAATTACTACTTTCAGGCTCAATAATTTTTTTACTTGCTGTTTTAATACCTATCATGTTCTTAAAAACAAGAAAGTTAGGTCCCACAAATAAAAAAATAAAAAATAAAAATCTTACTTATGAAAGCGGGGTTTCTTACCCAGTAGGCGATATAGGCAACAGGCATAATGTCAGATTTTATCTTGTTGCAATATTATTTATAATTTTTGATGTAGAAATCATCTTTCTTTTTCCTTGGGCGGTTAATGTTAGAGAACTCGGTAGCTTCGGTCTTATTGAAATGTTTTTATTTTTAACCCTTCTTTTTGCCGGACTTATTTATGTATATATGAAAAAGGCTTTAAAATGGCAGTAGGAGCAGAAGCGATATTTGGTGACTCAGTTGTTACTACAAGGCTTGATGAGGCTATCAACTGGGCAAGAGAATCTTCAATGTGGCCCTATATCTTCGGAACTGCATGTTGTGCAATAGAGTTTATGAGTGTAGCTTCTTCAAAATATGATATATCAAGATTTGGTGCTGAGGTTGTAAGATTTGTCCCAAAACAAGCAGATCTTATGATAGTTGCTGGTACCATAACTTACAAACAGGCACCTGTTTTAAAGATGATATATGACCAGATTTGTGAGCCTAAGTGGGTTATT
Source organism: Campylobacteraceae bacterium (assembly GCA_026993075.1). Lineage (GTDB taxonomy): Bacteria > Campylobacterota > Campylobacteria > Campylobacterales > JALSKU01 > JALSKU01. The sequence goes on from JALWUQ010000009.1 coordinate 11,508, forward strand.
AGCATGGGAGCATGTGCTTGTAGTGGTGGTTTTTATGATAATTATACAACGATGCAGGGGATTGATCAAATAATCCCGGTTGATATATATCTTGCCGGCTGTCCTCCAAGACCCGAAGCCATACTTGACGGGCTTATGGCTGTACAAAAGATGAGTAAAAACGAATCTATTTTAAAAGATAGAGTAAAAAACTTCAAAGGCTTACTTGATGATCCAAAAATTTGAGGATTATTTTCAAAATAAATTTCAAAAAGAAAAAGATATATATGTCTTTTCTCAAGACAATATAAAAAGTGCTATTAAGTATGCAAAAGATGAGCTTTTATATACTTTTTTTGTTGATTTAAGTGTTGTTGATTATTTAAATTATATTGAAAAAAAGTCATCTCGTTTTGCAATAGTTTATATACTAAGAAGCAGTGATTTTCTTGATACTATCATACTAAAAAGTTATCTTGATGACAATAACCCCCAAATAGAGAGTATTTGTTCTATTTTTGACGGGGCAAATTGGGCAGAAAGAGAAGCTTATGACCAATACGGCATAACTTTTGCCGGGCATCCAAATTTAAAAAGAATATTAAATCATAAAAACTTTATAGGATACCCTTTAAGAAAAGATTATCCTACTACAAAAAGACAACTTTGTCTTGATACCGATGACTTGATGGATGAAATGAGTAAAAAACTAAGATACAGAGGGTATGACGAACAAGAAGATTTGACTTTTTTAAACTTGGGTCCGGCTCATCCTGCAAGCCATGGGACTATAAGAACTTTTGTTGCTTTAAAAGATGAAAAGATTATAACCGCAGTAAGTGAGATAGGCTATCTCCATAGAGGTTTTGAGAAGTCATGCGAAAATCATAAATACAATCAAATCATACCTTATACCGACAGGCTCAACTACTGCTCGGCTATACTTAATAATATAGCTTTTACCGATTCGGTTGAGAAAATTCTTGATATACAGATACCGGATCGTGCAAAGTTTATAAGGGTTATCATAGGTGAGCTATCTCGTATCATAGATCATCTTGTCTGCCTTGCTGCGGCTTTGGTGGATATGGGTGCACTTACAAATTACTGGTATTTATATAATCCAAGAGAAAGTGTTTATGATTTACTATCAAAGCTAACAGGAGCGAGGCTTACAAATGCTTATATGAGAATTGGCGGAGTAAAAGGGGATTTATATGATGGTTTTAACGATGACTTGGAATTTTGCCTAAAAGATATCTCCAAAGGAGTAAGCGACTCTTTAAAACTGATAGAGCATAACAGAATATTTTTAGATAGAGCCCAAAATGTAGGTATTATAAGTGCAGAAGACGCCATAAGCAGTGGTTGGAGTGGTCCAAATCTAAGAGCTTGCGGTATTGCTTATGATTTGAGAGTTATTAAGCCATATTACTACTATGATACATTTGATTTTGAGATACCAGTTGGAAGTGTCGGCGATGTTTATGATAGATTGATGGTGAGATTTGAAGAGATAAATCAAAGCATTTCTATCATAAGGCAAGCAGTAAACAAGCTCCCTATTGGCGATATATCGGTAAATGATAAAAGAGTTTTTTTGCCAAAAAAAGATAATGTTTATCATAACATTGAGGGGCTTATGAACCAATTCAAACTGATTTATGAGGGGATAAAAGTTCCAAAAGGTGAGTATTACAGTGCCATAGAGGCTACAAATGGAGAGCTTGGTTTTTATATAGTAAGTGACGGGAGCGGGACGCCATATAAGGTAAAAGTCAGACCACCTTGTTTTTACTCTATGAGTGCATTTCCTGATATCATCGAAGAATATATGATTGCAGATGCCGTTATAACTTTAAGCAGTTTAAATATTATTGCCGGAGAACTTGATAGATGAGCGAATTTAAATTTGATGAAGAAAATGAAAAAAAATTTCAAAAATTGATACAAAAGTATCCCAAAATCAACTCTTTGACACTTCCATCTCTCTGGCTCGTTCAAGAACAAGAGGGATGGATAAGTTTGGATGCTATGAAGTATTTGGCAAGCAGACTTGAAAAAAGTGCAGCAGATATTTATTCTATAGCAACTTTTTATACCATGTTTAAGTTAAAACCAATCGGAAAGTATCATATATGTATTTGTAAAACCGCAAGTTGCAAACTTTGTGGCAGTGAAAATATAAAAGAAAAGTTGGAGCAAAAATTAGGTATAAAATTTGGAGAAACTACAAAAGACGGTAAGTTCACAATAGAAGAAGTTGAATGTCTTGGGGCTTGTGCAGATGCTCCCGTTATGAGCTTGAATGATAAATATATAGGACAATTAACCATAGAAAAAATAGAAAAAATTATAAATGAGTTAGAGTAATGATAGTAAAAATTGAAAGTAAATTTTTTGATGTTGAAAATTCATATAAAATTGATATTGCCATAAAAAATGGTAGATACTCTTCTTTGAATAAAATCTTTGAAATGTCGCCTGAGAGTTTAGTGGAAAAAGTTGACAAAAGCGGACTAAGAGGGAAAGGTGGCGGTGGCGCGCCTGCCGGGAAAAAATGGCAGCTTATGCAAGGGTATGATGACAGGCCTAAATACCTTGCTGTAAATGCAGATGAGAGCGAACCTGGAACTTTTAAAGACAGACAGATAATGCAAAAAGATCCTCATTTGCTGATAGAAGGCATAATAGATACTTCTTATGCGATAAGAGCCAATAGAGCGTATATTTACATAAGAGGCGAGTATGCATATCCGGCAAAAATATTGAATGAAGCAATAAACGAAGCTTACAGAAAAGGTTTTTTGGGTAACAATATAAAAGGTAGCGGATTTAACCTTGATATTGTAGTCCACAGAGGTGCGGGAGCTTATATATGCGGAGAAAAATCGGCTCTTTTAGAATCACTTGAGGGAAAAAGAGGACATCCCAGACTTAAGCCCCACCAAAAAGAGCCAGAGTGGTTTTTTGGTGAACCTACTCTTGTAAATAATGTTGAGACCATATCAAGTGTACCTTTTATAGTAAATGAAGGAAGTGATGCTTACAGAGCTTATGGGACGGAAAAAAGTCCGGGAACTATGCTTTTTGGTATGAGTGGACACATAAATAATCCTGGCATTTACGAAGTTCCTTTTGGTGTTAGCATGAAAGAGTATCTTGAAAAAATAGGAGGAGGAGTCAAAAACGGCAAAAAACTTAAAGCCGTGATACCGGGAGGCTCATCTTGTGCAATATTAAAAGCTGATGAGATAGAAAATATCACACTTGATTACGAATCTCTAAGAGCAAACGGCTCATCTTTGGGAACAGGAGGCATGATAGTTATGGATGAAGATGTTTTTATCCCTGATATCACGAAAAATTTACTTGAATTTTATCATCACGAATCATGCGGACAGTGTACGCCTTGTAGAGAAGGAGTAGGCTGGAGCGATAGGCTTCTTCACAAAATCCTCTCAGGAAAAGGCACCAAAAAAGATATGGATACCATCATGGATGTAACAACTTTGCTAAACGGAAAAACTATATGCGTATTTGCTCCGGCAGTAGCAACGGTTTTAGTTAGCCATATAAAAAAATTCCCTGATGAGTTTTACAAACTTTGCAATTAAAAAATTAAAATAAATTATTTCACCAATCTGGCAAAATTTTTACTGTTTGCAAAGATTGTCCAACCAACCCATCCGTCAAGCACATTACCCTTGTCATCTCTTAGCAAAAATAGTGGAGTACCTGTATATTTAACAGTTTTTGCAAGCAATTCATAAAAGCTGTAATTTAAATATACAAATTTTGTATATTTCATAAGTTTGGAGTGTATCTTAAGATATTTCTTGTAATCATTTTTTTTGGTAATCATCGCTAAAAAAATAAAGTTTTTTGGTTTAATTTTACTTTTTTTCAAAAATTTATCGAAAGCTTCAGCAGTTCTTCCGAAAGAGTATAAGCTAACCGCTCCAAATAATATAACTTTTTTATTGAGCATTTTATTTCTTACTGTAAATCCTTTTTTATCCAATCGCATATAAATAGGAGTTTTGTTCTTTGGTAATAAAAAAATATATTTATTTTTTTTATTACTATAGAGCATTTGGGCTACATCACCATGTTCATTCTTAATAGCCCAATCAAGTGCACTGAGTCCGTTTTTGTCTTTTAGGTTTTTATTGACTCCACTTTTTAGAAGTTTTGCCACTTCCGCAGAATTACCTTTTTTTGCCGCTTTTATCAATGGCTGGGTGTTTGCAAAAGCAAAACATGTAAAAAAGGATACGATTAGAATTGATGATAAAATTTTATTCACTTTAGGACTCCATATTTTTTAATCTTGTAAGTATATCAAAATTATTTTAATTATAAGCTTCTACGCTTACTATCTTTGAATTTCTTTTTACTATACGAATATGTTCACCTATATAATGCTTCATGCCTTTTGTTACCGCTACAACATTTTCACCATTTTTATCTAATTGTATCGTAAGTTCTTGTGCATTTGCTTTTCCTATTTGATTTCCAACATAAGCACCAGCCAATCCTCCGCCTAATGTTGTCAATACTGAGCCTCTTCCTCTTCCCATCGTTGAGCCAAGTACAGCTCCTATTAGCCCTCCTAAAAATGTTCCGGTTCCATTATCTTTTATGGCTACTGGTTTTATAGATACAATTACACCACTTTCATAGTGTAAAACATAGTTTGTTGAGTTTGATCCGACTTCTTCAACGCCAGGTTGTGCGCATCCAGCAAATATAAGCGCTAATGCGATTGTTATTATTTTTAATATTTTCATATCAACTCCTTGTTTTTAAAGTGTTATTATAGCACTAATATTTTCCAAATAGCAATATTTAAATATTTTTATGGTATTATGTCTTTTTTAAGGTGAGGATTTGATAAAAGCGAAGAAAAAATTTGGACAAAACTTTTTAAATGACGATATTATTCTTAACAAAATCATCCAATCGATGCCCAAAGATGACTTAAAAGTCGTAGAAATTGGACCTGGCTTAGGTGATTTGACAAAAAAGCTTTTACAGCATAAAAAAGTTGTAGCTTTTGAGATAGATGATGATTTGTGTCAAATTTTAAAATCCAATCTTGGCTCTTTTATAAAAAAAGGTCAACTGGATTTAAAATGTAAAGATGTTTTGCAATATTGGGAAAATAAAAATTTGCTCGAATATAAATATAATTTAATAGCAAATTTACCGTATTATATTGCAACGAGGATTATATTAAAATTACTAAAAGATGATAATTGTGTAAATATTTTGGCGATGATTCAAAAAGAAGTCGCAGAAAAATTTTGTGCCACCCATAACAATAGGGATTTTGGCGCTATATCGATTATCACAGGATTAGTGGGAAAAAGTGAAATATTATTTGATATTTTACCTGAGTATTTTACTCCTTCTCCAAAAGTAACTTCTTCTTTTTTAAAAATTGAAAAGAAAAAAGAGCTTGTGGGAAAGAGTGGAGTCTTTCAAAATGACAATGAGTTGCTTCGTTTTGAAAGATATCTAAGAACATGTTTTTTAGCACCAAGAAAAACACTTAGAAAAAATCTACTTTCTTATGATAAAGATATAATAGCTTCTTGCTTTGATACATTTGGTATTGAATTAAACACAAGACCTCATCAACTATCTCCGACCAAATATCTTAAAATTTTTAAAAAGGTAGAAGATGAACGAAAGAAAAACAGAGGAAACTGTACACAAACGACAAGCAACAAACCAAAACAATAAAAGAAAAAATTTCAAGCAAAAAACACATAGTTTTGGCAAAACAAGACCAGCTGCCCAAAGAAATGAAACTTGGTATAAAGAGTTGGAAAAAAGTATACAAAGCAATAAACAAATACAACAACAAAGAGTGTATCCAATGAATTTTAAAGCACCCTCAAGTAATGATGGGATTAAAATAACTCCTCTTGGAGGACTTGGAGAAATCGGTGGAAATATGATGGTAATGGAAACAAATACCAGTGCAGTCATCATAGATGTTGGAATGAGCTTTCCAAATGATGAAATGCATGGAGTTGATATACTAGTACCTGATTTTTCATATCTAAGAAAGATAAGAAATAAGATAAAAGGGATACTCATAACGCATGCTCACGAAGATCACATAGGGGCACTGCCTTATCTTTTTAAAAATAATGACTTAAAGTTTCCTATCTATGCATCGCCACTTCCTCTTGGCATGATAGCTAATAAGTTTGACGAGCATAAGCTGATGCAGGCAAAAAAACTATTTCATCCAATTCAAAAGAGAAAAGTTTACAAAATAGGTGACTTTGAAGTAGAATGGATGCATATAACCCACTCCATCATAGATGCTTCATCGCTTGCCATAACCACAAAAGCGGGAACCATCATTCATACAGGAGATTTTAAGATTGACCATACTCCAATAGACGGACTTCCTACTGATTTGCATAGATTTGCATATTATGGAGATAAAGGCGTTTTATGTCTTCTAAGTGACAGTACAAACTCATATAAACCTGGAATTACAAAAAGTGAAAGCTCAGTAGGACCTACTTTTGATACTATTTTTTCCAAAGCAAAAGGAAGAGTTATCATGTCAACTTTCTCTTCCAATATCCATAGGGTTTATCAAGCCATATCTCATGGCATAAAGCATGGAAGAAAAGTAGCAGTCATAGGAAGAAGTATGGAAAAAAACTTAAATATGGCAATGGAGCTTGGATATATCGAACTAGACAATAAAATCTTTATAGATGCCCATGAGGTAAACAAATATAACGACAAAGATGTACTCATAGTTACGACAGGCTCTCAAGGAGAGAGCATGAGTGCCCTTTTTAGGATGGCGACAGATCAACACAGACACATAAAGATAAAACCAACAGATCAGATAATAATCTCAGCCAAAGCAATACCGGGCAATGAGGCAAGTGTATCTAAAGTACTAAATTACCTATTTAAAGCTGGTGCTGATGTAGCATACCAAGACTTTAGTGAAATCCATGTAAGCGGTCATGCTGCACAAGAAGAACAAAAACTTATGTTAAGATTGGTAAAGCCTAAGTTTTTTATGCCTGTGCATGGTGAATTCAATCACATACACAGACACAAACAGACAGCTTTAAAGTGTGGAATTCCAGAAACAAATATTTTTCTTATGAGTGATGGAGACCAAGTAGAAGTAACCCAAAAATATCTTAAGAAAGTAGGTTCAGTAAAAACCGGTAAAGTTTATATTGACAACCAAATAAATAAACAAATTGAAAATGATGTAGTCATAGATAGACAAAAATTAGCAGAAGCCGGCATCATCTCGGTAATTGCTCAGATAGATAAAAGTACCAATAAACTGATAGGAAAACCAAAAGTTTTAAGTTATGGTATAGTTCCGGACAAAGAGATGAAAAACTTTGCAAAAGATGTTGAAGATATACTTGACCAACTACTTATAAACTCTAAAAAAGAAGTTTTGCAAAACCAAAAAGCTGTGGAAAACAGTTTAAGACAAGCGGTAAGAAAACATGTATTTAGAAAAATGAAAAAATACCCGACAGTCGTGCCTACAATATTTATACTGTAAAAAAGTGAAGATAAAAGGATGAAGATGGATTTTAAACAAATCGCCAAAGAAGTTTTAGAAATAGAAGCTAATGAGCTTTTAAGTGCGTCTAAGAAGCTAGGTGAAGAAATAGAAAAAGCCATAGAGATGATAAGCAAACTAAAAGGAAAACTCATAATCACGGGGGTTGGCAAGTCGGGACTTATAGCGGCAAAGATAGCTGCTACGCTTGCAAGTACAGGAACTAGCAGCTTTTTTATACACCCCACCGAAGCGATGCATGGCGATCTTGGCATGATAGGAAAAGATGACGGAGTTTTGGCTATCAGTTTCAGTGGGGAAAGCGAAGAGCTTATCAAACTTCTTCCTCATATAAAAAGATTTGATATACCGCTTGTGGCTATGGCAAGAAGCAAAAACTCCACTCTTGGCAGATATGCCGATGTATTTTTATCTATCGATATAAGTAAAGAAGCGTGTCCTCTCAATACTGCCCCTACAAGCTCCACCACACTTACTCTTGCTCTTGGTGATGCTCTTGGGGTTTGCCTTATGAAAAAAAGAGGTTTTAAAAAAGAGGATTTTGCTTCATTCCATCCAGGAGGAAGTTTAGGCAAAAAACTTTTTGTAAAAGTTAAAGATATCATGCAAACAAGCGAACTTCCAATATGTGATGAAACTACGCCTATGAAAGAAGCCATAGCTACTATGAGTGAAGGCAGGCTCGGAAATGTTTTGATAACAGATAAAATGGGTATATTAAAGGCTATCTTAAGTGATGGCGATGTAAGAAGAGCACTCTTAAGCGAAGACTTTTCACTTAATCATCTTGCTATGGATTATGCTAGCAAGAACCCAAAAACAATAGACGATAAAAATACTCTTGCGAGTGATGCTTTAAAGATAGTAGAACAGCATAAGATACAAATACTTGCCATAACAGATAAAGACAAAAAAATCAAAGGAGTACTGCATATACACCATCTGATAGAAGCAGGAATAAAATAAAAAAAGATGAATTACATCGGCTCAAAATTAAAACTCTCTTCCTGGATAAAAGAAGAGATTTTAAAAGTAGCAGGAAATAATCTAAATAATAAAATCTTTTGCGACATCTTTGCGGGGACTGGCATACTTGGACGAACTTTTAAAAAAGATGTTAAAAGAGTTATAGCAAATGATTTGGAGTATTACTCTTTTGTTTTAAACCGCAATTACATCGGCAATCATAAGCCTATAAAAGATAAAGAAAGTTTGATAGATGAGTTAAATGATTTAAGAGAGGAAGAGGGATTTATTTATAAGTATTATTGTCTTGGTGGTGGAAGCAAAAGACAATATTTTAGTGATGAAAACGGTAAGAAAATAGATGCTTTGCGACAAGCTTTACAAAAATGGAAGGAAAGTGAGAGTATTGATGAAGATACTTATTTCTTTTTACTTGCTTCTCTTTTAGAATCAGCTGACAAGGTTGCAAATACGGCATCTGTTTATGGGGCATATTTAAAATATCTTAAAAAATCTGCTCAAAAAAAGATGGTTTTAAAGGGTGCTGATTTTATAGAAAATGAAAATACTCATATAGTTTTTAAAAAAGATAGTAATAAACTTATAAAAGAGATAAAAGGTGATATACTTTATCTTGATCCGCCATATAATCACAGGCAGTATGGAGCAAACTATCATCTTTTAAATACTATTGCAGAGTATAAAGAGTTTAAACCGCGAGGTAAAAGCGGTCTTAGAGAATATGTTTGCTCAAACTATTGTAAAAAAGGTGAAGTAAAAAACAGTTTTACAGATTTGATAAAAAATGCTGAGTTTAGATATATCTTTTTAAGTTATAATAACGAAGGTTTGATGAAACAAGAAGATATAAGAAATATTATGCAAAAATATGGCAGGTATGATTTGGTAACAAAAGAGTATCAAAGGTTTAAAGCCGATAAAACAAATGCGAGAAATCATAAAGCCGATAAAACTTGTGAATTTTTACACATATTGGTAAAAGAGTAAACAAGATCAGTAAAATAAAAAAGGTAAAATATGGAAAAAAACACGAAGACAAGACTTAACAAGATAATTTCTCACAATACAAAATACTCAAGAAGAGAGGCTGATGAACTTATAAAAAATGGAGATGTTACAATAGATGGTAAAGTTGTAAGCGACCTTTCAACAAAAGTTGATTTTAAAGATAAAGTTCGCATAAAAGGCAGAAGACTTTATAAAAAAGATCATTTTAGCGTCATAGTTTATCACAAACAAAAGGGTGAGCTTGTAACTAAAAAAGATGACAGAGGAAGAAAAACCGTCTTTGACTCACTTCCTAAACAGTTTGCCCATTATTTACCTGTTGGAAGATTGGACTTTGCAAGCGAAGGGTTGATACTCTTAACAGACTCTCCAAGTGTTGCGACTACTCTTATGCAAAGTGATTTGGAAAGAGTTTATTATCTAAAAATTAAGGGAAATATCACACCTGCTATGGAAGAGGGCATGAAAAGTGGAGTCTTTATAGACTCAAAAGTAGGCGGACACAAAGACAGTCATATAGAATCAATGCAGATAAAGCCTTTTCTCGCATATAAAATCATAAAAAACTCTCCTACTTTTTCAAAGTTAAAAGTGGCTATCAGCGAAGGGCAAAACAGAGAATTGAGAAGATTTTTTGCTTATTTTGACAGCGAAGTTACTGATCTTAAAAGAGTAAGTTTTGCAGGAGTTGACTTGGGGGTTTTAAAGCCCGGAAAAAACAGATATCTAAGCAAAAGTGAATATCAAAGCTTACATGATTTCATCCATCAAAAAAAAAGGGATGATACAGCAATATCTCAAAACAAAAACAAATAATGATAGCTGAAAATTTAACTCAAGTTTTAAGGCCAAAATCTTTAGAAGAGTTTATAGGGCAAAAACATATTGTAGGAGAAGATAAAGCTTTATACAAACTCATCAAATCAGGCAAAATACCGCACTCTTGTTTTTGGGGTAAAAGCGGAAGTGGAAAAACAACACTTGCTAAAATCATAGCCGAAGAGGTAAAATCTGCATTTTTTTATCAAGACGGCACAAGCTTGAGAGTTGATAATTTGAGAAATATACTAAAAGATTATAGAAATTCCCTTATAAAACCAATTATTTTCATAGATGAGATACATAGGCTTTCCAAAAATCAGCAAGAAGTCCTTTTGATACCAATGGAAAACAAAGAGTGCATCATCATAGGTGCGACAACTGAGGATCCTGTTTTTTCACTTACAAATGCTATGAATTCAAGGATGATGATATTTGAATTTAAAAATTTAAAGCAAAATGAGTTAGAGCAACTTTTACAAATCGCACAAAAAAGATATAGCTTTGATATAGATGAAGATGCCAAAGAATATCTTATAAATTCCAGTGCAGGAGACGCAAGAGCTTTACTAAATCTTTTAGAATTTAGCTTAGAGGTAGAAAGTAAAATAACCATAGAGACTCTAAAAAGCTTAAGAGCTACTCCTTTAAAAGATGGAATCAGCTCGAAAGAAAACCACTATAACTTTATAAGTGCACTTATAAAAAGCTTAAGAGGAAGTGATGCAAATGCCTCAATTTATTATCTTGCAAAGCTTATAGACGGTGGAGAAAGAAGTGACTTTATAGCAAGAAGATTTGTTATATTTGCAAGTGAAGATATAGGCAATGCCAACCCAAATGCCCTAAACTTAGCAACTAGTACTTTACTTGCGGTAAAAAATATAGGAGCTCCCGAAGATAAGATAATCCTCTCTCAATGTGCCGTCTATCTCGCATCTTCACCCAAATCAAACAGTAGTTATAAAGCTATCAACGAAGCATTAAAATATATCAAAAACAATCCCTCTTTAGAAATACCGAACTATCTAAAAACAACTTCAAAAGATGGCTATTTGTATCCGCATGATTTTGGTGGATGGGTAAAACAAAAGTATATTTCAAAAGATATTAAATTTTATCATTCAAAAGGCATAGGATTTGAAAAAACTCTAAATGAGTGGATGAAAAAGATAAAAGTGAGATAAAATTTTAAGTGGAATATGCTATCATGTTGTCATGCTATATCTTTTTTAAGGAAAAATTATAATGAACATAGCTATTGTTGGCGGTGGCATCAGCGGAATTGCTACTGCATTTTATATAAAACAGTTTGACCCTAAAGTTGAAATCACCCTTTTTGAAAAAGAAAATGAACTTGGCGGAAAAATGCATACTGCAAAAAAAGACGGATACCTGATAGAAGAGGGTAGCAATGGTTTTTTATCCAACAAACCAGATACTTTGGAACTTGTTGAGCTAAGTGGTTGTGGGGATATACTTTTAAAAAGTAGCGACAATGCAAGAGTTAGATATATTTATGATAAAAATTTACAAACTTTACCAGAATCCCCCGGGGCTTTTTTGAAAACTCCTCTTTTAAGCTTAAAAGGCAAATTAAGAGTAGCTTGGGAATATTTCGCTTCAGCAAAAAAAGATGATACAGATGAAAGTTTGCAAGAGTTTGGATATAGAAGAGTCGGTAAAGAGATGACAGATATTTTTTTAGACGCTATGGTGGCAGGTATTTTTGCCTCGACTCCTTCTAAGATATCTGCTCCGGCAGCATTTCCAGCAGTTGTCAACTTGGAAAAAGAGTATGGCTCTTTGTTTAAAGGAATGCTTGCCAAAAAGAAAAAAGAGGCAGGTCCCGGTGGAGTTCTTATGAGTTTCAAAGGGGGAGTCAGTGCTTTTATAAAAAGACTTGAAGAAAGTATGGATATCAATATCATCAAGAATATAGATATAAAACAGATAAAAAAAACAGATAAAAAGTATAAAATAACAGGAGATAATCTGGGGATGACTTTTGATAAAATTGTACTCTCAACACCAGCTTATGAGAGTGCAAAGATACTAAGAAACCTAACTCCTGATATTTCTGAAAAATTAGATAAGATTGAGTATTCTCCTATCTCTATAGTTGGGATGGGGTATGATAATTTGGAGCATAATTTGCAAGGATTTGGATTACTTGCTACCTCAAGAGCTAAAAAAGAAGTGCTTGGGGTACTTTGGGACAGTTCTATATTTGACGATAGAGCAGAAAAAAATAAAAAACTTTTAAGAGCTATGATAGGCGGACAAAGAAGCCCTCTTCTTGCACTTAAAAATGAAGATGAACTTTTAAAGCTTGCTATAAACGGAGTCAAAGAGACTATGGGGATAGAAACTAAACCGGATATGTTTTATATTAAAAAATGGGAAAAAGGAATACCCAACTACAAAGTAGGGCATTTGGCAAATGTGGATAAAATATTTAAATCTTTAGAAAATATAGAGGGAATTTATCTAAATTCAAATGCATATTATGGAGTAGGCTTAAATGATTGTATTAGTAATGCTAAAAAATGTGCCCAAAAGGTTATAAATGAAAAAAGCTAGATGGATATATAAAATTGTTTTTCTAATTGGATCATATACTATTTTATCAGCAAATTTATTACAAACTGCTATCAACCATGCAAAGCCTTATTCAACGATACATCTTTCAAAAGGTATTTATAAGGGTAATATTTTTATCAATAAACCTATTACCATCATAGGTAAAGATAGCAAAACCATAATCACAGGAAACAAGAAAGCAACTGTTATAACTATAAAAAGCCCCGATGTCACGCTAAAAAATCTTACAATTACAGGTAGCGGAAAAAGAAGAGATGCATTTGACAGTGCAATAAAAGCGACAAATTCAAATGGCTTAAAGATAGAACATTGCACCATAAAAAACAGTTTATATGGGATATATATCTCAATGTCAAATAACTGTACAATAAAGAATAATCATATCAGCTCTATATATGAAAAAATTCCGTTAAGAGGAGATGGACTTAGATTTTGGTATTCAAGTCATAATATCATAAAAAACAATATCTTTTATAAAGTACGAGATGTAGGCCTAACAAGGTCAAACTTCAATATCATAGAAAATAATAGATTTATAAGTGGGAATTTTGGAACATATATAGAGTTTAGCACAAATAATATTATAAAAAATAATCTCTATAAATATAATTCCATTTCCATAATGTTAATTTCAGCTAAAAATGTCAAGATTGTCTCAAACAAAACTCTTGGATCCAAAGGAGTTGTTGGTATAGGTATGTTCGTGAAAGAAGGAAATCATCTTTTATTTAAGAATAATATTATAAAATTTAATGCTGAAGGCTTTTTTATAGACAATAGAAACATCAGCAAAGATATACAAAGAACTATCATAGATAATGATATATCCTACAATATGACAGCTTTTCACTTTCATACGATAGTGAGCAACAATATCATAGAACATAATAATATATTTAATAATCTTTTTGTTATTAATAAAGATTTTAAAAGGCATAAAGATAAAAATAATATCATAGAATATAACTATTGGGGAAATTATGCCGGTTTTGATAAAAATAATGACAATATCGGTGATACGCCCTATGTTGTTTATCAATATGCAGACAAATTATGGGATTATAATCCACATATAAAATTTTTCTTTGGAAGTGTAGTAATGAGCTTGGCAAACTTTCTATGCAAGGTAGCTCCTTTTACAGAACCGATAGTTCTTTTAACAGATAAAAAACCATTAGTCAAAAAGGTAAGTTTACCTAAGAATTGATGCCTTTAAAATCTTTGGAGGATTTATAGGTCTATAATTTTCTCCTCTTCCAAGTGTTGGTGTATCGTTTAGTTTATCAAGTGCCAACATAGAACCTACAACATGTCCAAAAATAGTGTAATGTCCATTTAGCCAGCTTGCTTTTCCTGTAGTAATGAAAAATTGACTACCGTTTGTGTTTGGTCCTCTATTTGCCATAGCCAAGACACCCGGTTTGTCAAAGTCGTATCCTGGTTTGAATTCATCTTTAAAAGGCTTATGCCAGATAGACTCCCCACCTGTGCCAGTTCCAGTAGGATCTCCTGATTGGATCATAAATCCTTTGATAATCCTATGGAAAATGATACCGTTATAGTATCCGTTTTTCACTAAAGTTATAAAGTTTTTAACTGCCATTGGGGCTACTTTTGGATAGAGTTCGAGCTTAATATCACCTTTTGTAGTATGTAGTAAAACTACGGGCCTATTATCAGCAAATAAAAAGATAAACCCAAACAATAAAATAAATATTATTTTTTTCACATTTTTTCCTTTTTTAAATACATTATAACATAATCCCTTCTTCAACACTATTTAGTGATGTTTGCTTTGATAGGATTGAACTCTATATAGTCACCCCTCTATCCTATTATATTTTATTTAAAAACTCTGTACAATTCATTATCTCAATACCACAATCATAAAACTTTTTATCATTAGTAACAAACACTTCACATCCATTTTCATTTGCACATAAGCATTGCAAAACATCTTCTAAATCTAAATCTTTCTCTAAAGATAAATCAATAGCCTTTTTGATAACATCTTTTCCAAATGGAATAATTCTCCATCTGTTTTGAATAACTTTAAAAAACTCTAAAACTTTTCTTTTTTCCTTAGAAATATAAAAAATATTTGTAAAAATATCTTCACTTAACAATATTTGTATACCCTTAAAAACTACTGTTTTCCACAACTCTTTAGCTTCATTATGCTTTGGTCGATTTGCACCTATGATGTCTAAGATAATATTAGTATCTAGAAATATAACTTTAAATTCCATGTTTTTCTTGTCCAATTTTCTCTCTTATCTCTTTGTCTGTAAGATTTACAAACCTTTCTTCAATCTCTATACCACCCGCAAATCTTTCTATTTCATTAAGTTGTTCTTGTATATTAGCAGCTATTTTATCTTCCAGAAATCTTTTAAATTCATTGGCATATTTTGGAGATACAAACAACCCTTTATATCTATGTGTTTTTTTATCTTCAACATCTACATAATCATAACCATCTAGTATATTAGAATTTCTAGCTAACTCTCTCATCCCTACGACCATTGTCATCATATATCCTTTGTTGTCTTTTAATTATTATATCAGATTGGCTTTATGTTGTCAAATTATAGGAAATTTAATATTTACCTTGAATCATATATAAAATTCCATCTTCAACACTATAAGGATTTTTGAGATTTAATATCTCTTTAGTATGGCTATTATCAACTTCTAAACTCTCAAAAAGTCGCTTATGAAAAGAGGGCTTAACCAACTTCAAAAAACTCTCAAAAAATGGTACTCGAACCAAATAAATCTTTTTACCCAAAGCTTTGGCGATAAGCTCTATCAACTCCGTAGTAGAGATAGCCCTCTCATCAGCAACAAGAAAAATACCACTCATTTGTTTTTCTATGATAGCATCCATAAAAAAACAAAGATTTTCCACATAAATCATACTTCTTCTGTTTTGAATCCCTCCAAATGGCAAAACAGGAACTTTTTGCACTAAAGTAATCAAATTTTTAATATTTGCTTTTACACCATACCCATATACTATAGGAGTTCTAATAATAGAGACTTTAAACGCATCATTCTCAAGCTTTAAGAGCTCATTTTCAGCTTTTAGCTTACTCTTTCCATATTCATCTTGTGGTTTACATATAGTAGTCTCACTATAAGCCACATCACTCTCTTCGCCATATACTTTCACGGTACTCATAAACACAAACTGCTTAACCCCGCTCGCTTTAGCTTTTTTAGCCAAAGCCAAAGTTTGAATCACATTAATTCTTTCATACTCTTCTTTACTTGCCCCACCCATTTGATGCACTAAAGCTGAGAGATGGATGATAACTTCAACACCCTCCGTATGTAAAGATTTAAAATCATCATTTAGAAAAGAAAAAGTATTGATATTATATTTATTTTTATAATTATCTCTAAAATAACTTCCTACAAATCCATTTGCACCAGTGATTAATATACTATTCATCGATATCCTCATAAATTGCAAAATGTGTAGCTACTACTTTATTGATATCAAATTCTTTTTGAGCAAGCTCTCTTCCTGCTCTTCCCATTCTCTTTCTTAAATTTTCATCGACTATAAGTTTTTCAATTTTTTCTGCCAAATCTTCCGCATTTTTTACCTCACAAAGTAAACCAGTTTTATTTACTTCTATAGCATCACGACATCCTGGAACATTAGTTGTAATAACTGCACGACCACAAGCTGCAGCTTCTATGAGTACTTTTGGTAAACCTTCTCGATAAGATGGAAGCACAACTATATTTGCTTTAGAAAAAATATTTGCAATATCACTACTAAATCCATGAACTGTTACAAATCCTTCTTTTTTAATTTTTTCTAAATCTTTATTTATTAAAGCAACAGGATTATGGATATCTATATCTCCATATAGTTCAAACTCTGCATCTATTCCTTTATTTTTTAAGATTTTTGCACTTTCTATATATTCAAATACTCCTTTATCTTTTAAAAGTCTGCAAGCCATGGTCACTTTTATATTTTTAGCATTTTCTTCAGCGTATATGTATCGATCTAAATCTACTCCCGCACCTCTGATGATTTTAATTTGTTTTTCATCTACAGCTTTTAAACTATTTATAAGCCCTTTATCAAATATATTTTCAGTAATAACTGAGTTGTTTTTTCCAGTAATAGCTATCTTGTACATCGCTTTAACTATATTTCTAACAATAAAACCTTTTAAACCTTTGGCAATAAAAACATAACCAAGTCCTGTAATATAAAAAACTTTTTTTCTTGCAGGTAAAAATCTTGAAACGATACCGCCGTATAAAACAGGCTTGATAGTAAAAAACTCTACAATATCAGGCCGGACTAATTTCATTACTTTATATATCTGATACATCGTTTTTAATTCTTGAAGTACATGTGTTCCACTGCGAGAGATATTTGCTTCATGGACTATAAATCCCATACTTTCAAGTTCATTCTTTTTATCAGTAACTGTACAAGCAAGATGCACCTCATAGCCTCGACCGATCGCTTCTTTGCCAACTTGTAAAAAATGAGATGCAAAGAACCAGTCAACATTTATGAGATATAATATTTTTTTTACTTCCATATTTTTTTCATATATTTAAATCTTACAACTTGAAGGGTAGTATCAGCTTAGATAAGCGGCTACAAATTCATAACCGGTTAATGTTTTGATATTTGCGGAAAAAAACTTTTTATCATTTGTAATAATCAAATCACAGTTATGTTTTTTAGCACAAACATACTGCAAATTATCTTCAAAATCCATATTTTTAACCAATAACGCTTCTTCTATCAAACTGT